>DBTJ01000127.1:14102-21794 GCA_002306985.1 Verrucomicrobia bacterium UBA1319
ATTTTCGACCAGCACTCACAGCGCGCCCGCCGCAACCGGTTGGCTGAGCTGGCGCGGCCCGGAACAAAGTGGCGTGACCCGTGAAACGGGACTGCCGGAAACGGTCGCGACCCAAAATGGCAATCTCTTGTGGACCGCTAATTTCCCTGGCAAGGGAACGCCGGTCATCGCCAACGGCCACGTCTATGTGATGGGGTATTTGGGAGAGGGACCGGACTTGCGGGAAGGGGTTGCGTGTTTCGACGCGGAAACCGGCGAATTGCGCTGGCAGAGCTTGTTTAATGATTATTTGAGCGACACCGTGTATTACCGTTACGCGACTTCCAGTCCAACGGTGGATTCCGAAACCGGCAACGTTTTCATCCAGGGCACCCAAGGGTTGCTGGCCGCCTTCACTTCGGATGGCCGCTTGCTTTGGAAGCGCGAGATGATGGAGGCTTTCGGCCGGCTGACTTTTCCGAATAGTCGCACCGCTTCGCCAGTCATTGACCGCGAGTTGGTCATCACTCGCGGCATTACGGCCAACTGGGGGGTGCAAGGGGTGGGTGGCGATCGTTTTTATGCGTTCGACAAGCAGTCCGGCGATTTGGTCTGGGCCTCCAGCCCGGCGGACCGGCCTAAGGACAACTCGTTTTCGCATCCCATTCTCAGCTGGCTCGACGGCCGCCGGGTGTTCTATTCGGCGACGGGCGATGGCTCGGTGGTTTGCGTCAATGCCCGCACTGGAGAACCGCTTTGGCGCGTGCCGCTTTTCAAAGCGGGCATTAACGCGACCGTGCTCGTGCACCACGACGATAAGATCATCGCGGTGTTTGGCACCCCGTATGAATTAGGCCACATGGTGGCTTTGAAAATACCGCACGGCATCACGCCGCGCGGAGCGGATGGCCCGGTGGTAATCGAGCGGGCGAAGCTCGAACTTTGGACCTGCGATATTTCCTCGTCCACCAGCTCGCCCATCTTAGCCGGAGATCGCGTTTATATGGTGGCTGAAAAAGGCGATTTATGCTCCGTGGACGCGCAATCCGGGAAATTACTCTGGAAATTGAAGCTAGGCATCGAACAGCGAAACGCCTGCCCGCTCTTTGCGAATGGACTCCTTTATGCGCCCATCCTGGAGGACCCTGATTCCAAGGATGGCAACCAAAGTGACGCGGGATCCAAAGGTGCTTTCTACATCATTCAACCCGGCGATACCGAGGGCAAGATTCTGTGCCACGCCCAGCTCGATGGCCGTTGTTTTGGGACACCCGCCGCCTTCAATGGAAAAGTATACGTTCAGACTTCGAGCAAGTTGTATTGCTTCGGCAAGCCCGGCGATTCTAGCGGAGTGCCCGCGCCAATGGCCGAGGAGAAGTGGCCGGCTCCGGGAGCGCCAACCCAGCTCCAGATTATTCCCGCCGAAGTGCTCCTCAAGCCCGGCGCCAGCGCGTCCTTCCGGGTACGCTCGCTGGATACCAATGGCTTTGTCGTCCAAGAGAACATTAAACCCGGCGCCGTGCGATGGGATGCTTTTATTCCTCCCACCGCGAAGGTGAAATCCAAAATGAAAGCCACGTTTAAACCGGATGGAACCCTCGTGGCCGATGTATCTCCCACCCCTTCCGCCGGCGCCTTTGTGGCCGAATATCAAGGTTTGAAAGGGTTCTTTCGCGGCCGGGCCTTACCTGACTTTCCCATGCGTGAAGATTTTTTGGGCTTCCAGCTGGATCAAACCACCACCAATGCCTTCGAGCCGCCCACCGCTTTCGCTTATCCGCCACTGGCGTGGATCGGCGCCCGAGTCAAATTCGAGATTCGTGATTTAGATGGAACAAAAGTTCTGGCCAAAACGGTGGACAACAAATTCTTCCAGCGGGCCTTCGTGTTCATCGGCGAACCGGAAGCGAAAAACTACACCGTCACCGCCGAAGTCATGAGCGATGGCAACCGCCGAAAAATGTCCGATGTGGGCGTTATCAATCAGCGTTACCTAATCGTTCTCAAAGGCAACGAGCAGAAATTGGAGATTTGCTCCAACCAAGAACTATTCCGGTTTTCGACGCCGTTTTCCTGGTCGCCAAAGACTTGGTATACGGTCAAATCCCGGGTCGATGTGGCGACTGACGGCTCTGGTGTGATCCGCGGCAAAGCCTGGAAATCCGGCGAGCCCGAGCCTGCCGCCTGGACATTCGAAGCTCCCCATCGCCATGCCAGCCAAACCGGCAGCCCGGGATTATTTGGTTTTTCACCTCAAGACATGCGGGTTTACTTGAAAAACATCCTTGTCACCGCGAACGATTAACCAACATGAAGCCACACCGTATTGCAAATCTACTATTCGCGGCCACGTTGGCAGCGACCGGAACCTTACGACTGCCGGCGGAAGACTGGCCGCGCTGGGGTGGCAACGATCCCGGTCGCAACATGTACTCCCCGGCCACGGGGTTGCCGGACCATTTCGAGCCCGGCAAACCCAAGGCGGACGGAGTGGAAATCGACTTAAGTACCACGAAGAATGTGAAGTGGGTGGCGAAACTGGGGTCGCAATCGTATGGAAACGCCGTGGTCTCTGGCGGTAAAGTTTTGGTGGGCACAAACAACGAATTCCCGCGCGACCCCCAGCATCAAGGCGACCGGAGCATCCTGATGTGTCTGGATGAAAAGACCGGGGGATTGCTCTGGCAATTGGTGGTGCCCAAGCTGGCTTCGGGCAAGGTGAACGACTGGGAAAACCTCGGGTTGCTGGCGTCCCCGTGCGTCGAAGGCAACCGCGTTTATGTCGTTACCAGCCGTTGCGAAGTTCTTTGCTTAGATCTCGAAGGCATGGCCAATGGCAACGATGGCCCGTTTCAAGAGGAAGCTCAATACGCCGCGGGCCCAGGCAAGCCGAAGGTCAAGATCGGCGCTAAAGATGCCGATATTCTGTGGCGCTACGACATGATGGATGACTTGGGAGTGTTTCCGCATAATGCTTCGAATTGCTCGATTCTGGTCGTGGGGGACATTCTTTATGTCTGCACTTCCAATGGCCAGGATTGGACCCACGTTAACATTCCCTCGCCCAACGCGCCCAGCTTGATCGCCGTCGACAAGCGCACCGGCAAACTGCTGGGAGAAGATGACGCGCACATTGGCCCGCGCATATTCCATGGCATGTGGTGCTCGCCTTCCGCGGGCCAGGTTAACGGTAAATGGCAGGTGTTTTTTGGCGGCGGTGACGGGGTGTGTTACGCCTTTGACGCAACCCCGGCAAAGGAAGGTGAAGAGAACCTGCTTAAGAAAGTATGGTGGTTCGATTGCAATCCGCCGGAGCGGAAAATCAAGAACGGCAAGCCGATTAAATATCCCGCCGCCGAGGGCCCCAGCGAGATCAACGCCACGCCGGTATTTTGGAAGAATCGGATTTACGTGCCCGTAGGGCAGGATCCCGAACATGGTGAAGGCATCGGCATCATTACCTGCATTGACGCCACAAAAACCGGCGACATAACCAAGACCGGGAAAATATGGTCGTACGACAAGATCAATCGCAGCATTTCCACCGTTTCCATCACCCCCGAGGGGCTGCTTTTCGTCAACGATTTCTCCGGGTTCACTTATTGCTTCGACGCGGAGACGGGTCAGCTTTACTGGACCCATGACCACAAAGCGCACATTTGGGGTTCAACCCTGGTGGCTGATGGCAAAGTCTTTTGTGGTGACGAGGATGGCAATCTAGTGATCCTGGCGGCCAGCAAGGAGAAAAAGTTATTAAGCGTCACCGAACTGGGGGCTCCGGTGTATTCCACGCCGATTGTGGCTAACGGCGTGCTTTACATCGCGTCGAACAGTTATCTTTACGCGCTGCATAACGACTCCACGCCAATTCCGGCAGCCGCGCCCTGAGGGACGACAGCTCGCATGGTCATGAAAAAAACTCTACTCACACTGATGGTAATCGCCGTGTACGTGTTGCACCAGGATTTCTGGAATTGGCGAACCGCGCACCCGATCATATTCGGAATTCTACCGGTCGGGCTGGCTTATCAAGCCGGCTATTCGATACTCGCGGCCATTATGATGGCGGTGCTTGTTCGCTTCGCCTGGCCGAAGCATTTGGAGTCCGCCGCGCCAGAAAAACCCGCGAGCCCGCCAAAGGAAGGGCGCGCATGATACCGGTCATCGTCGTCGGCATCTACTTATTGGTGATCGCCATTATCGGCAGCGTTGCGTTCCGGCAATCCAAAGCCAGCACGGAGGATTTTTTCCTTGCTGGGCGCACCGTGGGCTCGATGGTGTTCTTCCTGTCCATCTTTGCCACAAACATGACGGCCTTCGCGATTTTGGGCAGCTCCGGACAGGCATATCGGCAAGGGATTGGCATCTACGGACTCATGGCCGCCTCTTCGGGATTTCTCATTCCCTTGACGATTTTCTTTATCGGCACCCGGTTGTGGGCGATTGGGAAACGGTTTGGGCACCAGACCCAAGTTGCTTTTTTTCGCGACCGCTGGGAATGCTCCGGCATTGGCACCGTCATTTTTATTTTAAGCGTGGTGATGCTGGTGCCTTACATGATCATTAGCATCATGGGTGGAGGACGGGTGTTGCACGATATTAGCGGGGGCATGGTTTCCTATTGGGCGGGTTGCCTGGTGGTCGCCCTCGTCGTCACGGTAAACGTCTTTTTCGGAGGCATGCGGGGCACGGTGTGGGTGAACATTTTTCAAACCATCCTCTTCCTGCTGTTTGGCGTGGTCGCGCTGGCCGTCATCAGCCAGCATTTGCCCGGCGGCTTCGGTGAACGCATTGCCAGCATGTCGGCGGATACCAAAACCTCCTTTCTGGTGACTCGGGAGCGCATGCCGGAACGATATTTTTGGAGTTACACCTTAATCCCGCTCTCTTCCATCATGTTTCCGCACATGGCGATCATGTGTTTTGCGGCGCGCCAAGTCACCGCCTTTAAACGCACGGTGGTACTGTATCCTTTGGCGATCATGGCGATCTGGCTGCCCTGCGTGTTTCTGGGAGTCATCGGCGCGCACCTTTATCCCGGGATGAAAAATCCGGATGGCATTCTCTTGCGCATGCTCACGGAAAACGCCCCGGTCTGGCTGGCGGGCATTTTAGGCGCGGGCATCATATCGGCGGTCATGGGCTCGGATACCCACCAAGTGCTCGCGGTCAGCACCATGTTTACGAAGGATTTGTTCGGCCATTACGGAGGCAAAGAAAAATACGGAGAAAAAGGCAGCGTTCATTTCGCGCGGGGGTTCATTGTGGTGGTGACGGCCATTGCTTACGTCGTGGCGTTAGTCACCCCGGAAAGCATTTTTGAGCTGGCCGTCCGCTTCGCGTTTTCAGGCTTCGCCGCCATGGCGCCGGTCATGGTCGCCGCGTTATTCTGGAAGCGGAGCACCAAGTATGGGGCGCTGGCCTCGACGCTTTGGGTGGCCCTCTGCCTGGCGGCCGTCTGGTGGCTGCAAAACTATTCCAACGCCATGGCCCCAAAGCCAGGACAGGCGGCGGCGGTCATTTTTCCAGCGCTCGGTCATTTATTCGACCGTTCGACCGCCAATGTTACTTCGTATGGGTTCCTGCCAGTGGTTCCCATGGTGTTTGGCTCGGCCATTCTCATGATCGTTTTTTCACTGGCCACTCGGCCACCCAGCACCGAGACGATTCGCAAATATTTTGAAACCACCCAAGCCCGGAAAGACGCCGCTTAATATTCCGAAGATCGATCACTATGGATGCTTCAATTCAAACTGCCGTAACCGCCGCCCGCGAAAAACTCGACGCGCACCTGCGCGACATCATTCGTTGGCATTTTTCCCCGGAAACGGGCTGCCCTTTCTGGCTGGAATGGGCCGGCAAAGCCGGTTGGAATCCGGTCCAAGAAATCCGAACCGTGGGCGATCTGCTGAAATTTCCGCATTTTCAGGACGAATGGCTCCGTGATTTGCCCAACGAGGTTTGGGTGCCTAAAACGTACCAAGGTCGGCCGTTTAACATCTTCGAAACCGGTGGCACCACCGGTATGCCCAAGCAGAGAATCGGCTGGGAAGATTATAAAACCGATTACAGCGAGTTTTCCAAAACCTTATCCGATGAGCATTTCCCTCGCGGCCAGCATTGGTTGATGGCGGGCCCCACCGGTCCGCGCCGCTTGCGGCTGGCTATCGAGCATCTCGCCAACGTGCGGGGTTGTTCCTGCTATTTCATTGATTTGGATCCGCGCTGGGTCAAAAAAGTACTGGCGGCGAAGCAATTCGATGTCGCCCGCGCGTACCTGGATCACGTGATCGATCAGGCGGTCACCATCCTTAAACATCGGCAAGTCAGCGCGCTCTTCACCACGCCGAAATTGCTCGAAGCGATGGGGGAAAAGATCAACCTCTACGAAGCGGGCATTCGCGGGGTGTTCTGCGGCGGAACGAGCATGACTCCGCAAACGGTCCGTTTCTTGATCGAAGAAGTGTTGGAAAATCGCATTGGTTTTGCCGCCACTTACGGGAACACGCTTATGGGGCTTGCCGCCAGCCGACCGTTGCGTCCCGAGGATAATTACTCCCTCACCTATCACGCGCCCCAGCCGCGCGCCACGCTGCGGATTGTGGACCCGCAAAACACCAGTCAGGAGAAAGGATACGGCGAATGGGGACGGGTCGAATTAACCACGCTGACTCAGGAGTTCTTCATGCCCCGTTTTTTGGAGCGCGATGAAGCCGTCCGCCGTCCACCTTGCGAATTATATCCATGGGATGGCGTTGGCGAGGTGCGACCTTTTGGCGCCATGGAAAAAACCATTGTCGAGGGCGTTTACTAACCATCCCGATGCCCGCCATGCTCCCTCATATACCCGCCATCCGCCTTGGCAAGCCTTACACGAGTCTGGACCAAGCCAGCGTGAACGACTGCCGTACGGGCCAGCCGCTGGCGCAAATCAGCCAGGTCAATGCCGGCGCCATCCGCAAAGATTTAGCGCGCGTTGAGGAATCGCGTCGGGCTTTGAAGCGCCTCTCGCTTGAGCGCCTGCTTGAAATCTGCACCCAAGCCGCCGGATTGTTTCTGAATGCCGCTTTACCTCTGGGAGATCAGACGCAAACACCCGAGGCTTACATCGCGGCCTTATCGGCGACGAGCGGGCTGCCCCACGTCATGGTTCGACGCAACATGCTCAAGATATCGAGTGCGCTTCAGAATATGCGTTTGATTCTGAACGGTCTCACACGGGGGATTGATCTAGGGGTGCTGGAGCGGGGATTTGGCGAGCAATCGGGCACGCGCCTGAGCTTTTATCCCACCACCAAGAGCCTTGGCTTGGTGATGCCGAGCAATTCCCCGGGCGTGAATTCCTTATGGCTCCCCGCCATCCCTTTGAAAATTCCCGTCATGCTTAAGCCGGGGCGCGAGGAACCATGGACGCCGTACCGCTTGATCCAGGCTTTTATCGCGGCGGGCTGTCCTGCGGAGGCGTTTGGTTTTTATCCATCCGATCATGAAGGCGCGGCCACTTTGTTGCGCGGCTGCGGTCGCGCGCTGGTGTTTGGGGATCATAACACCACCGCACCCTACGCCAATAATCCCGCTTATCAAATCCATGGGCCAGGGCACAGCAAAATTATTCTGGGCGATGATGCCGTGGATGAATGGCCCCGCTATCTTGAGATCATAGCCGCCTCGATCGCCGATAATGGCGGGCGCAGCTGCATCAACGCCTCCACC
>DBTJ01000127.1:22043-22941 GCA_002306985.1 Verrucomicrobia bacterium UBA1319
CATCAACGCCTCCACCGTGGTGGCCTCGCGGCACACCCGCGAAATAGCGGCCGCCTTGGCGGAGCGGTTGGGCCCCGTCGCGCCGTTGCCAGCCCATGACGAAAACGCCCGGCTGTCGGCTTTCGCCAATCCGAAAATGGCCGACTTTATCGACCACGCGATCGAGGAGGGGTTGCGCATTCCGGGAGCGGAAGAAGTCACGGCCAAGCACCGTGACGGTCCGCGTAAAACCCGCTTTGAAGGAGCGGTCTACTTGCGTCCCACTATCGTGCATTGCGCTGCCTTTGAGCATCCCTTGGCTAATCGGGAATTTCTTTTCCCTTACGCCAGCGTCGTGCCGTGCGCGCAATCGGAAGCGCCGCAAAAGATCGGTCCCTCACTGGTGGTTACCGCGATAACGAAAGATCCGGCTTTATCCGCCGCCTTGCTGGAATCCCCATTAATTGAACGCTTGAATTTGGGCCCCATCTCAACCATGCGGGTTTCCTGGGACCAACCGCATGAAGGTAATCTATTCGAGTTTTTATATAAACGGAGATCCCTCGAAATTGCCTGATTAACATGGCTGCCGAAGAAACCAACCCCGAATCCTTAGTCGCGTTTGATTATCACTCGCGAGTGCGGATCGTTTTCGGTGAAGGCAGCGTGGCGCGCGCGCACGAAATAGCGCGCGAACTTGGCGCGCGAAAAATCTTGCTGGTAACAGACCCAGGCATTGCGGCCGCCGGACATCTGGATCGAGTTCGAGACTTATTGGAGCACGCGGGCATGACCGTGGCCTGTTTCGATCAAGTGGTGGAGAATCCGGGCACCAACTGCGTGGAACGTTGCGCTCAAGCGGCTCGCGACGCGGGCGCGGATACATTCGTGGGATTGGGTGGCGGCAGCAGCATGGACA
>DBTJ01000127.1:23202-23330 GCA_002306985.1 Verrucomicrobia bacterium UBA1319
GCGGCAGCAGCATGGACACCGCCAAAGGCGCCAATTTTCTCGTGACCAACGGCGGGCGGATGCGGGATTATTGGGGTGTCGGCAAAGCCACGCAACCCATGTTGCCGTTGATCGCCATTCCCACCACC
>DBTJ01000127.1:23590-61512 GCA_002306985.1 Verrucomicrobia bacterium UBA1319
TCGCCATTCCCACCACCGCCGGCACGGGCAGCGAATGCCAGTCTTTCGCGTTGATTGCGGATGAAGACACGCACCAAAAGATGGCCTGCGGCGATCCCAAAGCCGCCGCGCGGGTCGCGATCCTCGATCCTTGTTTAACCGTCTCCCAACCGTCTCGGGTAACCGCTTTCGCCGGCATCGATACTCTGGCGCATGCCGTGGAAACGGCGGTAACCCGCAAACGACACGCGCTTTCGCTGCTGTTTTCGTATGAGGCTGGCCGGTTGTCCTTTTCCAGTTTTCAGCAGGTATTGCGCGAACCGGGCAACCTGGCGGCCCGGGGCCGCATGTTGCTCGGCGCGGCGCTAGCGGGGACGGCGATTGAGAATAGCATGCTCGGCGCGGCCCATGCGGCCGCCAATCCTTTGACCGCCCATCACCGGGTTGTTCACGGGCAAGCGGTCGGTTTGATGCTGCCCGCGGTCATCCGGTATAATTCCCAACTGCCCGAAGCGAAACAAGCCTACGTGAATTTTGCTCTGGCGGCGAAAATCGCGCACAATGACGGCAATCCCACCCTGGCCGTCGAAGCCTTGATCGCCCGGTTGGAATGGCTGCTTGACGAAGCTGGCTTGCCCAAATCGCTGGCTTGTCTGGGCATCGATCCGAGCGAGATTCCGCGGTTGGCGCAGGAGGCCGCGCGGCAATGGACCGCTGGGTTTAATCCCCGGCCATTAACCGTCACCGATTTTGAAGCGCTCTACGCGGATGCCTTCTGCGACCGTCGGCTTAGGTAGTTGACGCCGTCCTACTGCCAAGACGGCGGGATAGACCAAATTTTCGGTTAGCTCTTTGTCCGTCCGGAGGCGTGGCTCACTCGGTCAGCGTCCGCTGGGGCAGCTTCCCTCGTTCGCGCCTAGCCGGACAACCAAATACCTGTCCAGGAATTGTATTCTATCCCACCGTCTTGGCGGTAAGCCTGGATTTGCATTTCAATTGTCCCAACGCCGGGTTATGAAAAGGCATGCAAAACATCCAATTTGCTCTAACGTTCGCGGTTGCGATCGCTTTTCGAGACGCATCGCTACGGCGACCGGTAATTCTCTTCCTGTGTTTTTGGATGACCGCCTCGTTGCCGGCCCTTGAAGTCACCCAATTCGGAGCGGTGCCGGATGATGGCAAGGACGATACCGCCGCTTTTTTATCCGCCTTAAAGGAAGCGCAAGTCAAAGGGGACAAGCGCATCGTGATTCCGAAAGGCCGGTACCATCTGCGGGCCAATGGTAACCCGGAACGATCCGACACGCTGTTTCCGCTATCGCACCTGGATGGATTGCTGATCGAGGGGCAGGGGGCCGAACTCATGATGAGCGGTTCGGCTTCGATTTTTGCCTTTAGTGAATGCGCCAATGTCACCGTGCGCGGACTGGCGATAGACTGGGAACGGCCACCGTTTTCAGAAGGTACCGTCATTGCGACCACTCCCCGTTTTTTCGATGTCAAAGTGCTGGACGCGTATCCGGTCAAAGGTGGCGAGCCGGTGGGCGCGTTTATGACGTATCACGCTGGCGCACGTTTGCCCGATGGGCGCGACTTAGACGTTTACGACAGTGTCGAGCGCACCGAATTGGTGTCGCCACAAGTGCTTCGCGTCCATCTGACGCGCGAAATCAATGTTCCCGTGGGCAAATTGCTTGTCTTGCGCCATCAAGTGTACGGCCATAATGCGCTGGTCTTTCACCGGTGTTCGGAGGTGAAAGTCAGCGAGGTCACCGTTTATTGCGCTCCCGGCATGGGCATGGTTAGCGCGATTTGCACCAATGTGACGCTTGACCGATTCCAAGTGCGCATTCGCCCCGGCTCGGGCAGGCTGATGTCCGCCACGGCCGACGCCACGCATTTTGGCGGCTGCAAAGGGACGGTGACTTTGGAGGACTGTTTTTTTGAAGGCATGGGCGATGATGGCGCCAATATCAAGAGCGGCCTCTATCTCACCGTGCAAAAACGCTTGGACGACCACACGGTGCTGGGCCGGCATAATCTCAAGATGGTGGATTTGCCGGACGCGGGTGATTCGCTGGAAATGGCGCATGTCGACACGTTGTCCGCTTTTGCTTCCGGCCAAGTGCGCTTGGCTAAGCTCGAATCCGGGGAGGGCAACCTGCATCGCGTCGAATTCACCGAGCCTCTGCCCGAAGAACTGCGGGAAGGGGATGTGCTGGGTAACGCTTCGCGCGCGCCCAAACTCCGGATGTTGCGTTGCACCGTTCGCGCCAATCGCGCGCGTGGGGTGCTCTGCCAAACGCGCGATGCTTTGATCGATGGTTGCGTGTTCGAACATTGCACTTCGGCCGGGGTGTTGGTGCTCACCGAAACCGTGCATTTTTATGAAAGCATCGGCACGCGCCAGGTCACGGTAAGTAATAATCGTTTCGAAAACTGCAATCAGGGCGGGGCTTCGGCGGAAGCGGCCCTGTGCGCGGTGGCCTATCTGAAGAATTTCGCCTACCCCGTTAAACCCGGGGTTCATCGTGACGTGTCCTTCTTGGGTAACCATATTATAGGTACGGCGGAAGCGGGAATATTCGCGGTGGGGGTGGAGGGATTGAAGATCCAGGAAAACACTTTGGAACAAACTTGCCGACAACCGGTTCGCGACGTCGGCCATTATGCAATTCGCGTGCAAGATTGCGCCCGAGTGTCGGCCGAGGGCAATCGGATCGACGCGCGCTTGGCAGGGGCGGGCATGTCCGGCGCCATACTCATTACCCCGGCGGCCTCCGAGGTTCCTTCCCGGTGACGGTGGGCTGGCCGACTTTAGGCCGCCTCACTTCGCTTTGAGGTCGTAAACCAAGAGCGCATCCTGATCGCGCAAATACAGTTTGCCATCGGCAATCACCGCAGGTGGCCAGCTGTTTTTGTCGCTGCGCTCGGGAGGATCGAACCGGCTGATTTCATGATAGCCCTTGGGGCTGGCCTCGATGAGCGCCACAGTGCCCTGGTCTTTTTCCAGTCGCAAGTACAAGCAGCCATCGGCATAGGCAATCGACCCCTTGCCTAGCTTGCCTTTTTCATTCCACACCAGCTTGCCTGTCTTGAATTCCTGGCAAACCCAGCCTTTGCCTTCGGAGTAGCCATATAAATAGTCGCCCAGCAGAATCACTCCGCCATGATGATTGGCCATGACTTTGTTGGCGTAAACTTGCGTGGCCGAAAAAGCGCCGTTGGTGGCGGCGACATTGATTAAATTGCAGCCGGCGCCGTCGGCTGAACTAACGAAGATGCAATCTTCATGAAAGATGGGCGTGGGGACGACCGCAATGGCGCCTTTACGCGGGGCGCGCCATAGTAATGCGCCGTTGGTGGCGGCCACGCCAACGACACTTTCGCCGGTCACTTGAGCGTATTGCCGGACGCCCCCGAGATCAATCGCAATTGCCGAGGCATAGGCAGCCGCCTCGGTGAGGTCCTTGGATCGCCACGCCAAAGCGCCGGTGTTTTTATTCAACGCCGCGAGCGTGCCGCCCGGTCCGCCAGGGGTGCAGATCACGAAATCCCCATCCACCAGCGGCGATTCGGAGTACCCCCAAACCGACATCATTTTGCCCCCTAAATCCTGTTCCAACCGCGTGCGCCACTGCTCCTTGCCGGCGGTCGCTTCGACGCAGACCAGGTCTCCGAATTGCCCGAGGGCATAGACTAAACCATTAGCGACGGTGGGGGTGCAACGCGGGCCGGGATATCCACTTCCGCCGCCGGTCTTGCCTAACATGGCTCTCCAAACGGGTTTACCTCCAGCCTCCTCCAGGGCGAAAACATAACTGGCGTCGGTCGCGTCCCCTGCCGTAAAAATCCTCCCGTCGACAATGGCAACGCCGGAGAAACCACCGCCTAGGCCAACGGTTTTCCAGGCCAGGGGAGGGCCTTCGGCGGGCCAGCTTTTTAGCAGGCCGGTGTCCGTGGCGACCCCATCCCTCAATACCCCTCGCCACTGTGGCCAATGGCCTCCGGCTTGAGCTTGGTAATGGGGGTTCGCAAGCAGCATGCCCAGGGCGGCCGCCGTCATGAATCGTTTCGCTAAATTCATGGGCTAATCTACTCAAAGTCCGGGGGAACACAAACGGAAGGATGATTTGCGAGCCACCGTCCAAAGGCGCTCGTTTTCAATCCACCGGGATAACGCCTAATTCGCCCTTAATGCGCGCTTGGCGGCCGTAGACCCATTCGAACAACGGGGCCGCCATCAAGGAAGTGCCAATCGCCATCATGACCATGATCGTAAATAACGTTTGGTGAATGATACCGTATTGCAAACCGATGTTGAGCATGATTAATTCCATCAACCCGCGCACATTCATCAACGTGCCGATGGCAAGCGCCGAGCGGTTTTCCTCCCCGCGCAGTCGGGCGGCGGCGTAACAGGCCCCGCCTTTGCCTAGGCAGGCGACCGCGAAGATGATGGCCGCAATCACCCATAGCTCGGGTGTGCGCACCAAGTCTATGCGGGTGTTCAGACCTGAAAAGGTGAAAAACAACGGCAACAAGAACACCATGGTCAGCGGCTCGATCAGACGTTTCAATTCGGCCGCAAACAAGCCTCGCGGCATCGCCAACCCCATCACAAACGCGCCAAACACGGCGTAAATCTTGATTGCATCCGTAAACCACGATCCCAGCATCACCAAAACCAGCGTCAGCGCGAAAAGATCGTGGTTTATCTTGCCTTTGCGTTCCGCCAAAGCGCCGAGAAACGAGAAAAACTTGCGACCCACCGTGAAAATCAACAGCGCGTAGACAAAACCACCGCCAATGGCCAGCGCGGCGCTTTGCCAATGATGGTCGAAACTCGCCAGCACCAGCGCCAGGATGCACCAGGCGGTGACATCGTCCAGCGCGCCTGCCGCCAGCGTCAGCGTGCCCAGCGGCGTGCCAGTCAGGCCGCGTTCCCGGATCATGCGGGAGAGCACTGGAAACGCCGTGATTGACAGGGCGGCCCCCAGGAAAAAGGCTCCGTTCCACACGCGCGTTTTAGGGCCGAAGAATCCCGGTTCGCCATGCAGCCAGAAACCCACGCAGCCACCGAGGATAAAGGGCGCCAGCATGCCCGCCACCGATACCATGGCCGCACTACGCAGTCGGTCGCGCAACCATTCCTGATGAAACTCCACGCCGCATAAAAACATGTAAAGCACCAGGCCAAGCTGGCTCACCGAGAAAAGAATCGCCATGGATTGCTTGGGAAAAAGCCAAGCCTGGCCTTCGGGCCAAAGCCAGCCCAATAGCGATGGCCCTAGGAGAATGCCCCCAATCATTTCGCCGAGCACTTGGGGTTGCAGAATGCATCGGGCTAGCCAGCCCACCACCCGGCAAACACCCAGTATAAAGGCTAATTGTAAGAAGAATCGTAACGATAGCTCGAATTCATTAAGCATACGGCCGGGGGAAACTACGAGCCGACATCGCCCCTGTCAAATAAGGCGGCGCTTGAGTATCAGACTTAATTCGGGCTAATCCCGGGAGCCTTCGCGCATTTGAGCTTGCAGCGCTGCCCGCAGATCCTCCCGGCCTTCAGCGGATATGCCGGACGGCACCAGCATCGGCGGGTGAAAAACCAGCTCGCAAAGAGCGAAAGGCAGGGGAATTTGGAAGCCATCCCAGCTTTTCAGGCAGATCTTTCGGCGGGTATTACAGGTTACCGGTACAATGGGCAACCCCGTCACTTCAGCCAGATGGAGTATGCCTTCTTGCACGACATACCGGGGGCCGCGCGGGCCATCCGGAGTGATCGCCGTATCATAACCGCGAGCCATGCGCCCTTTAAGTTCCAGTAATGCCTGGGGGCCGCGGCGACTGGTGGAACCGCGAACGGCCTCCACGCCGTGGCGCAATAGCACCGCCGCCAAGAAGGCCCCGTCTTTGCTGGCGCTAATCAGGGCGGCGAGTTTGCTGGGAAATTTGCGATGCACCACCATGGATAGCGCCAGCCGGTTGTGCCAGATGCAGAATATGACCGGAGCCCGGCCGGCGACGCCGATCAATCCCGAAAAATCATGCCAGCGGCACCGCCAGGAAGTGGCGAGGATTCGTTCTACAGCGAACGCGGCCCACGCCGCTGTGCGTTTCCAGCCTTGGGCGCGATGGGGCACCACCGGCCCGAGTATGGCGGACCTGGATTGGACCTGCGCGTTCTTGCATTCCTTGACTTCGGCGGTGTTACCCATATCAATACAGCCTCCCCCGAAATGGACACAATCTCCCTTGGAAATCACACCAAGTGTGGGATGCTCTAAAGTACTTGTCGTTCACTTTTACGCTTTTGTCTATCCAAAGAACCGAGTTTCTTCTAAGGTCTTAGCCTTATGCGATGCAAAGCGACATGGACGGCCGGGCAACAACAAGCCGTCAAGCTGCTCCGCGCACTGTTAGTGTGCGGATTATTGCCCCTGGTTCTTTTGAATTCCGGATGCTCCATCTTTTCGCTCAGTGACTCCTCCAATTCGGATTTAGGCTCCCCCACTTACGCGCGCGGGGAACTGCGTTCAGTGGAACATTCATCGCTTGGCATGGTCTGGAAAGGAGCCCAAGGTGGAGCGCGGGAATTAGGCTTTACCATCGTTAAAAGCAGCAAAGATAGCCGGACCGCTCAACTGGAGGCCACCGGGATGAGTGATCGAACCATCCGGATACAACTCGCCAAGCAAGGCCTCCGGCTCACCGAAATTAGTATCTTCGTTGGGCCGAATGGCGATGAAACCATCGCGCGGCTCATTTTATCCAAGATTCAACAACGCCTATAGTTTTTTTACGTAACCCGCTTGATTTGAATTATTTTCTGGTTAAACCCAGTGAATTCCCGGCAATAACGCTTGACCCCGTCTAGAACCCACTTAGCATGTCGACCCCAGTGTCTGAAACGATGAAAGCGATCTTGGTCCTGGAGGATGGGACAGTGTACCGTGGTGGCGGCTTTGGAGCCCGAGCTTCCGCCTGCGGTGAAGTCTGTTTTAACACTTCAATGACGGGGTATCAGGAGATACTGACTGATCCCTCTTACAAGGCTCAAATCGTCACCATGACGTACCCTCTGATAGGTAACTACGGGGTCAACACCCAAGATGTTGAATCTTGGAAGCCCCATGTTTCAGGGTTCGTGGTGCGTGAAGTGTCACCCGTCGTCAGCAATTGGCGGGCGGACTCCAGTTTGGCTGAATATCTGGAGCAAAACGGCATTCCGGGTATCCAAGGGATCGATACTCGGGCTTTGACGAAGAAATTGCGCGTTCGCGGGGCCATGAACGGTTTGATTTCCACCGAAGATATCACTCCCGAGGAAGCCCTTAAGCGGATCGAAAAATGGGGTGGCCTGGAAGGGGTCGACTACGTTAAAGAGGTGACCCATCCTAAGTCTTTCCTGTGGGACGAAAAAGACCAGGAAAGCTCCGAGTTCCGGCTTTCTTTCGGTCCGGAGCCGAGCCCTAATCCGCGTACGGAACGCCAGCCATTGCCTCCGGCGGACATTCCCATCGTGGCCTACGATTACGGTATTAAGTACAACATATTGAGGCGTTTACGCCAAAGCGGATTTCAAGTTCGGGTGGTGCCCGCGGGCACTCCCGCAGCGGAAGTTTTGCAGTACAAACCCGCGGGTGTATTTCTCTCCAACGGTCCGGGTGATCCTTCCGCGCTAGGCTATGCGGTGCAAGCCGTTGGTGATCTATTAAAGTCGGGAATTCCTATTTTTGGTATTTGCCTCGGACAACAAATTCTGGCTCAATCGTTGGGCGGCAAGACTTTTAAACTAAAATTCGGCCATCGGGGGGCGAATCAACCAGTCAAAGATTTGAATAGCGGCCGGGTGGAAATCACCTCCCAAAACCATGGCTTTGCCGTGGATCCGGCATCCTTGCCTGCGGAAATAGCCGTCGACCGCATTAATCTCAATGACCAGACGGTCGAAGGGTTGCGGCACAAATCCAAACCCGTGTTCAGTGTGCAATACCATCCGGAAGCTTCTCCGGGGCCGCACGATTCCTCACCTTTGTTTGAGGAATTTCGGCAAATGATTTTACGGCGCGGTTGAAGTGAAAAAAAACGGCCATTAATGGCAAAACACGCAGAAAACCGTTTGACTTGTCGCGCCAGCTGAAGATAATCGTAAGCGAACCAACGTATGGCAAGACTTGTCGTGCTCAGCGAAGGAATAACGGGGCGCACTTGCGAACTGAAGGCGGGTATCACTACCACCATCGGTCGCTTGGAGGATAATAGTTTTCAAATTCCTGAGCCTTCCGTGTCCAGCCACCACTGCGAAATTTCTTTGCGCGGCAAAGACGTTTTCGTCAAAGACCTCAATTCCACCAACGGGACCTTTATCGAGGGCGAGAAAGTGGCCGAATCGGTGGTCAAACCCGGTCAAATATTACGCTTAGGCACGGTGGAGATCCGGCTGGAAGATGGGACCACGCCTCCGGGCGCCCCGGTCAAAAAGCCGTTGGAGCCCAAATCCACGATGCAGCAAGGGGTTAAGCTTAACGATTTGGATCCTAAATCCCATACCGTTCCCCGCGCGGCGGATACCCTCTTCAAGAAAAAGAGCAATAAGATCAATCATGTGTTCATCGCCATCGGGGTGGTGCTCGCCATTATCGTGATCGCCTTGCTGGCCAAAGCTATGTTAACCAGCGGAGGCGGCCAATAGCTGGTAATGAACGAGGAAAAGACCATCTGGCGTGGTAGTTCCTCGGCCGTTCTTTACGCTGGATTCTACTTTCTTTGCGGCTCAGCGTTTATTCTCTGCCTGGCGGCCGCGATTTATTTGGGTATTCATTACGGGCTGACTTCTGCCTTGGTTTGTGTCGGGGTATCACTATTACCATTGATCGCGGGCTTGGTTCGTTGGCTTGTCAACCAGAGCTGCGTATATGAATTAACGAGTCAGAGGATTCGCATTTCTTCGGGTATTTTTTCCAAAACCAGTCAGGAAGTAGAACTTTACCGGATTAAGGACATGACCATGGTCCAGCCGTTTTTACAACGATTTTTCAAATGCGGCAATCTGGTCCTAGCCACCAACGATGCCTCAACTCCCACGGTCGCCATCGAGGCCGTGCCCGAAATCGAAAAACTACGGGATGAATTGCGTAACGCGGTGGAAACCTGTCGCGATCAAAAACGGGTCCGACTTAACGAGTTAGAGTAGCCTCTTTCCGAACTTCTCGCGCTGGTGCCCGCGCGGCTTATGGCACCATGCTCATCGCCAAATTGCGTCGCAAACGTTCGCGATTGGCGGCATCGTGAAAATCGGCGGGGTTAAAATCATCAGTCAGAACAATCCCCGCTTCAGGGGGGGGCACCACCCGGGCAAACGTATCTTGAACCTTTTGTAAACAAGCGGGATGCACATGATCAAGCGTGGGAACGCGTAAGGTTGCGTTCGCGGCGGAAGGAAGGGCGACGAAAAACACATTGCCATTGGCGCCGTCATGAATGATGACTTGGCCAAAGACCGATTTCAACGTCCGGTGTAAGGAGCCGCAGAAATAATCCCGGCCGGCGGTGAAGTTACCAAAGCTGTTAATGACCAACACCCCCTCCGGTTTTAAAAGCCGTCGCATCGCGGCAAACGCCTCCTGACTCATCAAATGGCCGGGAGAGGCATCGCCTAAAAAAGCATCCAAAGCGATCGCATCGTACCCTGGCTGCAAACGGTTGAGATAGGCCCTTCCATCGCCGAGATAAAGGTGCAGTCGTGCCGGTTCCAAATCAAAAAAGCGCTGGCCCACGGCGACCACCGCGGGATTGATCTCCACGACATCCACCGTGGCCCCATCGCGAGCGAAGGCCATGGGCGCCATGCCTACGCCCAGACCGATGCAGAGCACCCTTTCGATGCGACGGGCGGGCGCGGCCGGAACGTTGGTCGAGGAGGCCGTTTCGTAATACCCTTTGGCCAGTCCCTGCAGCATATAGGAAAATAGGGAGAGACTTTTCTTGACCACCGGATCGTAACTATTCTGGCTCAAAAAATCGTTTAAATAGTAGCGATGACGGCCGTTTTCACTCTGCACGACCTGCATCAAGCCGAAGTTCGAATTCCCGCGATACAATTCCTCTCCGTAGGTGAGCGGTTCGCCCTTTGCGCCTCCGATCATCACGAGTAAGCCAACCAAGAACACACCCGCAAATCCCGCGCCCTGGCCCACGCCTCCCCGTCCCCAGCCCTGCCAGTAAACCGCCGCCACGACCGCCAGCACCGCCGCAGTTACATTCATGATGGAAGAGTTCGGTAGCAACGGAATCAGCACGTAGCCGATGAGCACCGTACCCAGGACACTGCCGATGGTGCCGATGGAAGAGATTTTCCCCGCCAGCGTACCCACCGATTGAACGGAAACACTCAACACGCGGGTGAAAAACGGACCGGTCATCGCGAGTAAAGTCAGCGGCGGGAAATACAGCGCCAGGGAGGCGAGCAATGAACCGGGGGCCAGCGGGAATTTCAGGCAGAAATAGCTAATCGAAACGCAAAACCGGGTCGCCAAACACAAATACAGCGCCGCCATCACGAGCGCGCCATAGAGTAGCCCCAGCCGGGGAGCCCGATCCGCCAGCCGTCCCCCCAGATAATAGCCCAACGCCAAAGCCACCATGGTCACCACAATCTGGGCGGTCCACACAAAATGCGAGGTGCCGAAATAAGGAGCGAGCATTTTCGCGCCTAAAATCTCGATAATCAAGATGCTCGCGCCGGTCACCCCCGCGGTGAGATATAAGAACCGTCGTAACGAATTGGAAATGACCTGGGGCGGAATGTGTTTGGAACTGGATTGCATGTCAGATTGAGCGGTATTAAACCATTTCAATTTCTGACGATCAAGCAGGATAAAAAGGCCTCGGGATTGCCGGGTTCGCCTCGCCAAAGTGAGTGACCATTCTGAAGTGAAACCTAAGGTTACCGACGCGAATTCCCCGGCTTCACCGGCGCTCTCATTTCTTGAATGCGAGTCTAACGCGCGAGGGATCTCCAAAAACCGCGTTTGGATTGCGCTCAAACCTAACCGCTTAAACAGCGGAGCGGATGGCAAAAATCGAACCGCTAGGCGGTTTTTGGGGAAACGCAAACCTGTGAGGGAGAGGAGCTAGGGCGAAGATGAGCCGAACGACTGCGATCGGTTTATCAGGCCCAGTCTCAGGATTTTTGAACTGGACACTACATTAGCGAGGCGATAGCGCCCCTAACAGAAAGGCGAGCACCATAAACACTAAAAACAAACTAATCGCGTTTTGCCTCAACGGGTGGTTCTTCGCTTGCGCCACGGCTTTGCGCCAGAAATCTCCCTCGGCGTAAAGGCTCTCCAGCGGACCCGTCGCGGCATAAGACGTCAAAGGCGTGCCACAATGTCGGCAAAAAGTGGTGCCCGGAGAATTGGCCCCAAGACATGAAATACACAGTTCTAACTCCTCAATGCTTTCTTCAGTTAAGTCAGAGGTGTTTGCGATATTCATGAATGGTTAATATACTTTGTAAGTACAATCTAATCAATATAATATTAATGAGTAGTCAAATAAAAGGTGCAGTTATTCCGCTGTCTCCGCAATCAATCATGTCTGGTTCCAGATAAGTCCGATTAGGGTTTTGCGCTCCGTAGAGGTTTGTCGCGCGGCTGGCAATCGGCGCCTGATGGCATGCCTGCTTGATTCGGGCCATAGCGGAATTCGCCTTTTTCTATGATGATTGTCAGATTGGTGGTGTCGCCCTCGACTTTGCCGATAATCCGGCCGTTCAACCAGTCCAGGCTTGGATTGCGATACGTGAATTTATATCCACCGCTTCTCAAGTAGAGCGTCACCGTTTCCGCCGGAACTGACGGGAAGTTAAATCGTCCCTGAGCGTCGAGGACGGAAGCCGCGTTATCGGACACGTTTTCCCGCCCGAGCATTAACCGAGTGCCCGCCGGCGCGGGCTTGCCATCGGTGAGGAGAATTCGGCCGGCAACACGATAGCCGGGTTGCAACTCCAAGTCGCCCAGATCCAGCGTGGATTTGTTTTTGCCGGCGACAAATTTCTTGGGTGAAAGCGCGCCTTTATCTGGCAGAGAGTCCATCGTGGCGCACAACGCTAGGCTTTTTTCCGGCGGCAGATGGGGAATGGAAAAACGGCCGTCGCTGTCGCTGGCATAGTCAGAGATGACGAAGAACTCCCCGTTAACCGGATTCGCCGGTTGAATACGAAGCGCGGCGTCGGGAACCGGCGTTATCCCAGCCATAAGACGGCCGGTTACGGTCACGCCTTCGTGCAGGCGCACTACATAGTCACGGCCCGGCTGGAACTGAGCCGGACGAGTGGCGGTCCCTTCCGCGGATACCATGGCATAGACGAGTTCGATTTTGGATTTGCACCGGATGAGAAAACACCCGTGGGCGTCGCTTTCAACGGTGGCGTCGACGAATCGGCGGGCGTCGCCCCAACTTTGACTGCCACTGCGCGGACTGACGCCTTCAACCTTAATCAAAGCCTTCGCTATGGCTTGGCCATGATCGCCGATGACCACGCCGGAAATGCGCAGTTCCGGCGGGGGCGCCTCCGCGTCCAAAGATTCCAGTGTGGCGGGGTTCTCGGCCGGAGCGTCCGCCGGTTGGGTGGTTGCGGCGACCGCCACGGTAGCCGCTAAAGCGGCGGTTACCATCAAGCGGATCAAGTGAATCGTTTTCATAATATTTTTCCCAAGACCGTTCATGGACGTTTGTTCAGAAGCAGGCTCCTCAATTTGCCCGCATCCAAGTGGCGGGCCGCCACCCGGCCATCCGGCCCGAGCAGGTATACCTCCGGCAGAGTGGCGATATCGAAGGCGTCGGTAACCGTGGCCCGGTCCCCGATCGGCAGTCGCCCCAGAGTGAATCCATAATCCATTGAAGCGGCGGCCTGGCGAAAACTCGCGGCGTCATCGTCCAAGCTGGCGGCCAAGAACGTCACGCTGGCATTCGCCGCGAATTCATCCCGGACCTGCAGCAGGCTAGCCAACGTGTTCTTGCTTGTCTCGGACCAGCTTGCCCAAAAGACCAGTACCACATTCTTGCCGCGCAGGCTGGCCAGAGTCAGCGTTTGGCCATCATGGGTTGCCAAGCTGGCTTCCATGGGGAATGATAACGCGCCCGCGGGCTCGCCTTTGACCGGTACTATTAGTCCGCCCACGTCATACGCTCCTTGACCGGGGGGGATTGTTACCGCCCGTTTTAACGCGCCCAACACTTCCTCTGGATAGTAGGACCGGTCTTCCCCGGTAGCCTTTGCCTTTGTCACCTGAATCCGTAGCTCGTAATTGCCCGGGGGAACGTCTTCCGCTCGGAAAGAGCCGTCAGCCTCAAATTCGAGATGATAAGAACGGTCCTCGCGCATTTGTTTCAACGCATCGGCGGACGAGGCCCCAAGTCCCCAGCTGTCGCGCACGAACTTTTTCATGCCGATGGCTGTGGATTGAGCGAGTTCCAGCGAGTGGCTGCCGTGGGGCCAGTCAACGGTAATGGCCGGATTCTCCGAATCGGCATGGCCAACGACAGGTCGGCCGCCGCCACCCCATTGCGCCTGGGTGGTTTCACCTGCTTTTACTGTGACAATTATTTGGTGGCTGGGCAACATGCTGAATCCTCCTTCGATCCGTCGACGAGGAAAGAAATTCCGGTAAAGACGATAGTCTCCCGCCGGAAGGTTGGTAAAAATGAACCGGCCGTCGTTTCCACTGGTGCCGCTATAACTCAAATGCAAACCACTCTGCGCGGACAATAGGCCAATACTGATCGGGGCGTCGGGCTTAGCTTTTCCTTCGGACAACAAAAGCCCTTCAACCCGGCCCAATGGTTGCAGCCGAACGGAGGACGCGCTCCGAACTTCCTCGGCCGAGGCTAGAAACATGCCTTCCGGGGCGGACACGATGATCCGCGTGTCATGGGTAACGGCCGGAAGTAGAAACTTGCCTTCAGCGTCGACCTGAATATTGGCCATGTTATTCGGATAAAATTCACCGGGACGGTAAGCGGAGAGCGAGGCGTTCTTTTGAGTGCTGAACCAAACCTGGGCATGGGCGGCGGGAGTTCCGTCGGGGAGCAGCACGACGCATTCCTTAGGTCGCACGCCGGCTGTTATCGTCGGCTGAGTAGTCGGTGAAGAACTCTTCCGTGGGTGGAGCAGAATGCTTGAAGCCTGTCCCAGCAAAAGTAACAAGCCGAACGCGCCCGCAACTGCGGCCAGCGGGAGCCAAGGCCGCCGCGCTTGACCGCCGCCACTCAAAGTTTGGCCAACGTTCCATTCGGCTTCAACCGCGCCGCCCGCTGGCACGAGCCATGAATGGGCAAGCTGGTCCTGAAAACTCCGGCGAAGCATCAGCGATAGTCCGGCCAAGAGGGCCAGAACGCCTGTCGCAATGACCGGCGCCCACAATTTGACAGACATCTCCTCCACAGCTTTTGCGATCATTGGTGAAAGTAAGAATGGCAGCCAGGCGATTAAATTACGCCAAAACGTTCGGCCACGCGAGGGCTTGCCGTTGGGCCCAACCACGGCAATGCCTAAGATGCGCATCGCCAAACCACCTCGGAACATGAGCGCGGCGGCGAAACCGGGAAGAATAATGAACACCACGGTGATGCAATAAACGATCAGCGGGATCATCGTGGATAGCGAAGGGAAAAAGGAAGTTGGTTGAGTCGTGGCGGTTGAAATCATGGGAAACTGAGACTGAACCGCCGTTTTTGCTTGCGCGAACTCACTTGGCGCTATACTTGGATGCGCCGTGATCAGGCGTTCAACGAGAGCTTTTTGATCGGGCTGGATAAGCTGGTTTGCTAGTCTACCACTCCACGCCGCCGGATTAGTGACGATTGGCCGGAATCGTTCCGCAATGAAGATTTCCAGTGGCCGGTTAGTTTTTCCGCCTACCCCCGTTGGGCTATTGGTGTCGGTTGTCAATTTACCTTGAGTGAGGCAAAAATGCAGCGCTAGGATCTCCGCGTTCTCTTTGGTGCTTATGAAATAGCTGCTTGCCCACTGTGTCGCGGCGATGAACGCGGGAAAAGCAATGCTAATGCCCAGCATCGCCAAACGCCGCGCCCTGCTGATAACGGGCGGTTTACCGATCAGTGGCTTGAGCTGCGCCCATACGGCATGGGCATCCGGCAATGATTCGAGCCGCTGAAAAAAGCTTCGGACATACAGTGGCAACGGCAGTTCCAAGGCGGACGCGCGGGCTTGCTCCACACTCAAGGGCCGGCCCTCCAGCGCGGAAAGGGCCGTCTGGCGTAGGAAGGCTTGCGGACTGAGTTCCCGAGGCGGCGGATCTAGGTTGGGCAAGCGCGATCCTGGCGCCGGAAAATCCAGCAGCTTGGCGCGGCCATCGGCGGTGATCCAAACACGATCCAAACTTAAAACGGAAGGCCGCGAACCGTCTTTTTCCCCGGCCTTCAACTCCTCGGCCAAATCCAGCAGCCAAAACCGGATGGCGGCCCAGGCCTGCCGTTTTGACAGGAGTTCTAGCAGAGATTGTCCCGCCACCGCCTCATAAGCATCCCAAGATTCTGTCTCGGATCGTTTGCCATTCAGCCATCGCAACCGCCCTGTCCGGGCCAGGTGGCGTAATCCGCCCGCCACCGCGGGTGCGGCGGGCGGACTTCGGCGAAGCCAAACCTTGCGCAACAGACGGGCGTCATAGCCGAGCATGATCGTGGCATCATCGCTTTGGCCTAGCTCAGCCAACACATGATACGGACCGATGCGCGGAAGGTCACTAGCTAGCTGCGGGGTTTCTGACGGAGGGGACAAAACCGGTCGGACCGGTAGGTCCACTCGAGCCAGCACCCGCGTCCGGCTCCACAAATCATGCAGACCGGCGAAGCCATTCTCGCGTCGGCAGTAGCAAAATATCAAAAGCGAAACGGCGGCGGGCAAGAAATAGATCAAACCGGTTTTTACGGGTGTCATCCGAGCGGGCGTCAAATCCATGCCGGCCAGCGCGATCGCGGGCAACGAGGTGAGTCCGCAGTAATAGAGCGCTCGCAGGAGGCCTTTGCGCAACCCTGGCAATTCCCCATTCAACCCGGCCACGCGCAACCGGCAAAGTAGTTTGCCCGGCGAGGCCCCGCGCAGGCCTTCAAACAAACCGAAATACAAAACGATCACTAAGAAAGAAACCAAGGAGGCGAGCAGTCGCGCGCCAGCGTGGCCGGGATCCGTCAGGGCGCTAACGCCGCCAAAGGCAAAAAGGATCGCCAGTCCGCAGGGAATGTTTAAAAGAAACATATCGACGAGATAGGCGGCGAAGCGCAAGGCCAAGGTCGCCGGCGTTGGGCTGGACGAAGCGTAAGGTTGTAGCGCGCGGCGAAAGGCGGCGTAGCTGCCAAATCGGGCGGACGAGTCTTTTTGGAGGCAGTGAAGCGTCGCGTGGGACAAACCATTCGGAATGCCGAGCCGCCAGTGACCGGGCGATTCCGGCCGTTTTTCCAGGACGTTGGCCAGCAATTGCACCAAGTTGGGCGCCTCGAATGGCATTCGACCGGTTAGCAGGAAATAGAGCGTGACCCCGAGGGAATAAATATCCGAACGCATCGTGAGTTCTTCGCCTCGCAATTGCTCAGGCGAAGAAAACGCCGGCGTGCCAAAGAGCGTGCTCGCGCCGGTCAAATTCGATTCGGTCCGAACCGTGGTGGAGATTGACAGGCCGAAATCGCCAATCTTGATCGTCCCATCGGAATTGATGAAACAATTCGATGGCTTGATATCACGGTGCAGCACCCCGGCTTGCTGGGCGGCCTCCAACCCGGCGATAATTTGAAGGATCGCATCCACCGCGCCAGCCGCCGCCATGGGACCGGAGGCGGCCACGCGATCGCGTAGCGTGCCCCCGCTCATCAGTTCCATGGCGATCACCGGTGTGCCCGCGATTTCTTCCGTCCCGAACACATAGACGCTGTGCGGGTGATTGATCGAGGCGGCGATTTGGCCTTCGCGCAAAAAACGTCGACGCGCCTCCGGCGAGTCCAATGCCTGGCTCAGGATTTTAAGCGCGATGCGGCGGCCGGTTTCAAGATCCTCAGCTTCAAAGACCACTCCCATGCCGCCGCGTCCCAGCAAGCGAACCAAGCGGTAATGGCCAAAGACCTCGCCGGGCTGGGGAATGCCTTTAAGCGCGGCCGGCTGAGAGGACATTGCCGAGGCCTCCGAATGTTGACGCGGCTGGGTTTCGAGCCCGGCGGCGAGCAAGCATTGGGGGCAAAGGCCGCCTGGGAGGCTGGGTGGCAAATCCGCTCCGCATTTCGGGCAGCGCGCGGGTGATCGGTTCTCGCTCATAGTGTTTTCCAGCCCTACTTAAGCAAAACGAACCCCAGGTAACGCATAACCCGGTAGTTTATTACGAACCAAAACAAGCGAAGAGAAAGCGTAGTTCCTCGTCGATTTCTTGCGGTGAGGAGACCGTTTTGGCGATTTCGCCGCGCAGAATTTCGCGATACCGAGTGCGCAAACGATAGGCCGCTTGTTTCACGGAAGCTTCGGTCAGATTCAATTCCCGGGCAATTTCCGCGTGGGACGCGGCGGATTCTTCCCGGGTAAGACAAGCGCTCAAATGCTCGAATAGCTTGGCGCGGCCACTGCCGATATACTCTTCACGAAGTTGAGCCAAAGTACGTTCCAACAGCATTAAAGCCCATTGCCGGTCAAACAGAGTTTCCGGCGCCAATGCCTGTTTTAATTCCGCCGCCAGCCGCGCTTCGGCCATCGCCTGATCAATTTCCACGGTGGTTTGGAAACCGCCGCGTTTCTGCGCATGTTGCCGGTCCCATTCGTTGGCCAGGTAACCTTTTAACGCGGTGAGCAGAAAACTGCGGAACTTGCCCCGTTCCCGCCGCGCGTTCGCCACAAAATTCTTTTCCAGCAGGCGGGCGAAAAATCCTTGAGTCAGGTCTTCCGCCTCGGTGGCGCTATGGCCTTGGCGGCGAATGAAACCATAGAGCGGATACCAATACATCTGGCAAAGTTGATTGAGCGCCTCGCTGACGGAGTCCGCGTCCGTCTGGCCCGCGCGCAGTACCAAACTCCAGTGCGTCGTCACAAAACGCTCGCCGCCATTCCAATCAAAATTTGAACTTGGAGTATTCATTGGGTGCCATCAGTGGTCGGGCTTACCCCATTGAAAAAAGTCGCAGCCATAGGTTTTGCTGGGCTATTTGATTTCGCACACGTGCCCCGCAACCACTTGCGCCCGCCCATTTTCAAAGTGCCAAATTCTGGTATAACGAAAACGGCCGCCAATCGCCTGTCCCGCAAGGTCGCCCGCCAAAACCATCTCGACATTGACAACGGCCATCGGACCGTAGTTTTCAATATGCCGCTCCGCCGGCGTGAGGGTGGTGAATCGAATGACTCCGGAGCGGTGCGCCTCCAGGTCGATGGCTTTGTTCACGTTCGTCCCATCTGGCGTCACAAATAACAGGCGATCCGATACCAGCGCGTCCAATTCCGCCACGTCGCTAGTGAGCATGGCCATTCTCAGGCGTTCTTCCAATTGTTCAACTTCCGCAATATTCATAGGATATCCATGGGGGTAACCGTATTTCCATAGCCGGACTACCCAAAGCTCACGCGCGCCGGCGGCGGTTAATTTTTGACCTGGTTCTTTGCCCCGCCCAGCCAGAGTAGCCCTTCGATAACCAATCGGTTTTGGGTCTCGTTAGCGAAGGAAAAGGACAATTCCCGATGCGTTCCCTTTTCGTAATCGATGTCGTTATGTCCCATGTTGATGTACATCATCTTGTAGTTTTTATTCACCCATACGACCGGATAGTAGCCGCTGTGCAATATTTCATGGGGTTTGGGGCCCGTGCCGAGCGGGAAACTCGCCGGATCGATCGATAGGAGGATTTTAATATCCGCGTTGGTCCTCAAGTCGCGACTCCAGCTGTACCACTCGTTGGGCGATGCCTTGAACGTGACCGGCAAATTTCGGGTCGCCGGATGGGTGTTATCTTCAACCCGCAAGATAGCCGAGGTTGGCCTCCAAGTATTGCCCTTATATTCTCCCGATCCTAAGAACTGATTATGATACCAATCCCAATTCTGAGGAAACATGGAAGGAGTCAGGGCAAACGCGGCGAAATGAAATCCCATCCAAGCTCCGCCGTGCGCCATATACTTTTGAAAAGCTTCCCGCTGGGCGGGCGCATCTGGGCGGGTATCCAGGAACAGCACGACTTGGTATTTCGACAAATTGGTTTCGTTTAATTCATTCCAATTGGTCGTGGCATAGTAGAGGAAATGATGCGTCGAGGCGGCTTGGGGAAACCACTGGTTCGCTTCGTTGACGAAGCTGATATGCGCCTGGTCGTTTTTGCCGGTGTAAAAGGCGATGACTTTGAATTCAGTCGACGGGGCTTGCGCTTGAACCAGGTCGTTGAAAAACGAACCGAGCAGGCAGCCTACCAAAGCGCGAGTCAATGCGCCACCGAGGTTGAAACAGTTTCTCATGGTTTGCGAGTGTTTGGATTTGTAGCTATTAGAAAATGCCACAATGCAGGTCGCAGGCAATTCAAATATCATTTTTGACCGGGCCGGATTAAAGCCGGATGATTCAAGCCGGGCTGCCGTGGTACAATCGCACGGTCGATCCGGTTGAAGTCGAGGTTGACAGTATCCATCTCTGGCGATAAGACTCCGCTGTAGGTCTCCTGGGCGGCCGGAAGCATTAAGCGGTTCATCCAAGTTCGATTCATGCAAACCCAAAGTTATGCGATTATCGGGGCGGGCGCGTTAGGCGGTTTTTACGGCGCGCGATTGCAGCAAGCTGGCTGCGAGGTTCACTTTCTGCTGCGCCACGATTGCGAGCGCGTGCGCCAGCATGGTTGGGTCATCGATTCAAAGGACGGCGATTTCAAATTACCCCAAGTGCACGCTTATGCCGAGGTGCGGGATATGCCCCCGTGCGATGTGGTGGCGGTCGCCTTGAAATCGACGCAAAACCATTTGCTGGCCCAATTGCTACCGCCCGTGCTCAAAAAGGACGGGATCGTACTGGTGATGCAGAATGGGCTGGGAATTGAGGAGGAAATTGCCCGTCTCGTCCCTGGGCATCGCATTCTTGGCGCGCTCTGTTTCATTGCGTCCAATAAAATCGGGCCAGGCCATATTCACCATTTGGATTATGGCCAGATCAAGCTGGCGGAACACGCCACCGATAACCGGCCCCGCGGGGTTACCGAGGCCATGCGCCGGATTGGGGCTGATTTTCAGCGGGCGGGAATTCCCGTGGAGTTGGCGGCGGATTTGCGGACGGCTCGCTGGCAAAAGTTGGTTTGGAACATTCCGTATAACGGTCTTTCGGTGGTGCTCAACGCCGACACTTCCGAATTGATGGCCAATGAAAACTCGCGCTTGTTGGTGGAGGAAATCATGCTCGAGGTGGCGGCGGCCGCGACCGCGTGTGGCAGTCCCTTTGACCACAGCTTCATCAAGGTGATGCTCGCTACGACCGATAGGATGAAGCCCTATCGCGCGAGTATGAAAATTGATTGCGATTTGCGAAGGCCGATGGAAATCGAGGCGATCTATGGTAATCCGTTGCGAGCCGCCGCTCAGGCGGGGGTTACGGCGCTGAGGATTGAAACGCTTTATCGCCAGCTAAAGTTCATCGATGCGCAAAATCGGAACGGTTAACTTGTTCCGTGGGGTGGTTTTACGGCCGGTAGATGGGGGATTGCCAATTCACCAGACAGTCTTGAGCGCAGGCGTGAACCGAGCGCGGGTCTTCGTCGTGGTGGATGGGGCTAAACCATTTCCGTCGCCCACGGTATCGCGTAAGTATACCGGTTCAAGGTGTGCGGACGGAATGGCGCGACTTTAATGCATGTTGGCTTGCTCAAAATAATTTCGTTTGGCATATTGCCCCAATGAAATTTCCAACGAAAATTATCGGTTCGATCCTTTTGTGGGGCTTGATTTCCGGCGCTAGGGCCGAAGAAACCAATAGTTTCTTCCCGTTAATGGCCTGGAACTGGAGTTCATCAGACCCGGCGGTTTACCAAATGATGCATGATTGCGGACTGACGGTGGCGGGTTTTGTGCCGCCCAAGGACTTAGACCTCTGTCAGGCTGCCGGATTAAAAGCGATCGTGTCGGACAGCCGGTCTTCGGGCTATGATTGGAAAAAAGTCGATGAACAGGTCGCGCGTCAAAACATTACCAGTTTGGTTGCCGAGGTCGGCAAACATCCGGCGCTCTTTGGCTTTTATCTCGTCGACGAGCCGAATGCGGCTTGGTTTCCCGGTTTAGGCAAAGTGGCCTCGCTCATTCATCAGCAGGCCCCCGGCAAATGGGCCTACATCAATTTGTTTCCCAATTATGCCAGTGCCGAGCAACTGGGAACCGCCACTTATCGGGAACATCTCGAGAAATTTATCGAACTCTGCCAGCCCACCACGCTCAGTTACGACCATTATGCGCTCATGGATGATGGCTCCCTGCGCCATGGCTATTGGCAAAATTTGGAGCAGATGCGCGACGCTAGCCTGAAACATGGCATTCCGTTCTGGAACATTGTGCTCACGGTCGCGCATTTCAATTACCGGGAGCCAACCGCCGGCGATTTGCGATTCCAAGTTTATAGCACTTTGGCCTATGGCGGGCGCGGCCTCGCTTATTTCACTTATATTGCGCCCTCGGTAGGCAACTATCGCATGGCTCCAATCGATCAATTCGGGCATCCCACGCGTACCTGGGATGAATTGCGCAACGTGAACCTCCAGGTGGGTAAGCTCGCGCCCACGCTGCTGAAGTTGAACTCAGATGAGGTGTATCACTTCGGCAAGGTGCCGGATGAGTGTCGTGGCCCCGGTGATAAAAGCCTGGTAAAATCAGCCGCCGGCGAAATCATGGTAGGCGATTTCACTCATTCGGATGGCAGCCGATACGTGTTGGCCGTGAATAAGGATGTGACTCGTTCGCAGCATTGCGATTTGCATTTTCGCGTGGCGCCTAAGCGTATCCAGCATGTTTCCCCTTACTCGGGCCAATTGGGCGATTTTAGCGGAGAACAGCTTTGGCTTGCTCCAGGGCAGGGTGTGTTGTTAAGACTCGAATGAGGTGCTGCGCGCAATGGATCGGATTCATGATGTGTCGCCCTGGGGTGGGGGGCACCCGGGCAAGCGACGATTAAGGGTTGCCGATGGCCGCGTTGATTTTGGCGGCCAGCAGCCGGGCTTCTTCCTCCGTAAAAGAGCCCGTGATTTGCGCTTTGCCTTCGGTGATTTCGCCGCGAATGACCGGCGACGCGTACAATCGGCCATCCACTACAATCGCCAGCTGCTGATTGATGTTTTCTTTCGAAACGGCCGCGAACAACTCTTTGCCCTCCGGGCTGAATTCGATGTCAATTGTGGGACTGCCGGTGGTGGGATTGATGGCGACCGTCGCGGTTTGAATGGCGGTGTGATCCATCAACGGAGTTTTTTGGACCTGGAGGGTTTGACCGCTGCTATCATTGGTAACGGCCTCTATGTCCTCTCCTGTTTGGCTGGTAACGAGCTGCAATTTGAAGGGCGCGGGCTGGTTCGTGCGCGGGCCATTGTCGGCGGGAACGGTTAATCCAGGGGCTGACATTTTTGTGGCTGCCAGAGCTTGGTCTAGTTCGCGCTGTCGGCGGCGAAACATCCCCACCTCCCCGCGTAGCCGGAGCAGTTCTCTTAGCCGGGTGGCGTTTAACGCGGGGGATTGAGTGGCGTGAGCGAGCCGGTTGGAGAGGTTTTCGTTGTCTCGGATAAGCGCGTCGATTTGTCCAACCAGCGCGGCCTGCTGTTGTTGCCGGACTGACACTTGATCGCGCAGTCGGGTGGCTTGACGAGCTCCATAGATGCCGGTGCCTATGGCGGTGGCAACCGTCACGGCGATCAGAGCTTTTTGAATTAAGGTCATAGCGATGGCTTTAGTGGTGGCCGTGGTGGCTGTGCTTGGGATGATGGTTCCGGCCAGGGCGGACATGGATATTTTAGTGGCTAAACCCACGGGAGCGGTACCGATGGCATGGGCCGCCAGCACGGTGGATAAAGCGCTTGCGGTGGTCGTAATTCCACGGCGTTTCAGCACGACATGAAGTTTTTCCAAAGCTCGGTTAACGCGCATGCGCGCGGCGTCCTCGCTGCTCCCGAGCGCCTCCCCCACGGCATGGAAATCCAGCTGCTCGAAAAACCTCAACAAGATTGCCGTGCGATCGGTTTCACCTAATTGAGTGATGGCTTCGTCGAGGATGGGTTTGATGGAATCGATAGAGTCACCGGAGGAATCATGGAGTTCGCTCATTTCCATAGCTTGCCGCTCACGCGCTTGGCGGCGGTATTCTTCGCGAATCATTTTTGACGCCACGAAACAGGTATGCCGATGCAGCCACCCCCCCAACATGATATCTTCAGGTAGGGTGTTTGCTAGCCTAGCCAGATCGATAAAAACCAGCTGAGCGATGTCCTCCGCGCGATGGGTATCCTGATTCGCTCGCCGTAAGGCCACGGAATATACCAGCCCGAGGTAGCGCGCCACGAGTTTACGGAAAGCGGCCTCTGAGGAATTGCGAGCGAATTCCTTGAGCAGTCCTTGATTATCCGTCAGTTTCACTTCTCCAATAAAGACCCGCTGCGGAATAAAACCGAACAAAAACATGAAGGATTCGGAGGGAGACGTTTGGCTTCGGTTGTTATGAGCCGGATGTTGGCCAAGCAAGGTCCGAAATTACGCGCGAAAAAAAACCTTCCGGAGCCGCGCTTGGACTCCGGAAGGTATGAATCCGGCAAATAAGACAATGGGACCGCGATTACGGGAACCGCAGCCGGTAAAACTTTTGCGTTTCCGTGGCCGAGATCGGGAGCGTGAGCTGGAGCAGTTCTCCATTGGTCACGGCATTTCCAGTTACGATCGTCCAGTTATTGAAGTTCAAATTAGTGCTTACATCCAGCACATACCCACCCGCCCAGGAAGGCCAAACGAAGGATATGCCTCCCGCGTCGGACGCGACCTTAAGCGTTGGATTGCCGTTGATGGGCGTGATGGTAAAGGTTAAGGGCACATAACTGGCTTCCAATTCGCTGGCATTGACATCCACCAGTTGTTGTGGCAAGGGTGAATTGGTAAACGCGACTTGGGAATGTCCGATCGCTGAAGCGGCCACGTTAAAGCTCAATTTGACCGCGGTCTGATTACCGACGGCGAAAGTTGAAGCCGTGGGCAACACCAAAACAAAGCCGAGCAAGCCGTTGGTAACTTGCTTAGTGTTTACATTCAAGGAGGCATTCCCGGCTCCCGCCCCCGGGGTTGATTTGACATAGCTTAAGATTGTCGGATCGAACTGCAAACTGAATTCCAGGCCGTTTTCATTCGCTTGAGACACTAATTGCACCGAGACCTCGTAGGCTTGTCCGGCTTGGGTCGAAGCGCCCGCTAAGGAAAGCGCGCGTAGGGTTTCGGCCTGCGCCGTTAGGGCGCTTGGTTTTAAGGCGGTTGGATTTTTTGCGCTCAACGGTCGAATGGGTCCACCCGCGATGGCCACCGGATCCAAACCCGCCGCGTAGCGGCCCGCTTGCACCCAATCGGCCACCGTCAAGGAGCCATCGCCCAAAGTGGCCCGCGGCGCGCAATCGGCGCGCTGGAATATCGTGTCGTTGGTTGCGACGTCCAGGCCAGCCACCAAGCGTCCGGTTTCGACCCAATCCAGAATCGTGACCACATTATCCCCGTTAGCCGCGAGTGGGGCGACATCGCCCTCATAGCCGGCAAAGGGTATCAAGACAACTCCAGAGACATAGTTAGCGATTAGTAATTCCACGTTCGGCGAAGCTACTTCCCTGAGGGTCGGTTGGTCGCCAAAAGAGAGCGTCGTGATAGCCGAATTGGTTTGAGTAATTACCTTGAAGCCCAACCCGGCAAGCTGCTGGGTACCCGCCGGAAAACAAGTATCCACAGGCTGAGTGAAAGCCAGCCCCAGCTTTCCACTGGCTAGTAAATTCGTGTTAGCTATCATGGAACTGCTGGTTGCGTCCGCGCTGGAGACAATGCCGGTGTAGCTCAGTAGACCGGGATCGAAATTAATACTGAAACCGATGGCGTTCTCGGTCCCCATTGCCACCAGACTGATAGGCACAACCACATGGCCCGCCTCCGCGCTGGCATTGGCGATTTGAAGCCACGCGGGGGACGGAATAACTTTTAAGCTGGCGTTACTACTGGTGACGTACCCAAAATCATTGGCGATGATTACGGAATAAGCGCCCGCATTGGCCGCCTGAATATTCGTCAGGCTCAGCATGGCGTTGGTGGCTTGCAAAATATCCGCGCCGTTGAATTGCCATTGATAGCGTAACGGATCACTGCCAATTGCTGACACGCTGAAAGTGGCGTTGGAACCCACGTCCACGCTCTGGCTTACCGGTTGCGCGGTAATCGATGGCGATATCGAAGCGCATTTGCCCGCGCCGCCCGCTTCATAAATAGAATCGATTTCCTCAGCGGTAAGCGCGCGGTTATATAGCGATACCTCATCAATAAGACCTACAAAAGGCAATGGTTCATAAAAATCTATTATGCCCAGTCGGATTGGGGCGCTGTTGGGGGGACCGAGTGTGCCTGCGGCGGAGGCCGCCAGCTTTCCATTGATGTACAATTTGAGGGACGAACCATCGGCAGTGGCCGCTAAATGCCACCAAGTATTCACCGGCAGTGGGATGCCGCTGTTGGCGGCTACCACGGCGCCTGCGGCGCCCGCGGCAAAATTGATTCCTGACTGCATGTCCCAGCCGAGTTGATATTGCATATCCCACGCTCCCACACGTTTGGAAAGAATATGCATCAGGGGGGCAGATCCCGTGCGGTAGACCCACAATTCAACGGTCATGGACTGGGTTCCTGAAAAACTGACATTAGTTGAGTCAGGAATTTCCACGTAGGCACCATTGGTGAGTGAAAAGGCTTGACCGACTTTTCCGGGAGCAAAGGCGGCTCCATTTTTAAGCTCGCCGACACTTTCACTCAGAAGATCATGAGCGCTGTTTTCCGCCGACCACCAACCCACCAAACCGGTAGGAATGGCGAAACAGTCGCCGATAACATCTAACACGCCAGAGTTGCTTGTTGCCGTGCCGTATGGATTTGTGATCGTAACCGTATAATCCCCGGCTTGCGCCTTGGTAATATTAGTCAAAGTTAGAATCGCATTGGTTTGGCCGGAAAGCGCCGTGCCATTACAAGACCACCGGTAATTGAGTGGCTCATCACCCAGAGCAGTCACGGCGAAGCTCACGTTGGTCCCCTCTCTGGCTTTGCAGCTAATCGGGGGAACGACAATCAATGGGGGTTGATGGACGGTTAAAGTTGCCACCAGACTAGTGACCGAACCAAAAGCATTCGTAATCACCACGTCGTAATTGCCGGTATTAGCCGGTTGAACATTTCCCAGACTAAACGATGATTTTGAGGCGCCCAGGATATTGGTTCCCTCAAACCGCCATTGATAGACCAAGGGGAACGATCCCGTGGCGATGACATTCATTCCGACATCGACGCCGGTTAACACGCTTGTACCTTGTGGTTGAGTAATAATCAGTGGCGGTTCGGCGCGCACGGTTACCGCCGCTAAGCTACTTGTGGTTCCGCCATACAAGTTGGAAACCGTTGCGTAATAAATTCCCGCATTGGCTAGCTGCGCGGAGTCCAATTTGAACACGGTGTTGGTCTCGCCAACTAAAGGGGCATCATTAAAATACCACTGATACATGAGCTGCGGACTGCCGTTACCTGAAATTGATAAAATGCAACTCATTCCTACCGAAATGGTTTGGCTCAATGGTTGAGTGGGAATCGTTGGCGGATAGGTGTTCACTTTTAAGGCCGCGTCCGCGCTGATAATGTATCCGTAATCATTAACCACCACTACCCGGTAAGCCCCCGAATCGCCAGCTTGTACATTGGTCAGATTTAACACGGAGTTGGTTGCGTTCGCCAAGTTCAAACCTCCTAATTGCCACTGATAATGTAAAGTTTGGCTTCCAGTCGCATTCACGCTGAAACTAGCGCTACTCCCGGCATCCACAGTTTGGGCTTGCGGTTGGGTTAAAATGACGGGCGGCGTTGGGGTGGTGCATTTGCCCGCGCTGCCCGCCATGTAAATGGCAAGAATTTCATCCGCAGATAGCGCACGGTTGTAAATGGACACCTCATCAAGAAGGCCTTCGAAAGTGTAGGGTTGGGCACTTTCAATCGCACCCAATCGGAGCGGGGCATTATTCTTGGGGCCCAGCGTGCCTGCGGTAGTCGCTACCAGTTGGCCATTAATATAAAGTTTAAGAAGCGAACCGTCGGAAGTCGCAGCCACATGCCACCAAGTATTAATTGGCAGAGGCATCAGACTGCGCGCCGTTACCACCGCACCCGGGGGGCCAGACGCAAAATTTACACCTTGTTGATTGTCCCAGCCGAGTTGATACTCCATATCAAGTACTTGAACTCGTTTCGAAAGGATGTGCATTATGGTGGCGGTCCCAGTCCGATACACCCATAATTCAACTGTCATCGGCTGCGTACCTGAAAAATTAACGTTAGTCGAATCGGGTATCTGCACATAAGATCCGTTGGCGACTGAAAATGCTTGCCCAACTTTTCCCGGAGCATAGGTTGCGCCGTTTACTAAAGTGCCATTGTTATTACCTGAAACATCGAAAGTGCTTAACTCGCCTTGCCACCACCCCACTAAACCACCAGGAGCTGGCACGCACGTCGAATCGCTCTGGGCTTGAACATTTTGCTTGTTCGTTAGGGACTTTGCAGGTTGATCAAAGGTTGCTCCGAATATGGGCGTCAAACCCAGCAGGCAAAAAACAAAGCAAGGGAAAAATACTCTAATTCTCATGCTGCTAATCAAATCGCATCATTTCTATCGTGTAAAGGATATAATTTGCTTTTATATCAACATAAAAAACCAAGATATTTGCGCTTTGAGGCTAATGGTGTGGTTTTTCGTCACGCGTACCTTTCGTTTATGCGCTCGCTCGGTTGTTTCCCAATGTATGGAACTAGGAAACCATTACGCAACCCTCATTGCTACAATGGAATGTGATTTTAAAAATTAAATCCTGATGGGTTTTTCCATTGCTTGACAGAAGCGTCTTAGGATAAAATGAGAATTGGCTAAGAGGGCGCACACTCGGTGTGCGAGTTGCTGGAAAGGTTTTGATTCGCGCAAAAACATATAAAATCGCCTTTAGGTGTTGTCTGATGAAAAGACATATTGCTATATAAGTGTATCATGTTTAGAGTGATGCAAAAAATATTTGCCTTAGTTTTATTGCGTTATGTTTATCTGCGCGTTTCCTCTTATTGAACTTCTATCCGGGAAATCGTTGCGCCCGCGCAATTGCCAGAAAAAGCCAGTTTTCGTCGGCCCCAACACCTTTCGCCAAAACCACTTACACGAAGAAGTTGTGCCCGTCTGCCGTTTCTCGCGTCACTGCCTTGGCAATGACAAGGACTCCTAGATAAAATAAGCATGAAAACCCTACTCGTAGTTCCTACACACCAATATCGGGCGCAGTACCCATCATTTTTGTCGATTACTGATTTCCCAGTAGGTTTTGCCTATCTTGCATCGGCGCTAAAAAAAGCAGGCCACCAAGTCTATGGATTGAACCCGAATAATGCCCCCGGATTCGAGAGTTCGTACCAGATGCTTCGCGCTAAGTTCACAGAATCAATCAAAAGCACGAATCCTGATCTGATTTGCACGGGGGGATTATGCACTGATTTCGCATTTTTGAAGGATGTTATTCGGCTTTCGCGAGAATTGGCTCCGCATACTCCCATCGTTTTGGGAGGGGGCATTGTCACCCATGACGCTAGTATTATATTTCAAGCGTTGAGACCTGATTTTTGCATTTCCGGTGAAGCGGAGGAAAGCTTAGTCCAACTAGTGCATGTTTTGGAGCAGGGCTCAAAGGCGTATGATTCGATTAATAATTTGGGCTATTGGGAAAATCAAACAGCCCGTTTCACCCCCTTGCTGTTTAGATATCCAGACCTAGACCAGCGGGCTTTTCCTGATTACGAGCCATTTGGCATCAAAACGATGCTGGACGACTATTCGCTGGCCGCTCGATATCTTTATCGTTATTCCCGGCTCAAGCCCAGACCGATGCCGATTGTAACGGGGCGAGGATGTCCTTTTAGTTGTACCTTTTGCGTGCACAATCGCAAAGAAACCCCGGGGGGGTTGAAATACCGAGCTAGGAAAATGGATGAGGTAGTTAAAGAAATATCTCAGCTGTATAATCAGCACGAATTCAACATATTGTTAATTCTTGATGAGTTATTTGCGGTGAATAAAAAACGTTTGCGTGATTTTAGTGAAGCAATTCTGCAAGGCCGCCGTGAACAGGGATGGGATTTCGATTGGTCGTTTCAAACCCATGCCAGCGCAAGCTTTGATCGGGAGACATTAGCGATTGCGCGCGAGGCGGGATGCTATTTTTTTAGCTATGGCTTAGAGAGCGCCAGTCCGCGAGTTCTGGTTAGCATGAATAAAAGGAGCAAACAGTCGCAGATCCAGCAAGCGATTCTAGATGCGGAAAAAGCCCGAATTGGCTTTGGCGGGAATTTCATATTTGGTGATGTGGCTGAGACGGCGGATACTGCCCGCGAAACGATGAGTTTTTTTGATAAACACTGTCGGGATATTCACATATTCTTCGGTTGGATTCGGCCATATCCAGGAAGTCTTCTTTTCGACCGGTGTGTCGAACGGAAAGATATACCTGATAAACTAAAGTATTACGAGTGCATTGATGAGAAAATATTCAATATGACTAAGGGATTCAGTATCATTTGGATTCCGTGGTTCATGGTCCTGGGTTATTATGGAAACTTGTTTCTTTGGGTCAAATCGATAAAGGCGCGTTCCTGCAAATTAGTGCCTGAATTAAATCAAAATCCCATCGTTTTGGCCAACGACACTCCAGTATATGAAATTTCGGCCGCCTGCCCGTTTTGCGGCCTGGAGTTCGCATATCGTGAATTTCTTGGGCAGAGTGACGTAAAACGGACTTCCTCGGCTCGACTTTCTTTCGCTGCCATACAAAATAAAATAGCGAAATATAAGAAAAAAAACTGGCTTGTTTCGCTCTCTTTCTTCGTTGCCAGTCTCGTTTCAATTGTTGTTCCGTTATTTAGATTACTGTCGTATTTTCGGGACCGGAAAAATGTGCTTAAACCGTCGATCGTAACTGGCTGTCCACATTGTAATAAACGGGTCAGAATTTACGTGGAGATTGAAAAAACGGGTCTTCAAGTTTAGACCGCCGGAGAAGTCGGCTATTAAATAATTGGCCCGAGTGAAAGCGCGTAGGAAAGTTCGATGGTTTCGGGATGGAATTATTCGTAATATCGCCGATTTGCGAGGCTAGCTCTAGGCTTGAATGAGATCCAAGTCCGCCTCCCGGAATGCGGTCGCTGTATACCGTGATGCACGCGGGAGTCAAAGCAGTCCGTAAGGTTTGAGATTATTATTCTGGATTGAGAACCATCCGCTATGGGGGCTGCAAAATATTGCCTACATTGCAAATCCAGGACTACCCTAAAATCGGCGGCGAAACCAGAAGGCGACTTGTACCAAGCCAATGAGGGCTGGCACCTCGATTAAGGGTCCGACCACGGCGGCGAACGCCACACCCGAATTGAGTCCAAATACGGCGATGGATACCGCGATGGCGAGTTCAAAGTTGTTCCCCGCCGAGGTGAAGGCGAGCGTGGCGCAGCGCGGGTAGTCCGTCCCCAGTCGCTTCGCCATCAAGAAACTCGACAGAAACATGATCGCGAAATAAAGAACGAGCGGGATCGCGATGCGCAGCACGTCGAGCGGCAGTTGGACCATCGCGTTACCCTTGAAGGTGAACATGACGGTGATAGTGAAGAGGAGTGCGGTGAGGGTGAGGGGCGAGATGCGGGGAATAAACACGCGCGCATACCACTCTTCTCCTTTCATGGGCACGAGTATTACTCGGCTCAAAGCGCCCGCGGCAAAAGGAATGCCGAGATAGATCATCACGCTCCAAAAGACCTCGCTCATGCGAACTGGCACCACCGCGCCCCGCAAGCCGAAATAGGGCGGGAGCACGGTGATAAAAAGCCAGGCGTAGAAGCTGTAAAACAGGATTTGGGCGATGCTGTTAAGCGCCACCAACCCGGCGGCGTATTCGTTGCTCCCCTTAGCGAGCTGGTTCCATACCAGCACCATGGCGATGCAGCGGGCGATGCCCACCAAGATGAGGCCCACCATGTAGTCCGGGTGATCGCGCAGTAGCAATACTGCGAGCAGAAACATTAATAACGGGCCAACAATCCAGTTCTGCGCGAGCGAAAGCGAAAGGATGCGAGTGTCAGCAAAAACCTTGGGCAGCTGGGAGTATTTTACTTTCGCCAGTGGCGGATACATCATAAGAACTAACCCGATGGCTATGGGTAAATTCGTGGCGCCGATGGTCATGGGGGCGAAGAAGGCCGCGGGATCGGAGATTACAAAGTGGCCCAATAACACGCCGAGACCCATGGCGGCAAAAATCCATACGGTCAGGTAACGGTCTAAAAAAGACATGTTCCCGGCCACGATGGCGGGCGTCGTTGCGGTGGAGGATGGAATTCGCATGGCGTATGGGTTGGTTTCCTATCAACCGCAGCAACCGCCAGGGCCGCAGCCGCAAGCAGAATGGGAACCGCTCGGGGTCGAATTCGAACTGAGCACGCCGAAACCGCCCAGCACGACGCGACGAATGGGTTCGCCCGTCTCCGGGTGCTTCATCAGCGGTTGGTCGTTCATGCTTTGTTTGAATTCGAAATAGCGCGGTTTTTCGCCTGTCTTCACGGGGATGGTTTCGTAAACGTAAGTGGTCATAGAGTTTTGATTGGTTTCACCGTTGGGGGAGTGAAAAGTTGCCGCAAATTGTCCGCGCCCACGGGTTCTTCCGGCGCCCATGGCACAAGCACCGTGCGGGGGGAGAGGTCGTGCGCGACTGCTTCGATGAATGGCCGTTCCCCGATGCCTCGCGCCAATAACAATGGATCGCGCGTGCGGGCGCGGGCGAAGCTTTGATTAATCACCCAAGCGAACGGTTCGATTTGCGCTCGGCGCAAGTCCGCTTGCAACGCGGCGGCCTCATGCACCGGGGTTGCCTCGGGCAGGGTGACGATTAACACCCGCGTGAAGCGGGCGTCGCGGAGCCGAGGCAGGAGTTGAATCACTTCCTCGGGCAAGTTGCTGGCCTTGCGGGCGATCTCGCGGTGGTAAGCCTCGGTGGCGTCGAGCAATAGCAAGGTGTGTCCCGTCGGCGCGGTGTCCAGCACCACGAACCGGTCTTGCCCTTGCGCCACAATCCGGGCAAACGCGCGGAAGACCGCGATTTCCTCCGTGCAAGGCGAACGTAAATCCTCTTCGAGCAAGGCGCGTCCGCTAGGGTCGAGGTTCGGGCCGGCGTTAGTCATGACTTGTTCGGCGTAAGCTTTGGTTTCCACCTTGGGATCAATCCGGGTGACTTGAAACTCAGCGCCTATTCCAGCCGTCGCCGCGACGTGAGCCGCCGGATCGGTCGTGCTCAGATGAACCGGCAGGCCGCGCCGCGCCAATTCGGTGGCAATGGCGGCCGCCACCGTGGTCTTGCCCACGCCGCCTTTGCCCATCGTCATAATCACGCCGTGACCTGAGCTCGCCAATTCATCCACTAACTCGGCTAGCGACTCGAGCGAAGGAAGCGCTGGGTTAGGATCGGTGGCCGCGATCTGATTTTCCTCGACGTTGCCCAGCAGTTTTCGCAGAGCCGGAACGCCTACGAGGTTGTGGGCGCGCAGGGGAATCTCCACCACCGGCAAGCGTTGCAGGAAATCTCGCTTGGCCTGCCTTGCGGCCGTACCCCGACGTTCCAGCGCGGCTGCCAGCCCATCTTCCGGGTAACTCGCCTGGAACACACCATTGAGAATTAAACGCTGATGGTGCACTCCTAGCGCTGAGAGTTCGTCCCCCGCGCGTTCGGCTTCGTCCAAGGCGGCTTTCTGCGGCCGGCTGACTAATACGAGAGTTGTGAGTCTACCATCCGCCAGCGCCCCCACGGAGTGTTCGTAAATCACTCGCTGTTTTTGCAGCCCAGCCAGGGGGCCAAGGCAGGATGCCCCCGACGTGTTGTGCTCCAAAAAACCAGTCCAGGCGGTTGGCAAAGTCATCAGCCGCAAGGTATGTCCGGTGGGCGCGGTATCGAATATCACGTGATCGAAGTCCGCCGTGGCCGTGGGTTCGCCCAACAAACGGGCGAATTCGTCGAAAGCGGCGATTTCCATCGTGCAAGCGCCGGAGAGCTGTTCTTCCATGCTCCGCACAACGGCTTCCGGCAACTTGTCGCGATACGGGCCAACCATTCGCTCGCGATAAGCGGCGGCGGCGGCTTCAGGATCAATGTTTAATGCCCGCAGCCCCGTTACTCCCGGAATAGCCACCGGAGCGCCATGGAGTATTTGCCCCAACACTTCATCCAAGTTCGATGCGGGATCCGTGCTGACGAGCAAAACCCGCTTGCCCCGGTCTGCCAAGGCGATCGCTGAGGCGCAAGCGAGCGAGGTTTTTCCCACGCCGCCTTTACCCGTGAAGAATAGAAAGCGTGTGGGTTCCTCCAAAAGCTGGGCTATGGGATTCAGTTTCGCGGTATGGCTCATAGCTCATGACGTCGGGTGACAACACGAAGTTGCCGCGCCGGACTTTTGCGTGTTGTCCGGGCCGCAACAAGGATCTCCGGCGCCGTCATCGGCGGGTACCCCCGCTCCAGTGAGGCGGTTCGCCAGCCTAAGAATGGATTGGCTCGGGGAGTCTTTAACGCGGGCGGCCGTCCTCACCGCGCGGGCCATGTCCGCCCTGGAAACCCCTAGTAATTGCGCCTGATGGTAGTGATACTTGAGACAAAGCTCGCAGTTGGCGACCACCGCCGCGCCAATGGCAACCAGTTCCTTAACGGCGGGCGTGAATAGGCTCGCGGCGGCACCATTCAACTCCAGCGCTTCCGCCAGTATTGCGCGCGCGGGATAATGGCCACTGGCAATTACGTATCCGTCCACCAGGAGCATCGGCAGGGCGGATTCGCCCTTATCGGTGAGAGCCTGCTTGACCGGTTCGTTTTCCACGAAAGCCGCGGGATTTTGCGAAAGGTTAAATCGGCGCACTTCCGCGCCTTGCTCCCGCAACCAGTTCAAATCAGCGGAAAACTGGACGAGCGCCGGGTCCACTTGCGGACCGCAGACGCCGGTGGCGCAGCACATCGCGGGGTCGTAAACTTCGAGTGTTTTCATGCAATAATGCGTTAACTTGAGGCCCGTCAATCGCGCTGCAACCGCGCGGGGACGCCAATGTTTTAAGGTTTGCTCATGCTTACGCGCCCCGGGGCTTTCGTGCCGCGATTTCGAGACTCGTGAGGTAGTCGCCGGGTTTCTCGTGGGCCGGCAGGCGAGCGGCGATTTTTTGATAGACTGGATCCTTCCAATCCACCATGCCGTCGACGTAGCCGGTTTTAGCCTTCAAAATGATCGCGTCCAGTCCCGCCTCCCGGGCCATTCGCTCAATCTCCGATACTAGTACCGCGCCCGCCACGCAGCCAATGAGCGCCTCAACGCTCGCCAGAATTTCCGGCGGCAGCGGCTTGAGCAGCGCCAAATCCGACACTGCCACCCGCCCGCCGGGTTTAAGCACCCGCGCAATTTCTCGGTAAACCCGCGGTTTGTCGGGAGACAGATTGATGACGCAATTGGAAATCACCACGTCCACGCTCGCGTCCGCCACCGGCAAATGTTCGATTTCTCCCAGCCGGAACTCGACGTTGTCCAAGCCCGTCCGCTCGCGATAGATTGCGGAGTTCCGGCGTGCCTTAGTCAACATCTCCGGTGTCATATCCACGCCGATGGCGCGGCCACTTGCCCCCACTTTTCGCCCCGCGATAAAGATGTCGAACCCGCCGCCCGCTCCCAAGTCGAGCACCACTTCGCCGGGTTGGAGGGCGGCGAGGGCGTTGGGATTGCCGCATGAGAGACCCAGGTTAGCGCCGTCGGGCAGCGAGGCTAGTTCCTGGGCCGAATAACCGATATGTTGGGCGAGTTCGTCCGCGGCGCGGCTCGATGAGCCGCAACAGGATGGCGCCGGGCCGCAACCCGAACCGCTGTTCGTCGCGATTTTGCCATAACCTTGGCGCACCGTTTGACGGACGGTTTCGGGAGAGATATTTCCTGGTTTCATAGTCAAGGATGCGGTTGGCGGTCGGTGAAATGGCAGCTATTGCACGATTTGATCAGAACATCCGCCTGCGAGCCGCCTTTGCCGTGGCACGACAAACAGCCGGTGGTCCGCTCGCCCAAATGAATGGGTTTGGCCGACTGACCGGAAAAGCAGGAATTAAGCAGCTCGACGGTTTTACGGGCCGTGTCCGCCGATAGCCGGGTGCAGCGTTCTTTACGCTCCGGGCTGTAAAAGGAGACCTTGGCTTTTTTGCTCCAATTGCTGGCGGACGCATGACAGAGAACGGAATCGGTTTTTACGGCAGGCAGGTCCGCCTTGAAAAACGGCTGCGTGGGTGAATAGAGCGGCAAAGAGGTGTTTTGATACCAAGAAAACAATTCATCGATGAGCGCCTTGCGTTCCGTTTCATTGCGGACCAATAGGGAGATGGCGGCCGCTCCGCCGTTGAGGGTCCCGCAGAGCGTGCCCCACCCGGCCACTCCGCCCTCGCCGTAAACCATCATCTCGCAGGGGAAGGAGCGGTAAGGTTCGCCCACTTTTTCGCCAAGTTGAGTAATGATGCTGGCAAACACGCCATACATGCAACTGCTCATCCGATTGTGGCACTGATAGGCCAACTCGGCGGTGCGGTCGCAATCCAACGCGAGGTAAGTCCATGAGTTGGCGGGCGCTCCCGGATTCGATTTGCCGGCGAGATTTATATCCGCCGCCAGCGCACCGAATCCATACGCGCCCGAGGCTAGCGTCAGGGATTGAAGCAACTGTCTTCGATTAAGGGGTTTCATGACCTGTTAACGGCTGGAGAGGTTAAAGCGTTGAGAGCGCGCCGGGTAAGGTTTCGATAAACTTGCGGATTTCGTCCCTAACACTTCGGTAAACCGCCAGTTTCTCCTCCCCATCCGGCAGTTCCCGGGTCAACTTAGGCGGGTCCGCAAAGCCAACGTGGACCTTTTTTGCCTTTCCCGGAAAGATCGGGCAATGCTCATTGGCGTGTCCGCAGACGGTGATCACGTAGTCAAACTCGATGGACCCCAGATCCGCGAGCGTTTTGGAATAATGCTTCGAGATGTCCACCCCCGCCTCACCCATCACTTTGACGGCGTGCGGATTCAGACCGTGCTTTTCAATACCGGCGGAATATGGTTCGATGATATCGCCTTTAAGCTGGCGCGCCCAGCCTTCGGCCATCTGGCTGCGACAGGAGTTGCCGGTGCATAGGAACATGATTTTCATTTTTGGCCTTGTCGTTTGCATAATTGAGCGGGTTCCGCCTTGAGAATACGTTTCAGGCGTTGAATATCCTCGACGATGCGCGGATTGTCTTGCAGAGATTCCACCACCCAAGCAATGGCGCGGCGCGCCACTAAAGGGGACTCCTTACCGGGCAGGCGATAATAGACCCACCGTTCGGTTTTTCTGGATTCCAGCAGGCCCGCTTGTTGGAGAATCGAGAGATGCTTGGAAACGGTGGACGGAGCCAGAGCGCAAAACTCGACAATCTGGCAGACGCACAACTCGCCGTCGCGCAAAGCCAGCAGGATGCGCACCCGATTCGAATCGGCCAGCGCTTTGGTGATGTTCATGAACTCTCGCATGCCAATATATTCTTATTTCGTCATCTAACGAAATATATAAACCGCGTTCCGACCGCTGTCAAATGGGACGTGTCAAAATTATCCTACATGCCACACGCTAACAGGTGGGCAGGGTTCAGCTTTAGCCTTTACTCGAGATCAAGCGTGTGAGGGAAAAAGGTGATGCCACGGACGATGCGCATCGAGTATCCGCCAGAACTGGTGGGACGGTTCACGATGGCTGGCGAACTTTTACGGTTACGATGCCCCCTTTGACGTCCGCTACGCTCCCATCGCTACCCGTTTTGTCGAGAATCGGCGAACCTATGCCCGAGCATCCCCGCTATGAATCCAAGAGCGGCGAGGAAAACCAGCACGCTCCCGATCATAGGAATAACTATACCTAAATCCTCAACTCCTCGGAATCCGAGGTGTTCCCAAATCGACAACACTGGTGAAGCAATAGTAAGCCAAACCCGATTAGCCACTTTGAAGATTACCGCATCATTTCGGAGGAAAAACTGCGGCATCAAGAGCAGGATACCGAACGAAACGAAGGCGGTTATCCCACTGATTTCCCACTTTCTGATACATCTGCTCACAATTCCGATTGTTTGGAGAGGAACAATCAAAGCAAGCGTAAACTCGTCCCTGACCGCTTTACCGTCATCACCCCAAAGCACCTTGTTAAAGGTAGTTCTGCCCAGGCATAACGATAGCTGTGCAAGCTTTCCGTATCCTGCAGGTAGTAAACGCTACCGCGCTTGTACAACCAGAATCGTTTTTTTAATGGCTAGCAATGAGGCTAGCCTATCCGAGAAATTGGGGTTAACGAGTGTTGGAAGAGCGATAAAAGGGTAGTGACGAATGCTGGGAAAGTTTCCCCGAACAAATGCATTCCCCACCTCACTTGGGCCATTTTGGCCATTTTATGCACCTGCCTAAATGAAGAAATCCTTGTATCTCAAGGACAAAAAAATTGGCTCCAAAGGCAGGGCTCGAACCTGCAACCCGTCGGTTAACAGCCGACTGCTCTACCATTGAGCTACTTTGG
>DBTJ01000127.1:61754-62458 GCA_002306985.1 Verrucomicrobia bacterium UBA1319
CTGCTCTACCATTGAGCTACTTTGGAACCCAACCGGGCGTCAATAGTTACTAAAGGACCCATTTGCCGTCAACAGTCGAAAATGAAAAAGTTGAAACAAATCACGTATATAGTTAATAATTAGACATATACAAAAATGATTTCAAATGCGTTTCGGGGCGCTGAAAGGGCCTCGTCACGCTTAAATTTAGGTTTTTAGCCATTTTTTAGGCCGTTATCCGCGTCGTTTTCGGTCGGGCAATTCGTGAGTTGGCGAGCGGGGACCGGGGGGCGCGGTTTCGGAGTCTGAGGGGGCTTGTCGGGATACTGTCTGAGAGTTCGTTTCTTTGGCTTGCGTGTTGGCGAGCGAAACCGTTAGAAAGTATAGGCTGAGTTGCTTCCTGGTTGGAATATCGACAAAGGTATTGGTGCCGGTGCAGCCAGTGGATCAACCGTTATGGAAAAAAAGATTAAAGCCAGGGAGAGTCTGCGCACTCTGCCCGGGGATGATGCCCGCCAGATCATGTGGCGGTTTGCGGATCGTTACGATTTAGCGATGCTGGTCCAATCGGCTCGCGCGGTGGCGCGCGGCCCGGTGGCGCGTCTGGTGGCCGAAGGCGGCCGCAATACCCATGAATGGACCGACAAAAAGAATCAGCTCCTGAAATGGGACGACGACTCAGGCATCACGGCCGCGCTCCTGGACCCCGCATTTTGCGGGTATAT
>DBTJ01000070.1:0-154 GCA_002306985.1 Verrucomicrobia bacterium UBA1319
CCATCGACGGCACCCAGGGCGACGTATACGCCGGCGAAGTCAAAACCGCCGCGTCGGAAGTCGTCCAAGTCCTCGTCGAAAAATCGCTCGATCCGGCCAAGAGCCAGACCTACCAGAACTTCAAGAAATTGATGGATTGGTGCGCCAAAGCCAC
>DBTJ01000070.1:535-50254 GCA_002306985.1 Verrucomicrobia bacterium UBA1319
GCGATCGCATCGACGCCATGCGCGAAATGATCCTCGCGGACAACTTGGACGACCGCAAGCAGGCCCTGGCCAAATTGCTGCCGTACCAGCGCGAAGACTTCATTGGCATCTTCAAGGCCTTGAAAGGTTTGCCGGCCACGATCCGCTTCCTCGATCCGCCGCTCCATGAATTCCTCCCGCACGAAGCCTCGCAGCAGGAAGAGTTGGCCAAGAAGCTGGGCGTGCCGGTGGAAAAAATCTCCAACCGCGTCAAAGAACTCCACGAGTTCAACCCGATGCTAGGCTTCCGCGGCTGCCGCCTCGGAATCATCTATCCGGAAATCTCCGAGATGCAGGCCCGCGCGGTGTTCGAAGCCGCCGTCGAAGTGCAAAAATCCGGCGTCAAGGTGAAGCCGGAAGTCATGATCCCGTTGGTCGGCTTCAAACGCGAACTCGACCTCCAGGTGGGCGTCGTCAACCGCGTCGCCGAAGCGGTCATGAAGGAAACGAAAACCAAGCTGAGCTACATGGTCGGCACCATGATCGAAATCCCGCGCGGGGCTTTGACCGCCGACGAGATCGCCCAGACGGCCCAATTCTTCAGCTTCGGCACCAATGACCTGACCCAAACTACGCTGGGCATGAGCCGCGACGATTCCGGCTCCTTCCTGCCGAAGTACCAGGAATCCGACATCGTGAAGAAAAACGTCTTCGCCTCGATCGACCAGACTGGCGTCGGCCAGCTCATCAAGATCGCGGTCGAAAAAGGCCGTTCGACCCGCCCTGACATCAAGTTGGGCATCTGCGGCGAACACGGTGGCGACCCGGATTCGGTGAAGTTCTGTCATCGCACCGGCCTCAGCTACGTGAGCTGCTCGCCCTTCCGCGTGCCCGTCGCCCGCTTGGCCGCCGCCCAGGCCGCCCTCGAGGACGAAGTGGCCGCGAAGCCCGCCGCAAAAGCGGCTAAAGCCGCCAAACCCGCGAAAGCGGCCAAGAGCGCCAAGCCCGCGAAAAAGAAATAACGCGTAGCTCGGCCTTCGTTCAATTATGCAGCACCCGGCCCAACCAGGCCGGGTGTTTTTTTATGCGCGCGCGGCCCCGCGCCGCCCCTTAAAACGCGCGTTCGCCCTGGACCTTCCGGCGAATTAAAACCCGCCCGCATCGAATCAGGCCAACAATTTGCGCCCGCCATCCAAGATATCCATTTCATGCAAATCGCATATTATACTATTTTATTATTTACTATGGCATGGTATATCTTTACTTTAACTTTAAACCTCCCGCATGAGATTGGCCCTTTTCATCCCCGCCCACCGGTGGCTAGCCAGCCGGCGTTTTTTATGCGCGGGCATGCTTTGGCTTTTAAGCGGGTTCGCCATCCCGCCGACCTTTGCCGATGGCTGTTTTGTATACAAATGGGATGAGCGGGCGGACATTCAGGAACCCACGCAGAAAGCCATCCTCCTCCATGACGCGGGCCGCGAGGATTTATTGCTGCAAGTCAAATACACCGGGCCGCTGGAAGAATTCGGCTGGCTGATTCCAGTGCCAGCCAGGCCCACAGTGGGACCGGGATCGATGGCCGCGTTTTATGAGTTAAGCCAGTTGACCCAGCGGCATGCCAGCTTTCAGAGCCGCACCGGAGGCGAAACGAAAGTCGACGGGACGAAACCGGCGGTCGAAGTCATCGAAATCAAAACCGTCGGCGCTTATGAAATTGCGGTGCTCTCGGCGCGCGATGCCGACGGCCTGGCGCAATGGCTGCGTTCCCACGGTTACGCCATTCCCCACGGCAATGGGGAAATCATCGCTGATTACCTTCGCAAAGGCTGGTATTTCATAGCGGCAAGGATACGGCTGGATCGCGGGATTGCGTTTACCGCCAGCCAGCCAAGCCAATTGCCCGCATTACCGCCGGCGCCCAACCGGAAAACCCTCCGGCGGGAGCTGACCCAAGGCGAGTTGCACCCATTACTCATAAGCTTCGACACGCCTCAATGCGTGTTCCCGTTAAGAATCTCCGCCGTCGGCGGCAAGCCATCCGAAATCTCCCTCTATGTCCTATCGGCGGCACCTTTGCTGAATTCATTCCTTTTCCATGAGGCGCGGGCGCAATTGCGGCAACGCCGCGCCGAATGGGATGAAGGCGGCGCGCAACGGGAAAAGTATCGGCAAACCAGCGTGGAAAATTCGCAAATTCTTCAAATAAACGACCTGCTGCGCCGGCCCGGTTCCATCGTTCTGAACGGTAATCGACCACGATGGTCGGTGGCTGATCTGCGGGCTTTAGTTCGAGAACAATACAGGCCACCCCGGAGTTCGCTGGAAGACGAGTTCTTCTCCACACCCAACGAGTTACTGGTTTACCAGCGGCTCGCTCCCGTCCATATCGTTCAAACCGCCCAATGCCTACCCCGGCTGCAAGGCAAAAGCTGGTATCTCACAAAATTGACCCGCACTTTCGCCCCGGAGGAGATGCAAGATTTAGTTTTTGTTCCCGCCATTCCGGCATTGGCCCCACTGCTTTCAGAATCGATTGGCAAAACGGCGGCCCAGGTGCTCGATAGTTTTGGTTCGGATTCCCTGCCCTCGTTTATCGCGGCCAGCCAGAGCCATGATGAGACGGAACGAGCGAACGCCGCCTGTGGATTCATTACTTTGACGAATCAACAGCGGGTGGAGCCGCTGGTGAAATTGCTCCAAGACACCGCCCCGCGGGCACGGTGGCAGGCGATTCAAGCGGCGGCGGTTCAATGGGACCCACGCTTCACCCAGCCGCTGATCGCCCTTTTTCAAGATCCTTATCCAGAAATCCGCTCGGCCGCCACGTGGGCGCTCGCGAACCACGAGCATCGCAAACGAACATCGTGGTATCGCCAATTACTTAAGCACCCCGATGTCCAGGTCCGCATCGGCGCGCTCAAAGTGCTGTCGGTCCTCCATCGTGAATCCATCCCGGATAAAACGCTGATCGAATTACTGAACGACCCCAACGACGATCTTCGCTTGGCCGCGCTGGAGGCCATCAGCCGGCTCCAACGCAAAACCATCCCGCGCTCGGCGCTACTGCCGCTGCTGGGCAGCCCCCGCACCGATGTCATCTACCTCACCAAGGTGGTTATTGAAAACGGGGAGCTGGATTCCCGGCCGCAGCCTACCGCTCCTTTTCCGCTAAAAACCGCTCCCGAACGCCATTTCCAAAGGCTGGCCTCGGCGGAAGCAGCCCCGCTGACAACTCACCGACTGGCCTGCATTCGCCTGCTAGGTTTGCGCGCCCTAGAAAAAAACGCCGATGCCCCGGCAATTGAGCTCGTGTTGCCGCGGTTGAAAGACAGCCATGTCATCGTGCGCGATCGCGCGCATACGGTGATGCAATCCATCACGGGAGCGCGCGATGTGCGCGCCAGTCCTAAAGCCTGGGAAAACTGGTGGTCGAAACATCGGGCGAACTTTAGGCCAAGCCACGCCGAACCATGAAGGCTCGGCTTGAATGAGTACAACCATCGCCGCAAGGGGTGGAATCCTCGTCAAGCCCAAGCCGGTGTCAGCGTCCTGGTCTTGAGCAAAACCGCGCCCAACCATTTGCTCCAGGAAACCGCTCGCCCAAGCTGGAAACTTAATAATTCAAGATCAGCCGATAGAAACGGATGCCCGAGGCGGGCGGATTGCTATCGGTGACGGTCGCGGTTCCGGCGGTGGCGTTGGTAATTTCACTCAGTTGCAGCCAGGCGCCTTGATCCATGGAATCGCGGTATTGAGCCACGTAGTTCTTACCCGCCACGGCGGTGAAGGTCAGTTTCACCGTGCCGTTGCTGGATTGGATGGAGTCGTATCCGAGCAGGCTGGTGGCGGACCGGGGATTCGTTCCCGCCAGGTATTCCTGCAAATTTGTCATGCCATCGCCGTCGGCATCGAGGTTGGCGTCGCTCGCGTTCTCGGGACTCAACCCATTGGCGGTTTCCCAAGTATCGAGCATGCCGTCGCCATCGGCGTCATCGGCGCTGCTGCTTTTGGCTCGGCCGGGCAAGGGACTAGCGGCCATCCAGTTGGCGGGATCGTTGGCGTAGGCGCCGGCCTCTTTACATTGCAGGGCGCTGCCGGAGCCATCGGCGGCGGCGGGCCAGGGGGAGGCATCGGTGTATTCTACGCGGTCCACCACGTAATAAGGCACGAACCCTTCGTTGACGTGGGCATTGCCTTGAATGGTATCGGGCGCTTCCAGCGTTACTTTATCGCCACTGTTGCTCAGTTTACCTTCATAAGGACCGAAGATCGGGACACTCGCCGGCACGTTGAATTTCGCGCGGAACGCGGCCAGTTGCGTGGGATTGTTCGTGGGATCGAAGTTGACGATGAGCAAGCGGCCGCCAGCCGCCAGGGAAATGTCTTCCGGAAAGTCGAACTTCACCCCGCCCCGCAAATGCCAGGTGTTCGTCGTTTCGGTGGCATGATGCAAGAGCGCGGTGGCGGCGGTGATATTGTACAACTCGATATACTCGTCGGTGGTGTTGTCGATATTGGTGACGAGGGAAACGGGATGGTACATAATCTCGCTAACCACGATCGGCCCGATGCGCGGACCGGCGTTGATGGCGCCCAAGGTCAGGGCTTTTTGAAGCGGATAAGTGACCTCACTCACACTATTCGTATACCGACCAAAAGAAGTGCCATTAGGCGCCGCCCCGAACGAGGCGTCGGACCGGTAACCAGTGAGCGCGCCCGCGGAATCCACCATGCACAGATAGACCGAATCCCCTTCGGATGAATTCAAGCTGAACGGGGTGGCGGCATTGGTCCCGCCAAAATCATGATTGTAAAAAACCAGATAGCTGTGGGACGCGATCGTGGTCCCCGCCGGAATCGCGTATTTTTTCCAATTCGCCTGGCTGTCCGTGAGGGTCCAGCCGCCGATGCTGACGGCGGCCTCGGAGGCGTTGTACAATTCCACCGCGTCCTCTTCGGGTTCGTCGGTGTGCGAGAGAATCTCATTCACCACCACCGTGCTGAGGGGCAGGTGGTTGCTTTCAGCCGGGGAAGGCGTTTTCGTGAAGTACGCCCAAGTCGATGCGCCATCTGGTAGCCGGCCCTGGGAAACTCCCAAAGTCTGGGTGCCAAAGGTTACTTTGTCGAGGTAGCCGGAAGACGCCGCCAGCCCTAAAAACGACCCGCTTTTGCTCAGTTTAAAATTCGTGTGGTTGGGCCCGTTTTCCGGCTTTTTAGAAGCGTGGAATTTCACGTAGCCATTGGCGCCGGTGCCAATGAAACACAGCGACGACACCGTGAAAAGAGTCGGGCTGCTAATATCATCGGTCAGATAGAGTCCTCCCAACGCGACGGGGTAGGCGGAAGGATTATAAATCTCGAACCAATCGTCGCCCGACTCGGGCTCGGCCATCCACTCGTTGAGTCGGAGGCCGGATACCGGTCCAAGGGTCGCGGCTTCGTTGGCGCCGTTCATCGTCGGTTTACACAGGCCCCAGGTGGAAGTCGCCGTCTGCGCGCGGCCGATGGAGAAATCGGGCACTTGCATGCCAAAGGTCACCGAATCGACCAAGTTCGTGCTATCGTCGTAAAGACAGAGCGAATCGCCATCGGTATTCAAGCTGAAGCCGGTGTTGAGCGTGCCTTCCGCCAAACCACTATCGCAGTAAACGACCAAGAAGCTCTTGGCCTTGATTTTGGACCCTTCGCGAAAAGCCCATTTTTTGGGGTTAGCCGTGTCATTCGATAAGTAGAGCCCCACGAGGTTGATATCGGCGTCGGACGGGTTGTATAACTCGATCCAATCGGGGGTGTCACCATCGATATCAGTGTAGCTAACATTATTCGCCAGCACCTCATTAAGAATCACCGCGCTACCAGCCCGGGCGGAGGCCGCTTGGGTGAAAAAAACCGAAATCACCGCCAAACACCCCAAAAACCATTGATTTGTTCGCTTCATGCTTCGCTCTTATCGTTCGACGTTATCCCCCCACTCCGTTTCGTGATTGTAACATGCTTTATACAGCAAAATATATGCCAGTATCGGGCTAGGAAGATTTTTCCAAGATAGCCATTAACTCCGGGAACTCAAGCGGGATCGGATTTCCTTTCATACTGCTCGCCTTCAAGGCTTTCTCGACCATCGCCGGATACGCGTCCGCCGGGATACCCAATTCTTTTAATCCTTTTACCCCCAATGTATTAGCAAGATTTCTCACCCCGGCCACGCCGACTTCGGCGGGGGCGTCCGGTTGGCCGGTAACCAGCCGGGCGATTTCCGCATAGCGCGCCAAAGCGGGATTATTCGGTTCACGCGAGCGCAAGGCGCGGATATTCAGTTCCATTACCTGAGGCAGCAACGCGGCACATACCGCCCCATGGGCCACGGGGAATTGGCCGCCGATGGGCGCCGCAAACCCATGCACCGCGCCTAAACCCGCATTCGCCAGGGCTACCCCGCCGAATAAGCTGGCCAAGGCCATATCTTCCCGCGCCACCGCCTCACCCCCCATGGACCAAGCTTTGACAAAAGAACGCGCCACCCGCGCAATGCCTTCGCGACAAAGGTTATCCGTAAATGGATTGGCTCGGCGGCACACGAATGGCTCGATGAGCTGGGTCAACGCGTCCATGCCGGTGCTCGCCGTGAGCGCGGGGGGTAAACCATAGGTCAGCTCCGGATCCACCAGCGCCAAATACGGCAGCATAAAGGGGCTGCGGAGGCTGGCTTTGACCCCATGCGCGTGAGAGGCAATAACAGCGTTGCGCGTCACTTCCGTACCAGTGCCCGCCGTCGTGGGTAAAGCGATGAGCGGCAAAGAGGGTTTGCCCAGCGGTAATCCTTTACCTACGACTTCAAGATAATCTAGGGGATCACCGCCGTTGGCGGCCAAAGCGGCGATCGCTTTACCGGCGTCCAAAACGCTGCCGCCGCCGCAGGCCACGACCACTTCGCAATGGCTATCCTGGGCCAACTGGGTGCCTTCGCGCACCATCTCCACCGTAGGTTCACCGCGCACGGCAAAGGGGCGCACCTCGGTCCCCACCGCCGCCAATTGCCGGGCCAGCGCCTCGGTCCGGCGCCCATTCCCCCCCGTAACCAACAATACTTTACGGCCCAGGGCATGTGCCGCGGCGGCGGCTTCAGCGGCAACCCCCGGCCCAAACCGGATGCGGCTGGCGGTGGCGAATTCGAAGGTCATGGTTGGCTCGCTTTCAAGCAGGAGGATTCCAGCGGTCCGCGTCCGGACAAAGGGTCTCGTATTTCACGCTGGCGCGGGGCGCGGCCATCATGGAGGCGACGGCATCGCGCCAGCGCGCGTAATGGGCCGTTTCCTTGTGCCGGGCGGGTGCCTCAGCCGTGCGATAGGCCTCGATCAGGACAAAGCGGCAGGGATCATCGGCCTGTTGAATCACCGCGAATTGCGCGATGCCCGACTCCTGATTGCTGTGCCGGGCATTATCCGCGGAAGCCACCTTAAATGCGTCCACGCATTCCGGCTTAACTTGGACATTCACAAGAACTAGCAGCATAGGCGGTCATCATAAGCCAGGTCTTCCGCGCCATCAAGGATTGCCCGTGCTTTTGTAGCTCTGAGAACTGCGGATAATGCTTTCCGTCTGGGCCGGAGTTTTGCCATTTGAAGCGGCGATGCCAGCGGTCATGCCGGAGACGTAAGCGGCGGCGGCGGACGTTCCCACGACGTAATAAGAAAGATTGTTGAACCGAATCACACTGCCACCGGGCGCCATCACGTCGACGAAATTGCCGCGATTGGCGTAGCCAGCCAGGTTGCCTTGCTTGTCGCTAGCCGTGGTGGCGATCACCTCCGCATAAGCCGCTGGATACGTGGCGGTGGTAACCGGCTCATTGCCGGCGGCCGCGATAAATACCACCCCCTGCTCGTGCCCTTGCTGGATTACTTGACGCAACAAGGTGCTCTCCCCTTCCCCTCCCAGGCTTAAATTCACAATCGTGGCGCCATAGTTGACCGCCGCGTAGATGCCTTGCGCCACCGCAAACGTCGAGGTGCTCTCGCCGCCGCCATAGACATCGACCGGCAAAATGCGGGTCGTGGTCCCCTCGTTGGCGGTGGTGGATAGGGAAATTCCGCGCAAAATGGTTTCCGCCATGGCCGTGCCGTGCGACGGGGAATCGGTGGCGCTAGTCGCGGTACCTTCGGCTACGGAGATCGGATTCAGCAGATAATCCTTAACCCCGGAGGCTTGCGCCTGGACCGCCGTATCCACCAAGCCGATCACTAAGCGATTGGGATCGGGATTGGGATTCGCCTTCAAATTGAGCGAGGCGGCCGAGCCATTGGCCAGCGATTGCATGGGGGAGGGGCGGCTCATGCCATAATTATACTCGACGCTGGCCACGTCGGAATCCGACGCCAGACTGGCGCGCGCGACCTCGGCGGCCGCCTCATCGACAAACTGCAACCGGTAAGCGTTCAAGCCATCGATCCGGCCGATAATTTTCGCTCCCAAGCGCTTGGCAATATCCTCGATCTTTTCCTTGCCGCCAGGCTTGAGAACCACCACCAACTCGCCGGGGAGTTTTCCTTTGATCATTTTGGCGTCGGCAACCGCCGCCACCTGAACTTTCTCAGTCGCTTGACGGGCGGAACCGCGAAACACATACAATTTCGCGCCCCCTTTCTCCAGGGGCACTAAAGCGTAATTCAATTGCCCGAGCAATCGGCTTAAGGCATCGCTCGTGGTGAGATTCGCAAATTCCACCGTAATCACTTCATCCAAATTCGGCTCGACATACACCTCCCACCCCGTCGAGGTGGCCAATCGGGCCAACACCTGGTAAAGCGGCCAAGCGTGTAGGCGAGCGCTAACCGTATGCTTCGCGCCCTGCCATTTGATATAGCTGTCGTCCGCGGCGGCGGCCTGCGCCGCAACGGCCAGGACCAAGATCGCGGCGGACACCATCACGAACCCGGCTAATCGTTTTGCGTTCATCATCGTCCAGTTATTTTACCTATTGCCCGGCCATCCAGGTTCCCAAGGCATTGGAGAAAGCTTCACCCTGGGACGCGGTTTGCGCAATCACAAATCGCCGTTCTTCGGATGCCTTGTTTACTATCTGGCGATCGGCGAATCCCACCGGTAGTCGCGCAATTCCACCATTTACTGGCTTCATTCAATGAACTGCCCGACAAACCGTTGTTCCCAACCCGGACACCGATCCAGGGACAACATTTTTACATCCCCGGGTTTCACCCCTCGGGCATGCATTGCCCGCAGAAATACCGCTTCGGAAGAGCACGCCGCGGGTTGAATGTGAAAAAGGCGCGCGCGGTTTAACTGGCCCAGTTTGCGGCAGTGAGCGTAATGAAAATTCTCGGTCAAGCCCGTTTCCAGGCATCGCCTCAACCGGTCGGCATTGGGAATGACCTGGGCTTCAAGAAACAGCGCATAACCAGTCCCCAAGTGGGCATCGACCACCGGAGCCAGCAGGAAAAAACGCGTCTGAATCGCTTGATCGGCCAACGCCCGGCGAATGACGTCCGCCACAAAAGTCCCATGCAACTTTTCGCCAAACAGATCCGACCCCTCCCCTTCCCGACCCACAAACCGCAGACAAGGCGCGCCAGCCAGGAAACCCGTCACCCGCACGCGGTCACCCAAGCCATAGCGATATAAGCCACCCCCGGTCGTAACAATCACCAAGTATTCGCGGCCGCTTTCCAACTCATGAGCCAGGCATATCGCTTGGGTGTCTGGATCCTGAAATTCATAAAAATGCGCCGTGACGGCCAGCACGGGATCAACGTCCTCACACAACGGGAACGATACCATGGCCTCCGTCGCGATCAGCCCCTTTCCCTGGATCTCAACGGTGGGGAAGTGCCGTCGCAGGTTTTGCGCGTAAAGTTCGCTGGCTCCATGCGTCCAGCAACTAATGACCGCCAGTTTTGGCCAGATCCGCTCGAATATCCCTGGATATGGGGCCTCCCGCATCAATGCGCGAAGCGTCTCCGCCCGGCGGCGTGTGGCGGCTCCGCTCCCCTGCCCCAACTTGGCGACCAACTCATCGCGCCGCGCCCAAAAATCCTCGACCAGCATCGTCAAGAAGGTCGGGCTCCAGACCGAAATAAGGCTGAGATTTTCATCCGCCAAGAGGGCCAGCAGGGTGCGCGTTTTGAACTCGGCCAGATCACGACTGCGCGCCACCTCGGACGGAACGGAGTTCACGAGCGAAAAGAGTTTTCGCCCGATAACCCCCAAATACTCGGCATCATGATCAAACCCCACCCGCAGAGATCCCCAAAACCAATCCGCAGTAGCCGGCGGCGAAATCGACCAATAGGCCGTGCCGCGAAGCAACGCCGGATTGCGTTGGTAAAGCGCGGCTATCCATGGGTTGATGCCTCGGCGAAATTCCCGGGCGAGCGCCGCCGTCCAAGGAATGAATTTGGTGCCGGTCAGCGTGCCACTGGTGGGTTGAAATAACCGCACTGGATCGGCGGTGAGGACACTGGGTTCCCCCCGGGCTATGGCGTCGATATAGGGTCTAAGGGATTCATACGCGCAAACCGGCACGCGCTTTTGGTACTCGGCCACCGAGGTAATGCCCGCAAACCCATATTGGCGACCAAAACGCGTCGCGGCATTCGTCCGCAACAGCCGCAAAAGATAGTCGCGCTGCGTTGGTTCGACCTTCCTAACCGCCCGGTTGAACCGTTTCCGTTCGCACGCCGCCGCGGCGATCCACGCGCCGTTCACCATTCGTCGAATAACAGCGGGCCAAGCCATATCAAAGCTGCCGGCGAATATAGGGGGTCAAGTTATCAGGATGAAACCGCGCGAGGCACACCAATTCGTCGCCGCGCGCATGGCCGGGATTTCGACGTTGGAAAAAAGCCACATGCGGATCGCGCAGGCGCTGGTCATTGAGCTCGGCCACGCCTGGGCGCAAGCGCTGGTCACCCGGCTCCGCCCGCAACAACCCCGCCGCCGGAGCGAACCGCGCCCCGAATCGCCGAACGGCCACACTGCGAAGCAACCCCCTTTCAAAAGCCGGGGCCTCGCCCGTGTGGCAAGGGTAAAACTCGCGAAAAAAGACCGGGAGAAAACGATAGGTCTTGTAGCCTTTGCTCGTGAGCAGCCAATAAATAGCCACGCCGGGATGCGCCGCCCGCAGGGAAAGCAGCATCCGCCCCCAAGCGATCGGCAGCGCCAGCGACCCCCAGCAGGTTTTATCGATGATCGTGTCGCCGGAGAATAAGATTTTGACGGTCTTCCCAGCGAACGGGTGATCGAACCAAGCTTGGGTGGAAAACCCGCAAAGGCGCCCCTGGTGGCGCAGCAGAATCGCCCATTGTTTTTCGCCCAGATCCGCCGCGAATCGCCGTTCGCTCACGCCTTCATAGTGCGCCCGCATCAGGGCCAACATTTGTTCGCGATCACCGGCGGTGAGTTCGCGCACCGGCGCCAACTGTGATTCCAAGTTCATTATAGCGACCCCAACTCCAGGTAAGGAATCCGCCGGCGATCCAGGCTTTGGAGCGCAGGCTGCCCGGGATTCCAATCCACCAGACACAAACGACTGAACAACGGGACATGCGGACGGGCCAGCAGTTCCGGCACTAACGGATCGCGCTCGTGCAGCCCGGCCAGCAAACCCGCGAACCGGCCCGACTGCGCGCGGATAATTTCGCTTAACAACGCGCTAAACACGGAGCGATCATGGTCCCGAACGCAAACCAACGACAGGATAAAACTATCCAGTGTCGAGCCAGGTCTTGGCAGTCGCGGCATTCGTCGAAACCAGGCCCCTAAATTCATCGGCGCGCGCAACCAGCGCAGCCATGGCGCGTAACCCATGACCCGCCATCGACGAAAAGCCCGTTGATCCCAGGCGGCGGCGGTTCCGATTAGCTCCGTACCCCGAAACGCCAGCCAGAGATCTTCCCAACGCAAATGCGGCAACAAGCCGCCCGGCCGCCCAAAATCTTCCATGCGGTAGGCGGGGAAAAATTGCCGCGCGCGGCCTTCGCGATTTAGAAAGTCAACCACCCGGAGCCCATCACCGGCGGTGGCGCGGCGCAGGGTGGTCCGCGGCTCGGCGGCGCCTCCGCTTCCGCTCCGCAAGCTCAACGCCACACCACAAAACCGGCCGTAATCATGATAAACCGGCAAGCCCAGCCGCCCGGAAAGCAGCACTTTTCCGGCCTGGGAATTCTCCTCCATGATGGTGGTTAGGTATAGCTGGACGGGATCAGCCCGATGCAGTTCGCCAAAGCGGGCGTAACCTTGGGCGAGCAACCGCGCGCTGCGCGCGGAGTTAGCGACGTTCAGCCCGCCCAAATATCCAAGCTGGACGGCTTCGCCGTTGAGATAAGCCAGCTTCACCGAACGCTGGCCGGTGGCCACCAGGCGGCCGGCGGCGTCCCGGCAGAGGAGCACATCCGAACGCGAGCCTTCGGCGCGCAACGCCGCGAAATAATCCGGCGCGCGATCCAAGGCAAAACGAACCGCTCCCGGCGCCACCGCCCGGGCGCCATATCGCTGCAGCTCGAGGTTGTGCCCGGGTTGGGCGAGCTCGAATCGAAACTCGCCCCCCGCCGCCGATCGGCGCGAAACATCGCCCGCGCCGGCCGGGGTTGATACCGTCCGTTCCGGAATCATTCCTCGCCTCCCAAGGGAATGCCCGATTTCTGGGCCACTTCCCGCTTGAGCATCCAATTCAACAGCCAGAAGATCCAAGCCCTGCTCGGCGAGGAAGTATTGCCGCGAAAATTCAGGCCGCGCCGTAAAATCGAACCCCAGGCATAGAAAGCACCGCGCGCGCGCATACATTCCTGTTCCACTTCGACCGAGGTCAAGCCCGCGGGATTGAACGGTACTTGGCCAAAACGGAACGTTTCTTCCAGCCACCACTGACGATATCGCAAACGGTCCTCGCGCGCCAAATCCTGATAGAGCGGCGTGCCCGGGAAAGGCACCAAGTGATTGAACGCCGCCAGAAAAAGTTTCTCCTTTTGCGCAAACCGCACACTTTCCCCAAAGCTGGCCAAGTTGTCATGGGGATAGCCAAAGATGAACGTTCCGTACACTAATATGCCTGCCCGCCGCAACCGGGCTAGCGTGTCGCGGTATTCTTCGACGCGGTTTATCCGTTTGCCCATCGCCGCCAAGTTTTGACCATTCAACGACTCGAACCCGATCAGCACTCCCAGGCAGCCGCTCCGCGCCATTTGCTGGATCAGCGCTTCATTCTTCAACGCGTTCAAGCTGGCCTGGCTAATCCAGCGGATACCCAACGGCGCCAATGCCTCAAACAATTCCCGCGCCCCGACCGGATCGCCCACAATATTGTCATCCACAAAAAAGACGCGCTTTTCGCCCGCTTGGCGCACTTCCTCGATAATTTCCCGCGCCGGGCGGCGGCGGTAAGTGCCGCGATACATCGCGGCAATGGAACAAAAGTTACATTGAAAAGGGCAACCCCGGCTGGTTTCGATCAGCGCCACCGGCAGATAATTCTTACCCTTAAAAATGCGGCGATCCGCCTGCAGCGCGCGCAATTCGCGCGTCCGGTCCCCGGAGTAAAAGGGTTTCAACCGACCGCCGTCCGCGTCCCGCAGAATCTCCGCCCAAACGGCCTCCGCCTCCCCGACGCACACCGCGTCGGCGTGCGCTTTAGCCTCCGCCGCGCACAGGGTCGCATGGTAGCCGCCGAACACCACCGGCACTCCGCGTTCCCGATAACGGGCGGCGATGCGATACCCGCGCCGGGCGGTATAGGTTTCGATGGAAATCGCCACCAAGTCCGTTTCCGCGCCGTAATCAATCGGCTCGAGGCGGTCATCAAAAAAGCGCACCGTCCAGTCCGCCGGGGTTAACGCCGCCAGCCGCGCCATGGCCAGCGGCTCTAATTGCCAGGACCGCACCGATGGCTTGCCCGGCTTCCGGCCAATGGCTGGATAGATTGTCCGTGTGATTTAGCTAAATTAAAAATGCTCAATTTCATTGACCCTTTCGCACTTTGTGCCTTTTCGGGCACGGCGTCAAGGCCACTCAGTTGGCCATTAAGGGGGCCGATAAGCAAGACCTCGTAAGGCGAATGATTGAGTCCTTGATTGTCGTGAACGTCATGTGGATGCTTGACGAAGCTTCCTTTCCCTTAGCCTACGAGGCTTCGGTGGAAGTCGCCCGGCAGTACTCAAAGCACCTTAAAATGGAATCTCATCTTCAGTGGTGGCAGAATTCGCTGGATTAATCTTTGCTTCGGCTGTCGAGCCGGGAAAAACGGCTTCAGGTGCGGTCGTTTTACCTTGCCAATCTTCCGCGAGAGCTTTCCAGTCAATTTTACGTTCAACAGCATTACCGGTTGTATCTTTGCCTGTCCACACAGCCCAGAAATCGGGGTCGTCCGACTGAGGCTGCTGTGATTTTGGCAGCTCACGGATGTGTGTTAGAATCGGCAGTTCTGAAGCCCATCCCAACAAAAATGCGTGGCGCGTCGGCAAGACTGGTAATTCTCTCAGAATGCCGCGCAGATTGTCGGGAAGCAGTTTGCTCACCGCCTCTTGGTCTTTGTCATTGCTGATGCGGTGAAGTAAAAAGCTGTTGCACTGTGACAACACCGTTTGCGACAACTCGGATGGCCGTTGAGAGGAAAGCACCAGGCCGAGGCCAAACTTTCGGCCCTCCCTCGCTATTCGCTCAAAAACCTGGCAACAGCTTGCGGCAGATGATTGATCCTCCGAATCGTCCTTGTAACGACGAATAAACGTGTGTGCTTCTTCCATAACAAGAACGGTCGGCAGGGTTTTTCCGTCGGGATGCAATAGTCGATACCTTTGGAGCGCCTCGAAAACCATACGCGCAATCACTGCGGTAACAATATGAATGATATCCGAAGGAATGAGCGCAAGGTCGATTACCGTGACTTTAGAGGTGGTCTCAAATGAACCGATATAATCATTAAGCCATCCCTCCAGAGTAACATCATCATCGTCTCCAATCACTGCACCCATTCGCGTGTCTGCAAGCATTGTCCGAATTCTAGCGAGAAGAAACTCGAAATACTGCTCGTTTCCCGTTTCCTGCGCTAAAGCTTCAAGGAAGTCGATAAAGACCTTGCCTGAAAACTTTACGGGAACATCCTCACTCTTGGGGAGCAGATCGCTTGGACTTCCTCCCGTTAAGGCGTATGTGTCACGCATATTTTGCAAAAGAGCATCCACTTCAGCAACTGTGTAAATTGGGTAATCTGTAAAATTGACTCTCGTAATCTTATGAGTGGCAACCAAATTCTGCAAAGCCTGGAACAAAGGATTCAAGTCCGCAGTGATTTGGGCATCGTATTCTCCGATGCTAGTTGCCCAGATTGAGAGGCGTTCCGTGAAGTTTTTTGAGTGTGGGAACGCTTTGTATGGTTCGCCAGCGTTTTTTGCAATCATTGTCGCTTGCAGAATAATTCCCACAAATCTACGCGCCGCAATTTCAACATTATCACTGATATCAAATTGCTCATTGCGCATTGATCTCAATGCACGCTTGAGGAGGGGCAATTGCGCTCGTGCGCTAGCTTGGGTAAATGCACACCACTCGACGCTATTCCAAAACCAAAGTGGAACTTTTAGCTGGTGCGCTTTGTCGTCGCCTTTGAATATATTTGCATCAGAAAATGCTTTCGCGTATTCGCCGTTGGGATCAAGGATTATGAAACGAGCATTCACTTCATGATTGGCTGTGCTCTTTGCCGCTTCTAAGCTCCATCGAATTAAACCTGCAACTGTGCAGGATTTGCCACTGCCCGTGTTTCCCAAAACGGCCAAGTGCCGCCCGAACAAACGATCTGGATCAACTTTAACTTCGGCATTACTCGCCAGCGGTGAATGCCCGATAAGCAAACGTCGATTTTCTCCAGACTCGATTATGCTGTGAAGCTGCTCATCTGTCGGCAGCAAAACGGGGTCACCGATAGTCGGAAACGCATAAACCCCCCGTTTAAATATGAAAGAGATCTTACTTTTGGCTCCCAATTGAATCAGCATTCCCACAGGATTGAGAGAAAGTTTTCTTTGCGGAAACGGCAAGTCAACAAGGCCAAAATCTTGAAGCCCTTTTCGTTTAGGGAATGGCGAGCGTTCAACGGCAAGCCATTCAACTTGACCAACGACAAAACCCTCCTGGCCCGGTATGAGCAAATAATTATTGATCCGGGGAAAAGAACGTGGATTTCCAGCGTTAATTGCGGTATTGTCCGGCGCGTCAAGGTCAAGAGAAACCTTGATCTCGTCTGGAGATACAAATTCCACCGTTCCGATATGGCGGCCTTGCGCTTCCTCAATGGGTGAAAGGCTCATTATGTTCCTTCGGCGGCGGTTGCGCCCTGTGTTTCCGCCTCACCGGCTTCCTGTTTGCGGTGGGACTCTTGGGGAAGTTTCTCGCTCAAGCCTCTGGCGCGGAGCAGTTCTGCCATGCGTATTGAGGCTCTATCAATGGCAGGTTTTGGCAGATAATAATCAACCAAATTTCCCAAGTCGCCAAAGTGCTTGCCAATCAGGAGAGTTATTTGAGAGGCCCGCTTGGAGTCGTTGTAAAATTTCGTTAGCCGTTTTCCTGTATCGCCGTGATTCAAAATTACCAAATGTGTTGACGGAATGGTCAGCATATCCCGGATTACCCGGTTGATATGGTCGTCACCAAAGCTATACCCGTATGTGGCCAAAACAGAATTAGGCCGACAAAGAGCCGCAGCGAAATCCCGGTGCAACTCAACATATGGATAATCCGCAGTCTCCCGGTCTTTAGCGTCCTTGGGATAAATGAGAAGATTCTTAACACCCTGCGGAATGTAGGGCGCGTAGTCTTCCGCCCCAAAAGGCAGCGCGACTCGTCTCACTTCGCGGACATCGTCTATCCAATCGAGCGAGCCGTGTAGTTTCGTGAATCGAGCAACACCCTCAAGGTAACGCGGCTCTCCACGGATGCCTGGAGGGTTGTAATGCAGGTCAACATCCAATCGCGATGCACGGAAAAGCGGGGCCAACGAACCTATGAAGCGGTCAATCAACCGGATGCCTGCAAACTCCGCGCCAAATTCAATGAGACGGTCATAATTGGTTGTAAAAATATGGAGACGATCTTTTGTGCCTGTCCGGCTGGCAAAGCTCATCAAGAACGAAACGAGCAATCGGAGTGCTTCTTCACGTTCATCATTTTGACTGGTCACGCCTTGTTCGGAGCTTAACACACCTCCCACAAGAGCCTTGATTGCCTCGGTGATGTCTGCTTCCAACGCGGAATGATCTGCTTTCAGCGTTTTCCACGGTTCTTCATCAGCTTTGCCCTTAAGCAATATACGCAAACCATCCGCCATCTTTAGGGCCGTGCGAAGCTGGTCTTCTGGGTTAGGATCGCCGCGTCCTACGACTTGGGCTGACCGTTTTGCCTCGGCCTGAATCTGTTCATCAAATGCTGCGTATGTCCGATTTGAAAATCCTTCAGGCAGTTTTGCCGTAATGCGGTGGTGAACCGCATTCATAAGGCCAGCTCCAGTCAACAAAGAAAAATGCTCGCTTTGAAATAGCGCCGTAAGCCAAGGTTCAATTTCTCGTCGCATTTCGTACGCTTGATATTCTTCCTTATCAAAGCCTTGTATGTGTTTGATTGGTTTAAGGGTGTCATCGCCTGACTCGGATTTGCCTAACTCAAATTCAAGAATTTCTCGCATCTCTCGAATTTTGAGAATTTGCTTTTCCGCCGCTGGTGGAGTTTCCGGCGCTGGTCTTCTAGGTGGCGGGCTTGTCGGCATAGGCTTAGATTTTACTCGATGTTAATGTTTCGTGATTACCGTCTCCCAGCGCTTTCATTTCCAACCCTTCGATTTCCTGCAACGTCTTGCCAGCAATTCCCTGCATGTCGCCATACATACCGACGGTTGCTTGCATGACGCGCTCAATCTGTTCATCACGCTTGGCCCATTGCTTGGTGATGACTTTTCTTTCTTTATCGAGGTCTTCCTTCATGTTGGAAAAAGCTTCCACAATCGCCTGCACCCGTAAGCGGAAGCGTGGGCCGGTCAGATATGAATAAAGCATTTCCGTTTTGGTTTGCTGGCCTTCGGATGACTGCCGGGCAACCGCCAATTCAATCAAGGACTGCCGGAGCATGATGGCGACTGGTAGCGCAACGCGCGGATGCGTTACCCATACTCCGTCCACCAAGTCGAATGTTTCAACTTCCTTGGGAAGCACAGGGCTGACCAGCACGGAAATTTCAGCTTTGGCAGTTCGTTGATCATCGCGCAATTTCGCAAGCCATCCGTCACTCCAATTTTTGGTTCGCTTGGATTCCCAAAGAATTGTGCCGCAGGATTGACCGAGTGGACTGCTCACACGCTGCAAAGTATCACCACCGAATTCACCTTTAGGGACAGGCTCAATGTTGTCGTGTGGGAATCTGGAACGCAGCAATGTCTCCAATTCCAGTTCCTGAACCTCGCCTTGAAGTTGTTGCGAGCCTTGCTCGGCCCGGCGCTTCAATTCCTCGATCTGCTTCGACATGGAAGCAATCGTTTGTTCCTTTTCAGAAACTTTGAGTTTCAATTCGTCTTCCGCCTCCTTCCGCGCCTGTTGGCGGATGGCGGTCAAAGCTTCTGAAACCCGTTTCTCAACGTTAAGGTCAAGCTCGCGCTTGGCATCATCAAGCTCCCGTTGTTTTTTTATTAAATCAGTCTGGGCTTTTTGGGCTTCGGTGAGTTTTTCGTCCTTCTGCTTTAGAATATCCTGTAAGTCAGCAACCTCCTTTGTCTTTTGTTCGATTTCGTTGGACAGGGCAAGTTTGGCTTTTTTGGCCTCGTCGGCAGCGATTTTCCCGCGCTCTTTTTGCATCCGCTCATTCACCTGAGTTTCCAGCGAGTCTTTTTCTTTGGAAAGAGCGGCTTCCCGCTCTTGAATTGATTTTTCACGCCCGGAAACGTCGAGGTCTTTCTGTGCCAACCGCTTCTCAAAATCTAGGCGCGTGGATTCAATGAGCGGGGCCGCCAACGATTCGGTTAGCTTGATCTCACTTTTGCACTTCGGGCAAATGATTGTTGGTTCGGCCATAGGGTTGACAATTCTACATTCAATCTTACATCACACAATAAATAATTGCGCGTTCACAGGGTTTGGCAACTTCACACGCTTCAAGAGATTGCCAGGAGTCGAATATCCCTCTCGCTATTGGTTCCCCTGATGGCGATTCGAGTTTTCATGGGGCGGTTAAGCACAGTGTATAGTTTTGCGCCAACTTGGAACTGCCCGTGATTTCCATTGCCTCGGGGCGGCCACCGGAACAGGACGCGATGAGGATAACACCACCTTTCACATGCAAGGGTGGATGCAGGGTTTCCAACTCCGTCCTCAATTTCAGAGCGGCGGTGGAGGCGTGTTCCAGGCGAGGATGTCCCGTTAGCCAATCTTCAAAACAAACCGCAGGTTGAGTGACCGGTTGCGCAATTGGCCAATCCTCTGCGATGGCAATGAGTAGATGCGTGTTGGAAAATAGTTTTCTTGCATTACGATCGTTCGTTACCACGGGACCAGTTCGACTCGATCGTTGGCATTTCGTAGTCCGCAGGGCCGGGTTAATGATTTTGGATCATTTGGTGTCACCGGAAAACCGCCGTCCGATAAATTGCACTCGACGAAGCTATTGCACTCCGATAATTTTTAACTCGAGACCATGAAAGTACTCGGCGATTCTAGTTTAGCCGACATTCGGCCAACAGTAGCTTTGGCAGGCCAAATTCTCAAGTCGCCGCTAAAGTCGATGGCATAACAAGAGTGGAGCGGCTTAAAGCGGCTTCCACTTTGCGGACAAATTGTCTCGTCCGATTCACCGTTCCGAAGAGTTAAATCACCCGCCCTACCCTCCGGCGTTCTCCACGAGTACCGCTGAAACGCACCTTCTTCCGATAGCACAGCTCCAAAACACTGATTGCATACTCGCCTCACTAAACCACCCGACCTAGAAAATCGTTCTCAAGCGCCTAAAGTATTCCAGGATTGTGCCGATACACTCAGTATAAAGGAGCAAAGAATTCAAGTTGGTTAATCAGAAAGCCAACATTATGCCTTTTATTATGATAAAAATGCAATTTTGGATTCAGCAAAACCATTTACAGATGCAAACAATTTGTGTGGCATAATACAATTGCCTGTTATGTATTTTAGAAAAAGTCACTGAAAGATCGTTGTAGTATAGTGTTTATGAAAAATAATAAATTGAAACAGGCATTTGCAATTATATGTTTTCTTGTTGGAATATCGGGTTTGTTGCTCGGTGGATTCAAAACGGTGAGTTCAGGGATGCATATTGTGGCGGGAGGACCGAATGCGAAAGCCGAGTTAAGGGCTAAAATGGAAGAAGAAGCGGCTAATAAGAGCACATTGATGAAACAAGTATGGATAAAAGTGCCAGTGGTTGAGCTAGGCGTTTTGAAGGGTATTGGGGCAGGAATCCATTGGAATTTGAAGATATATTATATCGTATGTATTGTTTTAACAGTTATCGGCTCGATCATGCCATGGCCGGAGTGGTTCAAGCACCTGATGGATTGGTGTTCTGAGAATATTGGCCGGGTAATTAGTGGCATGTTCACCAGTAGCAAAAAATGAGCATCATGAACGGAACCGAGACTATAATTGAGGAATTGGTGGGCGACTTGCCGGAAGCGGAGAAAAATGCCGGGCGGGAGATATTGAAGTCGTGCGAGTTTCGGGACGGAAGCGATCCAGCGTTGGGGTTGCTGCGCTACATGAAGTTGCGGGTGAGGACGCAAGGAGCGCCCGAAAGGCCGCTGGCGGCGAGCTTGGCAAAAATGGCGGAGGAGATGGACAATCGGCTCTGGGAAGCGCGGCGGCTCAAGTGGGGATTGTTTGTGGCGTCTGTCTTTCTTGCGTTTTTGTTGGGCGGAGTGGTAGTCGGCGGGCTTTTCTTCCATGTGGCGCGGGTCAATCCCTCGGAAATGAACAGCTATCTTGGCCTGCCGGTGGAATACCAATTGGTGCATGATAGGCGGTTGGTCAGGTTGCAGGATGCGGGTGTTCAATTGCAGTTGGCAGAGAGTGCGTCTCAAATAGGGGTAGTACTGCATGGAATACAAGCGGAATATCTGCCGGGTAGCAATGGTCAAGTGACGGTAGTTTTCCGGAAACAGCAATGAAATGCTTGAACCACGCACTGGAGCGGTGCCACGGGTGGATTAGCCCAAACCCGCGAATTTGGTCGGCGGGTCTGCCGTTACTAAGGTGGAACGGTAGGCGGGCATTTACTGTGGGCCACAGCCTTGAACACGTTTTAGCCTTTGGCGCGAGCGGCAGCGGAAAGAGTAGTGGTTGCATCAAAAGCATGACGCTGGGGATGCTGAATGCCGGTTACGGTTTGCTGATGCTCTCAGCCAAGACAACCGACCCGGAGGATTTCCTGGAGTGGGCCAGGATGGCTGGCAGGGAAAAATCGGTGGTGCGGTTCGGTCCGGCACACAAGCTTGGATTCAACTTGTTGGAGTATGAACTTGGACGCGGGGGCACAAGCGAAGACCGGACGATGAACGTGGCCGGGATTCTTGGGGCGGTGGGGGAGATCACGGCTCGCAGCCTGCACGACAGACAAGGAGACCGAATCTGGCAGGATGCGGCGGAAGGCTTGCTGAGCCATGCGCTGAACCTTGTGCTGCTGGCCAATGGCAAGGTGGAACTGGACGATGTGGTAGCGGTGGTCATATCGGCGCCAGCTAGCCTGACCGAAGCGGGAGATGGGGCGTGGCGGCGCAGTTCGATTTGCTACCAGAGATTGCTCGCCGCTGAAGCTCGACATGGGACAAGCCGCATGCTGGGGCTGGCCAGGGAGTACTTCCTACAAAGGTGGGCGCGCTTTCCGGGAGAGACGAAAAACTCGGTGGTTTTCACCTTCACGGCGATGATGGATTTGCTCCAGCGCGACCCGGTGCACCGGTTGTTCTTTGGCCAGACGGACTTCACCCCGGAGGTTTTGAAATCCGGGGCCGTCATGCTGGTGGAAGCGCCAACATTATCGGAGGACGCGCAAGGCAAAGTGATTACGGGGCTGATGCGACTGGCGGTCGAAAGGATGGCCAAACAACACCCGGCCCGAAAGGGCGAGCGCCCGATTGGAATCATCTGGGATGAGTTCCAAACTAGCGTGACAAGGGCGGACAGCACGTTTGCGGCGGTAGCCCGTTCGCATGGATGTGCTTTGGTGCTGGCGACGCAGAATCTGCCCGCAGTCCAAGATGTGATCGGACACGATGCGGGCCGGGCATTGTTTGCCAACTGCCGGACGAAGTTGTTCTTTGGCAATGATGACCCGGAGACAAACCAGTACATGGCCGATGTGGTTGGCAAGTGGCCGGTGCCAAAGGAATCGATGAGTCGGGACTATCAAGGGCATGCAACCCGGACCCAGAATCCAGACCAGGACGAGTACGCTGTGCCGCCTAGGGCGGCCCTCGCGCTAAAGACGGGCAACAAGGAGTTTGGTAATCAAGTTAGCGCTGTTCTGGTGCAGAGCTCGCGGCGGCTAAAGGGCGGGAAGCCGACTATGGAGGTTTTATTCCACCAAGATCGCCCAATTTGGAGGATTTGGAGTCCGGTCATAGGCAGGACCGGGGTTCAATCCGAGAGACGGCCAACCCCGGATTTTCGGTGGGTAGCCTGACGCGCAGGTTTTTATAATTCTTTATGAATATTATATCATGTAAGCATCGAGTGGTTTTCCCGGTGGGAGGCAAAGGGGGAGTGGGAAAAACCTGGACAATGCTGCTATTGCTTCAATGGATTGAGAGTTTGGGTGTGCGCTTCCGGGCGCTGGACTGCGACGACGAGAACTCGAGCCTGTCGCGGTTCTATTCGGAGGCCGAGTTCGTGGAGATTCGGGATCAATTCGCCATTGATAAGCTGGTGCAGACGGCGGTAGATGGCAATGTGGCGGTAACGCTGGTGGATTTGCCGGCGCGTTGCTCGGAGGAATTTGAACAGTGGTTAGGCGTTGTGCCTTGGGAAGAACTGGCTGCGACCGGGATGAAGTTTACCGCCATTGGGGTGTTGGAACAAAGCAAAGACAGCCTGGCCAGCGTCATGCACTGGCACGAGTTTTTGGGCCAGCATGTAGATTACGTGATCGCCCTGAACCGAAAGACGGATGACGGTGGCCTGTATCTTGGGAGCAAGGCGCGAAAGGAACTGCAAAAGCAAGGGGTGGTCGAAATAGAAGTGCCGAAGTTGGATGACCGGCTGGTGAGAGAGTTGGAGCGGACCAATGTGTCCATTGCCGGGGCTCTCGCCTCTAAAGAGGCGAGCGAGTTGACCCAGGTAATGAACCGCTCGCGGTTGCGGCGTTATTTGAGCACCGCCTTCGCCGAATTTGAGAAAGGCAGAAGCGTGCTAATCCCGTGAGATGCCATGTGAGAATTGAGCGTAAGACTGTTGCAGTCTCCCTGCCTACCGTATTGGCCGGGTTTCGGATATTGGCGTCAGATGTCCTTCGGAGCAATGCGTGGCCCCCGAGCTCGGCTGGTGGACGGAGGCGGCGAGGCGGATGCGGCAGATGGTTCTGCCGCTTTCGAGGCGGGTTGATGCGACGGGGTTGGGGGCTGGGCAGGAACGGTCTTCTTGTTTTTCCGGTGGGGTGGTCGCAAATAGGCGACATAGCGATAGAACGTGTCGGTGGAAACCGACAAATTCTCCTGTTCCTTGAGAGAACGGAGAACGAACATGGGCGGGGTGTTGGCGTCGAGTTCGTCACAAATGAATTGCCTATAACGGTTCAATTCCCTGAACTTCGGTCTCGCCTGAGCCTCTTGTTCGGCGATAGATGCCTTGAGGCGATCAAGGACTTCGGGCGAGGGATTCTCTGGCGACTCATTCATGCTCAGGGAAGTATGAATCCCAATCGGATTATTGTCAATGGGTTGTCTGATTTTTATCGGATTACTACCGTAATGGGATCGTACTGCAATCGTAATCTTATCGGAATATTATCTTACGCGGCGCGTAAGACGATGGTGTCTCTGCTCAATCAAAAGGCACCTTCTTCTCCGGTTGCAACCGTTTCCAATTGACCCGTGATCACCATACGAGCCATGACCGGTGGCGAGACTTATTTGGGCCGCCATCTATCGAACAGCGATTATTACGATCAAGCGCGCACAATTCAAGGGCAATGGATCGGAGAAGGGGCCAAACGGCTTGGCTTGGATGAAGGACAGGCGGTAATGCCTCAAGCCTTCGAGCAATTACGCGAAAACCTTCACCCTCTGACCGGAGCCAAACTCACCCCCCGGACAAATACGATGCGACAGGAAAAGGGACGGCAGGTTAGCAATAGGCGTTGTTGCTATGATGCCACCTGCTCGGCACCCAAATCAGTTTCCGTCATGGCACTGGTAGGACGTGACCAACGGCTGGTCGATGCACATCGGAAAGCGTCCAGTGCCGCCTTCCGGGAAATGGAGCGCTTCGCCCAAACCCAGATCTCCGTCGGTAAAGGAAAGGAGCGCGAATACACCGGGAATCTAATAGGAGCAGCTTTCCATCATGATACCAGTCGAGCGCTGGATCCCCAGTTACACACTCACTTTGTAGTCATGACCCCGACCTGGGATGAAAAACGCCGACGATGGATTTCCCTGGAGGCTCGAGAAATCTATAACCGTTCGAAATACTTGAGCGAGGTCTATCGCAACGAATTGGCGAAGGAGGTCATGCGGTGCGGTTACGAGATCGAAACCAAACGCAACGGCTTTGAAATCAAGGGGGTGCCTGAGGACATTCTCCAGCGATTTTCCCAGCGCTCAGCCGTGCGGGACAAAGTGGTGGCCGAACAAGAGAAACTTTTGGGGCGGGCGCTATCCAACGACGAAAAAGCCGTGTTGGTGCGCGAAAGCCGCACACCCAAGCTCAGGACGATTTCAACGGAACAGGTCAAGGGTCAGCAACATGGACGGCTTTCACGGCCCGAGCACCGGCACCTGGAAACCATCAGGGAGAAGGCAAGCTCCCGCCGCGCCACGCCCGTGGTGAATGCCAAGTCCGCCTTGGCCTACGCCGTCGAACACTGTTTTGAGCGTCGAACCGTGGTCCAGGATTACGAGCTTTTGGCCGAAAGTCTGCGGGCTGATTACGGACAGCAAGACGTGGACCAGTTACGCGAGGCTCTTGAGCAGAATAAAGAGTTACTTAGAGCCCATGGAAAGGTGACCACCCGCGAAAGCCTGGAGCGGGAAACGCAACTGGTCGAGTTCATCGACCAAAACCGGGGTAAGTACTCGAGACTGGGCGCGGCGGTGAAGGAAGCCGCGTTTCTTTCGGATGAGCAGGGGGCGGCAGTCGAGCGCGTTTTGGGCAGTCGCGACCGGGTGACGGTTTTGCGTGGGGCGGCGGGTACGGGTAAAACCACCGTGCTTTCGAGAATCATTGAGGGGATGGGAGACGAAACGGTTGTGTTCGCCCCGACCAGCAAATCCGTCGAGGTTTTGCAGACTGACGGAACTCAGTGCGCCAAGGACGGCCTCAGCCGGGCGGCGCGATCGCTGCTTCAGACCCAGACCATTCAAGCCTTACTGCAATCGCCCCGGCTCCAGCAAAGTTGTCGTAACCGGCTGGTGGTGGTGGATGAATATTCGTTTTTGTCGCTGAAGGACTTGCACCGGCTTTGCCAGATCGCCCAACGGGAAAATGCGCGACTGTTGCTCTCGGGCGACAGCCGCCAGCACCTGAGCGTCAACGCGGGGGATGCGGCCCGCATCGTGGAACAAGAATCCAGGGTGCGGATTGCGGAATTGTTGACCATTCGGCGGCAACTTAAGCCGGGTTACCGCGAGGCGGTCCGATCGCTGGCCATGGGACAGTTCAAAAAGGGGCTGGGATTGCTCCTGGGCGACAATTCGATTATCGAAATTGCCGACCGGGAGCAACGGCACCAGCAAATGGTGGGGGATTACTTGAAAGCCAGTCGCGAAACGAAAACCGTTCGCACGCTCAAAGGACTGCAACACGTTCCCAAACAATGTCTTGTGATCGTCCCCACCTGGGAGGAATTGGACCAAGTGACCGCCATTCTACGGGACCGCCTCAAGGAAGAAGGCCAGTTGCCGAAAGTGGGGCGCAATTTCAAGATTCTGCGGGATGGGCATTGGACATTGGCTGAGAAAAAGAACCTGCGGAAATTCTGCGGTGGGGAAGTTCTTGTTTTTCACAAAGAGGCGGAAGGCTTTGCCAAGCACGACGAGGTGCGGGTATTGCGGGTCAAAGGCCAGCACCTTGAGGTGCGGCACCGGGACGGGCGCACGGGGCTGTTGTCTGCAAAGCAGGGAGAGGCCTACTCGGTTTACAGCGAAAAGGAACTAGAGTTTTGCGCCGGGGATAAAATCCGGCTCGGGGCCAATGCTCTGGATGAGCAGGGCAAGAAGCTCAGCAACGGTTCGGTGCTGACGGTCCGAAGCGTGGACAACGAAGGGTGGGTCACCACTCAAGAGGGCCGGAGATTTCAGAGCCGAGTATTCAATCACGGTTACGCCCTGACCAGTCACGCCGCCCAAGGAGTAACGTGCGATCAGGTGTTCGTAGCCGAAGTGCTGAGCAAGCAAGGTCTCTATGTTTCAGCCAGCCGTGGCCGTGAGAAAGTGACTTTTTATACCCCAAACCGGGATCGATTCTTGGAAACGGCGGGAATACGTTCCGAACAGCGGCAATCCGCTACGGAATTTGCTCGCGAGGCCAATGTCCAGTGCGCCGGACCGGAGCGGCTACGTCTGATCTCTGAGGCGTTGCGGAATGGTTTGGCCGGCACGCAGCAGTTTCTTGGGTTGTTCCTGGGCTACGCCGCCGCCGCTACGCAACGGCTGGCGCGTCTAGGCCGATCCCTGCAACAAGATCAAAAACAGGATCGGTCTCCAAAATAATATTGATATGAGCGAAGAGAGTTACAGTACTACCAATGAACACAGTGCCCTATTGAGGCTGGAAGACAGACGGGGCGAACATCACGTTTTCCCCTATGCTTCGCTGGTGTATGCAAGGATGGTGACGAAGAAAAACGACGAAGATATTCTAGAGTTGGTGTTTGCCAGCCATAAAGCGACGATCAGGGGGTACCGGCTCTTTGAAGTCCTGGAAGGAATCCGCAAATGCACCTGCGGAGTGATCAAAGAGCAGCACAACCCCGAAGCCGCTTTTGGCAGCGAGAAAGACCCTCCCGCGATCCTAAACATCAAAGTGGGCAATGCCTGGGACCAGGGCAAAGAGTAAAAAGTACAGTCCACTCCGCTAAGCGGAAAAGCAGCCTAGCGGCAATCAATCCCAACAATTCTAAAATGAGTTCTATCCCAAATAATACGTTCGCATTCCGAGTTGATCCAGCTCATAATATTTGCTCCCTTGCAAAAAGCGGCTTAAAATGTGGACCTGCTTCACGTTTATCCAAATCAGGTATTCCCGAGGAAACGGCTATGGCTCAAATTAAGAATTGGGCCATTCCTTCACTTTGCGATTTATTTCATCCTCGGCTCTATTACTGGCGAGAAGAAAGGTTTATGGATGACCCAGCATACAATAGTCTTCGACCACAAAACCTATGGCTCCGTCAAGCGATGAAAGAAGGACGCGTAGCTAGTTATAATGGTCGTTTGGCAATTCGTTTTCCGCTATCATTGTTACCTTCAAGGACTTGTTATCCGGATGGTTATTTCAATCTGCAATCAGCATATTATGCGGTGTTTCCAACCAATAAAGATGGAGATATTGTTGTTCCAGGAAACCAGCTCCAAGTGCGAAATGGAAAACGATGGTTCAAAATATCAACTTATCTACTAATATCGTGGTTTATACCTTTTAAAGGAAAACAACTGCCATGCATTCGGTAACAGGTTCACTCTGCTCAAAGCCGAATGTAAGGTTTTTGCTCGTGCGGGACACTAGGATCGTTTGCTGCGTTTTTTGAGCAGCATCGAGTGCAAGCTGTGTTTGATTTTCTCCCATATGAGTGTTCGAAGGTATTGGTCACTCGTGAACACTCGGAATACTGCGTGCGTCGATGTGGCACTTTGGAAAACTGAGTCGGCACCCCTCAGCCAGTCTGCGGGGATCTTTATGAAGTCAGGGTTATGAATCCCATGAATTGGTTTCGCCCCTGGCAATTTTCGTCCCAAATTATGGCTCGCAGCCACAGAACAGACTTGTGGAACGCTTTTTGAGAAGTTTCGGCGAATTTTCTTTCGCCGATCTCGTACTCGTAGCTTGACCCAAGTTCCTAGCGTTGTTATAAACTGCGCGACGCGCAAATCCTATTTCGGATTCATTGTCACTATGGTCACCATGACCAAAACTGAGCGGGAATTAAAGCCGGCGGAGAAGATGAGAATGGTCAAGCCAAAGGAAATCGCCTTGTTTGGTATTGTCCCTGTTTATCTGCGACTGCTGGAGCTGGCGGCTCTCAATGTTTGCAGGTTTCCCAATCACAAGCTCATCCCGCATCATCAGTTAACTAAAGTCAAAAAGCGTATCCCCGAAGGAGTGGTTTGCTTTCCGTCGGCAAATTATTTTCCTGACCTGCTCAAAAATCCTTCCGATGTTAGGCTGGCCATCGACCGTAATATCCGGCGGATGCTTAGAAAACCCATAAATGAACAGGCCATTGAAGGGAACTGCCTTTTCTCAGGTCATGTGTGCATTACGGAGGCATCTGTATGAGCGACCAAGCTATTCCTCCCCCCGTTGAAAATAAGGACGCATATCTTTGCTACAACAAGGCTGACCGGGATTGGGTCAAAGATTTAGCGGAGCAACTTGAATCTGAAACAATCGACGGCTCCTCAAATTCACGACATCTAAGTGTGTTCCTTGATCTGTGGGACATCGACAGCGGCGAAAGCCTCATCCACAAGATGAACGAGGGAATGAAGAACTCCCGTCATGTGATCACAGTGCTGTCGCCGGAGTTCATGAAGGCACCATGGCCAACTTTCGAGTGGACGCACATCGTCTGTCTCGACCCGATGAATGCCCAGCGTCGGCTCGTCCCGCTGCTCCTGCGCGATGTGTCGAAAGACGGCAAGGAACGTATCGACCTATGTGCCCCATTTCGCGGACTCAAGTATCTGGACTTTCGTCGTAAGGAGGACTTCGTACCTATATTCCGTGAACTTGTGTGCCGTTTGCGCGGACAAAAGCAGGAGCGCGGGGTTCTTCGTCCGCCGTTGGCTGGCGCTGCTCCATTGGTCAGAGGAGATGGCGCGGAGGAATCATGGCGGCCCGACAGCGTCGAAGAAGTGCTTTTGTCCAACCTCCTGCCGGTGGAGTCGTTGCCTCCAATGGTTTGGGGCGCAAAGACAGAAGCACGTGAAAAGTCGCAAGTGGTAGCGCTAGTTAAGCAGGCTCCCGGATTTATACTAAAGGAGGGGCGACTGTACACTTTCGAAAATTTGGAGTCGCCAACCGCCGTACTCCGAGCGGCAGTGAACCTCCAGACCATCGACAAACCAATCCCCACGAAAGTTTGGCTGGAGCATGACGACTGGCGCAAGTGGTTGATGAACCTCCTGAACCGATGCCTTGCCGGACATCTCAGCCATCTGGCTATCAAAAAAGAAAAGGGGGGACGATACTTTTTCCGACCCAAGGATGGCCAGAACCGTGTTTGGCAAAACGGTAACGACAAGGAGCGGGAAGTGGCCGCAATTAAGCCTAATCTGAGCGGCGATGGCCACTTCTGGGTCCATCATGCCGCTCGCATCAACTTCCGGCGCGTTGGCAAGAGTGTGTTTTTGCAGGTTGAGCCGACCTATCTTTTCACCGGTGATGGAGAGATACCACTGGAGGGACAAAGCACCAACAGGCTGTCCATGATGTGGAGCGGCAGGCAAAAGAACCCAGACATCCTGCGCAATCTCGTCTTTTGGGCTAAGACGATGGCAAGGAGTGGGGAAAGTATTACTATTGATACTGGCGGCCAACCTATCGTCGTATCTGCCGTTCCGGCAACGACCAAAGTCAATGTGGGCATTGAAGGCGATGCGGTCAGGATTGGTTCCCTAATGCACCAGCTTGATCACGAACTAGATGATGCTGCGAAGGACGTAGTGGTCGCGGAATCAGAGGAAACCGAAGACGAGGAAGTAACAGAGGACATTGGTGAGAACTGAACGCAACCACGGCAAGCCATGCTCCCGGCCCAAGAAAGCCGTGATGGATGTTTTAGTCCAGCAAACAAAGCCTGTTTTTGACTATTTCTTTATAGAAGAACCGAGTCTGCTTTTTACCGGTGGCGGTATATCGGTGGATCCGAAGACGGGCATAGAGCGATTCGGCCCTTACGAAGCGGACAAGGTTGCCAAGCCTGTCATTCGGGTCGGTATCGTTGGAACCGGAGTAGGCATCCAAACCTTTGCTACATATCTGGATCGTTGCCGTGGGCGTATTTCCGCAGGTCTTAATGACAGAGGCAAGCCTTACGATGTGCTGTGCTCTCCTGATTTTCCCGGCTGCGCTGATGGCCTGTCATTCCGCTGCGCCTTTATCACCGAAGCAGCCATTCAACGCATCGTTCCAGATGAATACTTCGAGCATGCGGTCAAACCGGTCAAGGAGTCGGAGCGGCTCCGAAGCGTTGTGGAATTGGTAACGAAGGAGCTTGCGGCACTGGCGGACTTGGATTCAGCACCCGATGTGGTCGCTTTCGTCATGCCCAAAGTGGTGGAAGAAGAATGTGCTACGGTCGGCGATGCCTTTCGCGGCGTGAAGGTAAAGCTCACGACGGGTCAAAAGTTTGAGCGCAAGCTTCAGAAGGAACTCGTCAACAAAGGCCAGACCTTCCTTAAGCTCGATTTTGACGCGCCCGAGGAAGAGGGGGAAACGCTACGCGGCTTTTGGAACATTCACCATGCCCTGAAGGCCCACTGCATGAAGCAAGGGTTGCCAACACAGTTGATTTGGCAGACCACTTTAACTGGCGAGGGCGGCAGGCAAGATCCGGCCTCTGTGGCATGGAATATCCGTAACCGTTTAGCCGTCCACGTATAGGCACCCAGTCAGGATTCTGGCAAAATGGGGGCATGATACAAATACAGCACCCAGCAGGAGGAACGCTATCCAAGGAACTAGCAGCCACCACGATCCAGGAGTTTCGACAGAGCGGGCTGACGCAAGTCAAGTTTTGCCAAGAGCGGCAGATTCCTTTATGGCGATTACACCGGTGGTTGCGCTTGGACCGTCAGAGCAAAGGCGGCGAAAAATCAAGTGCGTCTTTCCCGGATTTGATCCGGTTGGCGATCCCTGAGAACCACGAGGCCGGAGGATCGGATTGGGCCTATGAGTTGGATTGGAAAAATGGAAGCCTACGGTTCGGCCGCCAATTCGAAGCCAGCCAGCTGCGCCAAATCGTGGAACTCCTGCGAACATGTTAAACTTCGGTCCGCAGTGTGAGATTTTTCTGGTGGCCGGTTCCACCGACATGCGCAAGTCCTATGATACGCTGGCGGCCCTGGTTCGCCAGACGCCTGGCAATGATCCGCTCTCGGGCCGGATTTTTGTCTTCTGCAACCGGCGAAAGGACCGCCTGAAAATTCTCTTCTGGGAGCGGGGCGGCTTTTGGCTGGTATCCCGCCGACTCGAGCAAGGCACCTTCGCCTGGCCTGCGGACGGCTCGCGCCAACTTCAAGCCGAGGAACTGCTGCTCATTGCCTCAGGCATCGATTTAAAGGACACGCGCCGCCGCCGCTGGTACGAGCGGCCCTCGGAGACAAAATAAATCGCATTAAAATATTATACTATGTTGACATGTAATATGTATAACTGCATTATGTCTACGTGTTGAACGCGGACGATCAGCCGAACAAAACGTTAAGCCCCGCTCCGACTCCGGAGACTCTCCCGGGTGCCGCGTCCCCGGCCTCGCCACAAGACCTCGAAGTTCAGGGCTTGCGCGCGGAAGTTAAATATCTGCGGGCCCAAATCCAGGTTCTGCAACGCATGCTTTACGGGCCGCGTTCCGAGAAAATCGATCCCAACCAGCTCCAAATGCTCCTGGACGGGCTCTCGGCTCAAGACTCGACCAAGCCCGAAACGCCAACCCCGCCTCCGCCCACCGCGGCCACGGCGGCCCAAAGTTCCAAGCCGCGCCGGCATCCCGGCCGCAAACCCTTGCCCGCCGATCTGCCACGAAAAGAGATTATCTTGGAACCTCCCGCTGAAGAAATGGTGGCTCCGGGACCGGATTGGCAGCGCGTCAAAATCGGCCAGGAAGTCACCGAGGAGCTGGATTGTGAACCGGCGCGATTTTGGGTCAACCTCTACATCCGGCCCAAGTACAAATGGGAGCCGCCCCGTGGAACGCCCCAGCTCGATGAGCCTCCGATCTTTATTGCCGAACTGCCTTTTCGAGCCATTGAGAAGGGGCGTCCGGGTTACGGTTTGCTCTCGCTTATCCTGGTGAACAAGTTTGCCGATCATTTGCCCCTGTATCGCCAACGGCAAATCTTTCTGCGCCGGAACATCGCTTTGCCGTTGCCGACGTTGTGCGGGTGGGTGGGCCAAGCGGCCGGACTGCTTTACCCCGTTTACTTGGAGCAAAAACGTTTTCTGTTCGAATCCGGATCGATCCAAGGCGATGAAACCCCCGTGCCGCAACAGGACCCCACCCTGAAAGGCCGCAACCGGCAAGCTTACCTTTACGCTTACTGCCTGCCCTGGGCGGAAGTCGTTTACGACTATCGCCTGGGGCGGGGCCGCGAAGGCCCGCTGGAATTCCTGAAAGGTTTTCAGGGAAAACTCCAAACGGATGGGTACGATGGCTACAATGCCGCCGAGAAAGCTTATGGACTGGTGCGTTTGGGCTGTTGGGTCCATTGCCGCAGATATTTTGAACACGCGCTGAAAACCGCGCCCCAGCCAGCCGCCCAGGTCTTGGAAATCCTCCAACGATTCTACGCCCTGGAGCACCAATGCAAGGAAGCCAAACTCGGGCCGGCGGAGCGCTTGGCGGTGCGCCGGGAAAAGTCCGCGCCGATCATCCAAGAATTCTGGACGCTGGTGGAAACACTTTTGCCTTCCACCTTGCCCAAGGAACCGTTGGGCGAGGCGGTCCGGTACGCTCGGGGCCAGCGCGTGGAATTGGACCGTTGTTTGGAGCATGGGGACGTGGAGGTAGACAATAATTCCTGCGAGCACACGATGCGTGGGCCAGTTATTGGCCGCAAAAATTGGTTGCATTTGGGAAGCCAGGAAGCCGGAACGCGTGCCGCCGTATGCTACAGTCTCATCGAAACCTGCAAACGCTTGAAGATCGATCCCTTCGCCTATCTTCGTGACGTCTTGGAAAAAGTGTCCGTTTGGCCGGATAAAAAGATCCGCCAACTCCTCCCCAGGTTCTGGAAAGAAAACCAGAACCCCGTGCCGACTCCATAGTGTCGTGGCGGCTTTTCGATTGATCCTCACCCCCGTAGATTATCTCCGGCTTACGATCCTGCCCATACGTGCTTCGCTAAACGGTTACGAATATCCTGACTGCTCTGTACTACAAGGCAGGGTGCCGTCCATGGCATTTGCATGGGTTGCCCGAAAATACCTGCTACGTCGGGGTGTCGTTCTACCGGGAGAGTCCGTACGCCAACACGGATATGCAATCGAGTTTGGCGCAAGTGTTCGGTGCGGGCGAGGGGCTAGTCCTTAAAGGGCAAAAGGCGATTGTAGATAAAAAACTCGATTCCAAAGCGCACCTCGATGCGCAGGGCGCGGAACAACTACTACGGCAGGCCATAGCACTCTACACGTCGCAGCATCACCAACCGCCTCGGCGTGTGGTACTGCATAAAACTTCGCGGTTTTGGCCGGACGAATTGGCTGGTTTCAAGAAGGGGCTGGGCGAAATCAGTTTTTACGATTTCCTGACGCTCGAAACCCTGCACACGCGCTTCATGCGTGTTGGTAAAGAACCACCACTACGGGGCACGGGCATTATTCTTGGAGATCGCAATTATCTCCTGTTTACAATGGGCTACGTTCCTTTTTTCCGGCTCTACCCCGGTCACCGCATTCCGCGTCCGTTGGAGATTGTAGAGCATCACGGGCAATCACCCGCCCAAGAGGTCTGCAGGGAGATACTGGCGCTCACCAAGCTCAACTGGAATAGCTGCGCCTTTGGCAGCAGCCTCCCGATTACCATCCGCTTTGCGCGGCACGTCGGCAAAATCCTTACTGAAATGCCCGCCGGGGTTAGACCGCAAACAAAATACAAATTTTACATGTAATCTCAAGGAAATGCATCAATCGCAAGTCGGAAACTTATTGCAATCCTGAAGTCGTCAAACTTCGGAAATCTTCAGGCATAATCAGAAAATCTAGTTGATCTCGCCGCATTGCATTCAAAATCTCGAGGAGATCCTCAATATCCTGAAAGCCGATGTTACGCAAGTGGGCTGCGTCATTACGAAGGCGGCGCACCTTCGTCAAATAGTCAGACCAGCGTTTCTTTGGTGGGTCGATGATGCGATTGAGTCGCGATTTGTTTAGGAAAACGCTATCCGAAAGCGTCTGAAGGATTGAAGACAACTCGGCAAAGGTTAAATAGGCCACTGTTTGTTCGGGTGTTGGTTCGACTTTCACATCAGCGCTGAGGCCAGCGGCGAAGGCCTTACATATCTTAGTCCAAAGGTTATTGGACGTCTCGAACTTAACGCGCTCCTCTTTCAATAATTGTATGAGTGACGACTTGGCCACAAATGGTGCAATAACTGGAAGCTGATCCGCCCACTCCATCAGAATTCGCTGTAGCTCGGGTTCGCAAAATTTTGTATCCGTCTTAGTTCCTTTGAGTAGTGCGTATACCTCGCTGGGCTGCATTTGGCGAAAGACGTTCCGAAGCATGGCGCGCAGTGCCACTTCGATATCCTGTAGCAAGGCGTTGACCCGTCCGTTGGCTGAGCGGCGCAACAATTCAATTGGCGCAGGTGCAGTGCCGGACTGCTCTTCGACGACATATCGCGCCAACAAATTGCGAAACTGGTAATAGCCGGGAAGTAGATTTGTGCAGAGAAAGCCGCTTAAAGCCAAGCGGCGGATGTCCTCCGACGTTTCGAGGTGAATCTCCGGGCGGTGCAGGATAAGTTTCCCGCCAGCGCACAGGAGACGGAGATGCTTTTTGCACGGTTCGGGGAGCGCCGCCAGACGATTTCGGTAGGCACCTACGGCAGGGCTTTCGGCAAGCCAGTTGCGGAGACATTCCACGACAGATTCGTCGTAGATGCGCTGCGTCCAGTCACCGTAAAAGTGCTCAACTAACTCCTCCACCAAAGCGAGGTCATTGCCGCACCAATCGAGAACGAAGTAAAGCATGGCCTCCCCCCACTGTCCCCAAAAGCGTTCATCCCGGGTGGCAATGGCTTGATAAAGGCGGAGCAAATCATCACGGGCGAGTTCAGGCAGGCAAAGATGCGTTCGAGTGTCCGTGTGAAGGTCAAATCCGGTCGCGGCCTTAATCGAGCGGGTGTCGAGCGCGCCAAGCCAGAGAAAAGCCGTGGAATTTTTAAGAGCGATTTCACGCATGTGAGCGGCAACACTCTGCAATTGATCAAGAGGCAGTAACCCGGCGTGGTCCACCACGATGACACCTCTCTGGCCTTTTTCGAGTTTCGGGTCAAAATGCTCAGTGAGAAGCTGACTGAGCTCTCCCGCGACGGCGCAGTCGAATACTGCAAAAGGACGCTTAGCCGCAGACAGCTCACGCTGAATTCGCGAGGCAACTGTAGTTGCGCCTGAACCGGGGGGACCAACGATCGCCACATTCATTCCTTTTTGCAAGAAATCCGCTGCGGTTTTGGCAACTGCATCGAAGACGGGCAATTGGATGAGCGTATCGTCTACCATGCGTCATGTTTCTATTTTAGGCAGGTGGAATTTGGTAAAAGTGGCCTCGGTGAGGGTGGAGGCAATTTTAGCATCAAGGGTGCGCTGGTAGAATGCGGCATAGAGGCGTTTACGCAATTCGCGAAGGTAACCTTCGTAATTGGCCACGGTGCGACTGACTTCGACGGTTTTGGTCGGCATTTGGGCGACCTTGTGGCCGGACTTTTGCGCATAAAGAAGGAATTTACCCTCAAAAGATGACTTGACCGCACGATTCCAGCTTTTGTCCTTCGCGTATAGAGCGGGAAAAAGACTGCCAGTGTCGAGAATAAGTTCCTTTTCGGGAAGTTCAATTCCCGTCTTCCCCTCGGTCTTGGCCGTGTCCGAAAAGAATTCATCAGGGAAACGATGAGGACCGTTGGGCAGCTGTTCGGTGAGCACGTCTTGAAGAGTCTGCTTTTCTGCCCCGGTTTTTTTGGATTTGACCTTGCGGGCCTTGCCACGCATTTGGCCGAGATTTTTGCGCTCGCGAACAAGTCCACATAAGCCATCATAAATTGGCTTGAGATATTTTTTGGGATCGAGACCTATGGCGCGAAGTACGGCAACATCTAGTGCCTGCCGGTCCTTCTCTTTTGTTTCCTCAAAAACATCAGATATTTCGCGCTGGCACACTTTTTCGAATGCGTCAGCTATAGCTTTCTTCTCTGCTGCCGTCGACTTACGAATATCGGGTACCAATAAATAATCTCTAGCGTCTTCAACCCGAAGCTCGAGAACCCCATCCCCCATTGTTACTGGCCCGGCTAATTCTGTGGCTAACGCGCAAATACTGCTATTCAGGATTGCACTGACAACAATAGGATTTATTCCTTCGGCCGGGGCAAGGTAATACAGCCTTTGATCTGGGATCAGAGGTTTGCGAGAAAATCGATGAAAATGCGTGTCGTCTTGTGCTTTGCTAAAGAAGATTTGGCTTGGGTTGGTTTCTGAATCGGGCAGAGCATACCAGCCGGGCTCCCTGTTCTTGACCCAAGTTCCCTGCGGCCACGGCAAGCCCTGATCATTGCCGAGAGCATAAACCTGCTTTTCTCCCCATTCGATGTAGGCCAGAGCCCCTTTGCAATTCCGACGTTTTAGATCCACCTTCTTTTCCCGACAAACAAAGACTTGGAGGGGTAGTTCAGTAGGATCGATTTCTATATGCTTTGAGTCTTTCGGACTCTTGATTAGCGGCAGTAAATACTCAGGCTCAATTCCAAACTTTTTGACTGTTTCGCGATCCAGGTAGAAGAACTCGTTTATGCGCGTAACTCCCCCTCTCTTCGGAAGGGCAATTTCCTTCAGCAGACAGAATTTACCTTCGGTTCGTAAATGAAAATAAATCTCCGGTGCACGTAGAATGGGCCCCCATTTCACGGTCTTCTTCTCTTGTTCCAAATTCACCCGGAGCTCACCTTGTCTGCACATGCGGATGCGGAAATTATCATCCTCGGTAGTTTCGATGCCGAGCGGGTGGGTTTTGCTGAAGGGATTGCCAGCTTTTTCGATGTGTTCGGTTAGTTGTTCAATCCACCGCCAGCGGGTCATTGCCTCGGTTTGGGGGTTGCCAGGGACGAGGTCGGCCAAAGATTTTTTGACCGTTACAAATTTAACTAGGTGATCGTCGCGCGGGGTTGTGTTATCGCAACGCTCGATAATAGTGAGGACGGTGTTGACGCTGGCATCGGTAAACCACGGCTCGCAGCGGCTTTCCAAAATGGCGACGATCTTGAATTGATCGCAGAGGAAACGTTGCAGCGCGTAGCCATAACTGACATCCAGCCAAGCGTTGGAGGTCACAATTCCCATGCGCCCTCCCGGCTTGAGGAAACGGGCTGCGTGGAAAAATAGATAAACGTATAGATCGGCGTAAACAGTGGTAAGAAGCTGCGCCGTCTTCCGGTCAAATTTCTTGTAGTGACCGGTGGCGATCGCACTTTCAAATGTTTCCTGATCTTTCTTGTGTTCGTAATGAAAGAACTGTGGATATGTATCAAACCAGCCATCAACCACGCGCTGACGAATGAAGTCAACATATCCGGGATTACGTTGCTCGATCATGTCGGCACTGACGTAGGGGAAATTGCCGACGATTGCATCAAAGAATGGGATAGGTTCGCCGACCGTTTCTGGGTGCTGCACGTCCATTTTGGGCGGCGGAAACGGGATGGTCTCGCCGGGCGATAGAGTGAAGAAATCACGACAAGCAATGCGGGGAAAATTCGCAACGGCCGCAATGTTTTGACGAAACAAGTTGATGACTGCTAGTTCCGCTGGGAAAGGGGCAATATCAATTCCCCATATTTGAGAAAGGAGAGTCGGATGATCGTGCTGTCCTAGCCAACGAAGGTGGTCATAGGAGCGGATTGCGAAGGTGCCAGTGCCGCAAGTCGGGTCCAAGACAAGGTCTTTAGATGAGCGGACACAAAAGGCGATAGTAAGATCGCAGAGGGTTTCGCCCGTAAAATACTGCCCGAAGCTGTGGCGTTCTTCGGGCGGAATCAAGCGCTCAAAGACGGTGCCAACGACGTCCTGGGGGAGCCGGGAAAAATCACGGGTATTAAAATCGTGAACCAGGGCGGCGAGTTTTGCCGCAGCCTCGGCAGGCCATTTGATGGTGTCTGGAAGAGCTTCCGCAAAGACGGCGTGATAGTCAATTTTGAGAGCTTCAGCGAAGGCCCGGTTGAGGGCTGGCAGGACTTCGGAGGTGTCGAGGCCATCGAGATTAAGCGGGGGCAATTGGCGGGCCGCACGGCGAAGGCTCTGGTAAAAAAGGATTTTTCCGAGTAGACGGTAAATGATCTGGCGGGTTATGGACTGAACGAAATCGCGATCTGCAGAAGAACCGGCAATACCTTGGGTAATAGCCCATTGTTCGAGCTTTATCCGTAAGGCGTCCTCTAGGCCAAGGCGTGTATGGAGAGAATCCGTAACGAGCGGCAGCAGTTCGTGAACGGATTCGATAAGTCGGCCAACGAACCAAGTGGCGTCCACATTGACAAGTTCAAGGGCTTGATTCTTATGAAGACGTGTCAGGTCATCAAGCAGATGATGGCCAAATTGAATAAGTTGGAGCCGACGTGTCTCATGAAACATGTGAGGCGCGTCCTGGGGCGCAATATCGTAGTTATCCTCGTAATCGCGGAGTTTTTCTAGGTTATTTGCGTCAGCGGAAACCCCTTGTTTGGGAGTGCGCCAAAGGACGGCGTCGCGCAGTGTCCACGTCAAGAAATGCGGGGATTTATTGGCCTGGGCACGACGGATCACAAATTCGAGCAATGTCGGGTCGCTGGTAGAAAGATGCGGAGGCGTAATTGCCACGAGGACCAGCGGCTCAGCTTTGCCATCGTCATTAATGCCGTGAAGCAGCAGCGTGCCAATGGGACCGCGAAGGGACGTGACGTCCTCGACCGGCCATTGCTGGATAATTCGCAAGCAGGCAAAATCGTTCTGCCTCACTTCGGCCATGAACCGGGCGAAGATGTCAGACAGAACAGTTTTCATGTTTTAATCGAAGATGGGGGGGGCGGAACTGGTTTAAGGAATTTGACGTACGCTAGTTCGCCCATTCGGTCCACAGTGAAGCGAACGATGTCGGGAGCGGCTTTCTGCCATGAGCGAAGAATGTCGCGACTTCGACCTAGTTCCAAAACTTTTCCGTGTTTGAAAAGGAGACGGATGCCAGCCAGAAGAGATGCGTCTTTGATGGGACTGTAACCAAGCGTGCTGCTTAACTGCTCCCCAGCTTCATGAAGAGCTGCTCGGGCATTATCATCGCTCGCCTCAACAACTTGGAGGCCATGAATCCCAGCAAGCGTAGTAAAAAAACGATTTTCAAGAAAATGGTCAGTCGCATCGAGCCCGGGCCAATCAACCATTAGGCGCAGAATGGCTGGCGTCGTTTTGTAACTGAAGCGGTGGCGGTCAGGCTTTACAAACAGTCCAAAATCACAGTATGGCTCCAAGCGAACGCGAATAGCCCCCTCGCGTGCACCACTGCCGGTGTAGGGCTTGCCGCGTTGCTTTTCTATATTAGCAGCGATGGCTTCAAGTTTGGCTAGTCGCTCCTTGTCTTCAACGACGAGGCTACCCTTAGAGAAAGTAGTTGAGGCGGCTTTAATGATGCCGGGCAGCAAATCAGCGGCTTCTCGCTCGTCAAACTCTGGGTTTGAAAATTTGAGAATACCCAGGAAGAGGGGATGCAGAATTTCGGCATCATTATCAATAAAGCAGTAGAGCAGGAATGCCGTCTGCTCTTTTGAGAGCAGAAGGGGATTGTGATCTAAATCATATTGCTCAAAGGCAGCCAGTTCTTCCTTTGGCGTGAGCGCGAGGAAAACCAGAGAGCGGGTCATAACAGACCATGTGCCAGGCTTAATTAGATCCAAACCTGTGCCAAGATAAGGGTAGAAGCGCCAGTCGCTCTCGATGAGTTTCCCGGTTGTGGAAGGAATTCGAGGATCTGCCAGATACAGATCCTGTAGTTCTATAGCTGCACTGGCAGCGGGTTGTTTATCGAGGACCTGTTTGCGGAGATCTGCATAAACGCGGTCAAAGAGCCGGATTCTTACATAATCGGTAAGGGCCGGGTCAAAAGGCGATTGAACTTTAACTCGCTTGGTAACGGTAGAAATCAGACGCTGGCCCAGAGAGGCGACGTTGCTGGTCTCTGTGCGGGCTGTTTGTTGCGCGAGCACCTTGAGATAGCCCAAACGTTGCATCGTCTTGCTTGCTGCACTGAGAATTCGAATCTTAACTGGCATGATTAAAAGCCCCCGTGAACGCTGACTCGGGGACGGACGTCGAGCATAAACGCTCGATCTGTTTCAGTATTAGAAATCAGAGCTTGGCCAATGTCGAGGCTGCGAAGCAACTCGTCAAGACTCAAGACCGCATTCGCAAATTTTACTTCTTCTGGAAGGTTCGATTTTAAGTTGCGGCGAATGTAATCAATGTCACTCTGAACAGTGAGCTTGTGAGTAATGAGGGTGTCCACCTGAGCAAGAATGCGAGGATCGACGCTGGTGGGCTGCTGAGTAGCAATGACAAAGGAGAGACCGTAATTTCGACCTTCCCGAACATATTTGACAATAACATCCGTGGCGGCTGTCGCCCGCTCGGAAGGTAGAATGTTTTGCGCTTCGTCGATAGCAACCCATGTTGGAGGGACGGCCTCACGAAGAGATGCATTCATGGCATCCGTGTCATGTGCGCTCAAATTGTCTACGAGCCTGAGGGTTTTTTCGGTCTCGGAAGCACGCACCCGGGAGGCGATAAGGCGGCGCAGAAAGGCAGCCACAACAACCAGCCGGAGTTCGTCAGACATTTTGTTCATCACAATGACACTCATGCGGCCGGGCTTGAGCAAATCGGTGAGAGGAGTACCGTTGTCTGCGAAAACAGGATTGCGCTGAAAAGTGCAAAGCTGCTGGCGAAGAGCCCGCCGCGTTTCGGGGGCGTATGCGGATACCAGTTCACGGTCGGACTCGACACAATGGATCAAGCCCGCGAGGGAATAGGCTTCAGAAGGTTTGTGAAATGAGTCACCTTCATGCCAACCTTCAGAGGTTACCTTGACATAAGCGTCGTTGAGCAACTGGCCCATGCGGTCCTGGTAAATATCGAGGCCAAGGAGATAGCCCCAATCTTCCGGGGCGAAGGCGGAACAATTGATGGTGAATTCGGAGTGCGTTGCAGGCGTATTTGACTCACGGGTGCCGCGAGGAATCCAAATAGCCACGTCAAGCGGCTCGGATTTAAAATCCCATCCCCGGCGGGCGGCGAACTGCTGTTGAACGGTTTCTTTCTGGCTCTTTTCGTCCAAAGCAATGTCGATCCACTGGAATATTCCAAGTGTATCAAACAACATCGTCGCGACTTCACGGGAGTTGTTGGCAATGGTGTTTTTGGGTTCCATTGTGCAGAGACCTTCAAGTAACGTGCCCAAGGTGTAGGACTTGCCTGAACCGCGCTTGCCGAAGAGTCCGACGACATGGGCGTGGCTGGTGTCGAAGCGAATGTCGGTGAGCGGGCCAGCCTCGGCCAAGCGGCCCAGCCAGACCCAATGATTGGCAGCGCGACCGTGCATGCCAAATTCCGCTGGGGAAGTGGCGAAAGCCCTGGGCCTGGTAGTGAATTTTTTCATTGGTCGCGCGGCGCTTTAAGATCAGCCAAAGATAACGGGTGCAATATCATTGACGATAGAATCGTCAACGATGCGTTTCCTAGGAGTGGCGTCCCAAGCGGTAATAGCGCACTCATTGATGGTGCGAATGATATTGCGGGGCGTCGATTTATGCGGGTCCTGACAGGCGTAATCGCACATGAGGTCAAAAGCCGTGGCCGTAAATGGATACGTCTGAAGGGTTGTGGTCAAATGCTCTGATTGAATAAGGCCGTCAGCCTTGGGTTTATCAATCAGGTGACTCAACATGTCTTCGACAAACGTTTTAACATTGGCCGGAGCAGCGAGGGTTTCAAGTTCGATGAGGTTTTGCTTGCTGATGCGGGAAGTTACATCCGGACGAACCAGGATGCGGGGGGCGTCGTCGATGGTGTCGGCTTTGAATCCAAGGACATAGCCCACGGAAGAATTCGAGTTATCTGAAAGCTTGCGAAGGTAATCGTGCCAGGATTCGGCTGCGTCGCCCTGTTTTACGTTTTGCAGCCCTTCCATTTCATCCATGAAGAAAACGAGGCTGCGCCCAACGGCGCGGGCGATGTTTCCCAAAGCAATCATTGCGGAGACGAGGTCACCGACGCCCACATCACCCAGTTTGCGAGTAACTTTGATATCTTGAAGCTCTTTGGTGGCTAGGGACTGGCCGGTTAGCCAACGCCAGGAGTTGAACGCGAGATCGCCGCCGCCGCGAAGATTGGCCAAAGCCATGCGAATGTTTGCCTCAGGTGTTATTTTAACCAATTCGGCATCAAAATGAGTAGAGCTGCTGAACAGCGTTTGTAGCCAACCTTGAACGGTGCCCATTTCGAGGGCCTCGGTCATTTGGAGGTGCCAACTGTCAGCGCTTGATTTACTCTGAACTTCGATGTCGAGATGAACGACATGAGGATCATTCTTGCAGGATGAGGGCTTATTGGCCTTCATATCCCAAGCCAAGTGATAGAGGGTTTGTGTTTTGCCGGAGCCATAGGAGCCGTAAAACATCATTTTAGGAACTTGCGGGTCAATGAAAGCGCGCGAAACCTGCTTGCGGATTCGACTACGAAGATCATCGCGACCGAAGTAAAGTTGGGCGTCTTCAATATTGACCTTAGGGTCTACCGTGAAAGTGGCGCGATTTTTCAAACAGAACCACTCTTGAAAGGAATCATTTGGCATAATTATTTCCGGTTTTGCATAGGTTTATACAGTTTGCTTTCGGGCAGGACTCGCAAGGTATTTGTAGTCCAGTAATAAAGATCGTGGACGAGCTTTCTCCCCAAGCCACCGGCGAACAACATCATGCCCACTTCGAGATTGGAGTTGATGGCAGCACCCGTAAGGTTGCCAGATCCAAAGAGTGCAAAGGACTCGGATTCGGGATTCGCAGACGCAACGAAGACCTTGGCGTGAATTGATTCGTTGCATCGGATTTCGATATAATCGTTTGCAGAGAGAATGTTGAAGGCTTCGATCTGCCAAGGTTCGACTGGTCTGCGGGTAACTAGGTAAGTCGGAATGCGCTGCTCCCTGATCTTTGTGGATAAGTCGGCCAAGGAGAAACGGCAATCCTTCAAGGTATTGATGAATGGGGAAACAAGAGTGAGCGAGCGAAGTTGGGGATCGCGCAAGAACAGACGCATCAGGAAATGCTCGACCGTTCGTTCGGTGAGCAATTTGACGTGCTGGCAAGTGGAACACGATTCGCATGGGTTCGTTTGCAATTTCAGAGTTTGAGCGTAACTGAGACAGGAAAAGATTCAACCTGTTTTGGGACTGGATTTTACGACCGTGGAACCCGCTTGTGGGCCTGATACTCAATTGAATGGGTTTACTGAGCAAACAACTGCTTCTCAAGTTGCTTGGCAATTGCGTCCCGTTTCCAAATCTGAGCTATTAACATCGCGATAATTTCAGATCAAGAAAGTCGCATTTGAACCGGAGCGGGAGCGAGGGATTCCAAAGGGAGCCGCAACACCCCTTTGGTCGGAAAGCGGGAGAATCCAAGGAGGGTGCAATCCTCCTTGGTCCAAAAAAAAGGGGCAAGGTTAATCGCCCTTGCCCAACTTGTTCAATAAAGGTAACCCAATTCGCGAAGGGATGTATGTCCGGGCTTCCCTATCACAATATGATCAAGCACTTCGATTTTCATTAATTGCCCGGCGCGCGCTAGCTCACGCGTCACGCGAATGTCCGCTTCGCTAGGCGTGGGATCACCGGAAGGGTGGCAATGCATGAGAACGATAGCATTTGCCGAAGTGATGCAGGCCAGGCGGAAAACTTCCCTCGGGTGAACCAAAAGCGTGTCTTGCGTGCCTAGGCTGACCAGGTAATGCCCTTTGACACGGCGGCGAGTGTTCAAGATTAAGACAACGAAGCATTCGCACTCCGGGTTGAAATAAGGGTTTCCGGGAATGTTGGCCCGCCAATAATCTGCGGCGGCTTGCGGGGTATCGCAAAGAGGCTGGGCCATTGGCGTGCTGCATTCACGCAAGGGCACGACCTTATATTCGTGCGGTGTTGTCGGGAATCTGAACGGCACCACTAACGATTTGAAAAGCACGTCGAAGCCAGGGAGGGGCGGAGTTTCAATCATAAGCTGCTGAGGTGGGGAACTGGTTTAGAAAGGGGGCGGAGCCTTTCGACTCCGCCCGTCGTTGGTTCAAGCCGGGCTCAGTTCACCCGGAAAGTTTCGGCTAGTTGCCAAAGGCCCTTATTGATCTGGACGTTTTGGTCCAATCCCGTGATTGCCCTGGTGCGCGAAAAATAATCGCCATTTTCCTTGCGTCTGGAATAGTCCTTTTGTCCGCCTTGTGTCAAGTTTTCTTGAACACGGTTTAGAACTTTCCAAAGATCGCTGCCTTGATCTTCGATCCGGTGGGGGGCTAGCAATCGGGCGGGGCTAATCGGGGCGGTTTCCGCGTCGTCATAACGGAGCGTTATGGCGTTTTTCGCAAACTCGATTTTTTCGGCCTCACTCAATTGGCGAGCACGGAACATTTCGACTTTTCCCGTCAATTCCGGGACTTTGCCCAAGATTTCAAAGCTCGCTTTCAAAACTTCGCCGGTTTCGTAGCCGCTATGGCGGATGCTGACATGGTTAACGGTGCTATCCGATACCATTAAACCGTTGCCGCAGATAAACCGGAAAAGCGCCACGTGAATCTGGTAAGCTGAGCTGCGGTCATGGCTGTTTAACAGGGCAATTTCCGGGGCGTATTCGCCCACTTTGGCGATGATGTCATGACGCTGAAAACGAATCAGATGCTTCTGAAAGCCTTTTCGATCTTCCAGCCGGACTCGTTGTTCTTGAACGTCCACAGGTGCCCAGCCGTTGGCGCGCATCTCGTCCACAATCTGCGCCGTTGGCAGGAATGTGTATTTGCCGGACACTCCGGCCATCGGCTGGCTGGCGAAAATGCTCGGGGCCTTCGCCATTAAAACGTCGTTGGTGAGTTCGGACTTGTGGTTGAAACTGCGGCTAATATTGCGGTACATAATTGATTCTTTCTTGTTTTGGTTGTTGGGGAACTATTGGCAACGGTAAACGGTTTCCGATTGGTTGCCGGTCGTTCGCGTCACCGAAAAACGAACGTTGAACGGACGGTCATTCGCGGCCCGTTGAAGCATCTCGGCGATTTGCACCGCCGTCATAAAGCTCGTGTAAGTTTCCGTCTCTTCTCCGGTTTCCCCGCCGTTGCTCCAAGCAACGCGGTAAAAAGTGCCGACCGCATGTTCTGGATGGACCGGGAGCCCTTCCCCGGTTTTTTGTTTTTGTTCAGTTTTTATCGTGTTCGTGGTATTCATGATCTTTTTTTTAAGTGCCTGATCTGTCTGTCCTCTCGCCCTTCACCCGGAAAAGACCGCGCAGCAGGGCGGCGCGTGGGAGTAGTCTTCAGAGGGCACCACGCTGTCTTGCCCCCTGCGAAAGCGGGCTTGTGAGGGCGAGGGGATTGACAGAGCAGCAGCAAAAAGGATCTGAATGCCTCCCTCGAACTCGTAAAAAACTGAAGCGAAAGGAAAAGCAGAGGCAAGGGCTGGCGTCAGACCGGACACTGCCAACCTACGAGCGAAGCGAGCTGATTAAAGGGCGTGGGGGCAGTGCTTTAGTTTCGCTTCAGATACTTTCGGAAGAGTTTTTGTGGGATTTGCGGGGAATTACTTTGGCCGAATGCGTTAGCGCTCACGGGAAATGACCCACGTCGGTTCACCAAAACGGACCCACCATCGGAGGGGAATGGGTCTGGCCAAATGAGCATGCAATTGGAGCATGCCGCGCTGGCCAGCCTGGGCTTGTGGGACTTAAGTTTTGTTTAGACGTCTAAACACCTACTTGGAAAGGGAAAGCCGTTTCCAACGAAAGGTCCCATTTAAATGAGCACAAGTGGGTCAATTTTCGTGAGCGCCAACGCCGAATGTGAGGCTCTCATTTCTGGCAACAATGAAAACAAGCAATAGTTAACGGTTTTCAACCGCATGCTTGCGCGAGATGTGAATCGCTGTTCACACCCATGCCGGTTTTAGCTCACTTACGATAATCTGCATTTAAAACCATGCACAACAAACAGGCTGCCAATGTGATACAACTCGCAGGCCTCAAGTTGTTCCGAGAGGCTTGGGTTTACATCAAGAAATAATCCCAAGAAAACCCCGTAGAACCATTTCAAGATGCCCAGGCATTCGTGCAAAAGCACCTGCGGGAATATTAGCTACCGTTTAAGGTTCGGTCCTCCAAGGAAATATCCCCCTCGCCATCGACACCCTGGTCTATTAACCGTAGTCTTGGAAATAAAATCGAACGCTCAACATATTCCACCAGAGCGCCTTACGAAAATACCACCTAAAAACCCACGAGATTTTCAAAATTAAACAGATATCGGGCATACTGGGATCATTTTTCTCAAAAATGAGACGAAACATATTCGCGTTCAATTCATATAACTAATGCTCATTATGTAAATGCATTATGTATCGCGAGTTGTTCGTTTACACAAATAACACGGCATGAACCGGATGCATCACATTTTTGCCAGGCGTCACAAGTCGCAATAATTTAGGCTTGCTGACTGCCTGAAATCTGGGCAGATGTGTCTAAATAATTGACACTGGCATAAAGGCTGCTAGTTTCTCATGTAGCAACCAGACTTATATCGTTCTAATCCGAAGCCAGATGATTAGGTGTGTGTATTGGGACCCAATCGCGTAAATGTTGCGTGTTATTTGATAGCAGCTTGCAATTAATATATAAGCTAAGTCAAGCGCTTGGTATTGCGATTATTGTTCTGATTAATAGGATACTTATGTTAAAGAGTAATATTATCATTATATTACTTTATTATTCATATAACATAACCCCCTGTGCGCTCGGTGTGAAACCTTGGTCTGAGCGGTGATTTAGCAGGTTAACGCTAACTTTGTTGGAACAATCGATGATTTAATCTGGATGTTACAATACATATTGAATATGAATAAGCACTTTTCAACAACAAGTTTGAAGCTCACGATACGAAAGTATGAAAACGCGCTTCTCCAAAGATACATCGTTGGATCGGCTGCCCTGCTACTATTTATAATTGGCACAACGGGATACGCGGATTTAGTGCACCGGTACAGTTTTAGCGAAAGCGGTGGAACCACAGTGAAGGACACCATTGGAAGTGCGGATGGACTAATAAAAGGAATTGGCCCCTCGTTTACTGGGAGTGGCAGTTTGACACTGCCTGGTGGCACCAGTTCAGGTGCCGCTGCCAGCGCAATTGCCGGCTATGTTGATCTCCCCAATCACATCATTAATAATTTGACCAACGCCACCTTCGAGACCTGGGTGACCTGGCAAGGCAATTCACCCTGGCAGCGTGTATTCGATTTTGGAACCTCTGCGGGTGGCGAAGATGTCTCGAACGGAAATGGTGGGTATCTCTTTCTCACCACCGAAGGCGATTCGAATATACGCTTTGCGGTTCATGATCCTATCACTGGCGTCGAAAATGTTCAACTCACCGCTGCCGCTCCTTTGCAAACAGGCGTTGAAGTATGCCTCACGGTCACTTACGATTTCTCAGCCAACAAGACTCGCTTATACAGCAATGGCGTGCTTTTAGTTACCGGAATAGCTTCCACCCCGCTTGGATATATCAATGACATTAATAATTGGCTTGGGCGCTCCCAGTGGGATGACCCCATGTTCCAAGGGGTTCTCAATGAGTTCCGCCTATATAATACCGCGATGAGCCCCCTTGAGGTGCTGGCGAGTTATAAATCAGGTCCTAATACACCCAGCACCGATACGGCAGTTTTAGGTGCCGTGCAAGCCGTTCATCTCCGGACTGTTCAAGGCAGTTCAATGTCTATAGGTTGTCGTCTGGCCACCATAGCGAGTGTTGATTTTCCTAGCTCGTCGGGTTTGTCATTGCAAGATTATCCTGGCGCTGCATACCAATCTGACAATACGGCCATTCTTACAGTTGATAGTCAAGGTGTTATAACAGCCGTAGGGTTGGGGACAGCGAGCATTTCGATTTCTTACCAAGGAAAGACTGACTCGGTCCAAATAACTGCGGTCGATACGGCTGGGACGGCTTGGAGCCAAGATTTCGAAGGTCCAACAACTGAATGGAGTGTTGATGGTGGTTCGTGGGAAATGGGCATCCCCGCCTTTGGCCCAGGATCCGCGCATTCAGGCATGCGATGCGCAGGCACGGCGATGACGGTAGGCCAATATACCGAAAAGAGTTTTGGCCGGTTGATTACTCCACAATTTGTTGTGCCTTCCGCAGGCAAGTCCCCCAGGTTGCATTGGTCTCATTGGTATGAATTTAACCGGAATGATTGGGGCAAAGTGCAAATAAAAGTCGGAGCGAGTGATTGGGTTGATTTTGCTGGATATCCAACACTATTGGATACCGGAAGCGGCGCTTGGAGTGATGCCGCCATTAATTTGACCGCCTACGCTGGACAGACGGTTCAAATTGGATTTTTATTCAGTACAGAGCAATATGTAGATTATTTATCACGGCATTATGACTATACTGCAGCTGGCTGGTATATTGATGATGTGCGCTTAGTTGTTGGACTGTATCAGTTTAACAACCCAGAGGGGTTCGAGACAGGCTGGGGGGATTGGTCTACAGAGGGAGGAACGTGGTCGGTTGGGAAACCAACGGTTGGCCCTGGTGGCGCGTACGGCGGCACCAATTGCGCGGGGACCGTTCTGACAGGAAACTACTCCGATGGTTTTAACGCGGTTTCTGAGAATTTCGGCCGGTTGATCACGCCGTCATTTGTTGTGCCTCCAGTAGGCCAGTTGCCCAGGTTGCGTTGGTCGCATTGGTACGAATTTAACCGGAATGATACGGGAAAAGTGCAGATAAAAGTCGGAACGAATGACTGGATTAACTATGCGAGCTATCCAATATTGTCGGACACTGGAAGTGCAGCATGGAGTGATGCCGCCATTGATTTGACCGCCTACGCTGGGCAGATGGTACAAATTGGCTTTTTATTTACTTCTCAAAAGTACATTGATTATTTATCAAGGTATTATGATTATACCGCTGCTGGCTGGTATATTGATGATGTTCGCCTTGTTGTAGGACCGTATCAGTTTAACAATCCCGAGGGGTTCGAAGCGGGCTGGGGAGATTGGTCAACAGAGGGCGGAACCTGGGCGGTTGGCAAGCCAAC
>DBTJ01000015.1 GCA_002306985.1 Verrucomicrobia bacterium UBA1319
GATCGAGAATATCCAGCAACCGTTTGTGCGTCCTCTGCTCGAATGTTTCTTGGGACTTTTTATCCGCATGAGTCGATTTTTGCACCGTAAACCGCTCTACGCGGGTCGGCAACGGAATCGGCCCAGCCACTCGGGCGCCTGTGCGCTTGACGGTTTCCACAATCTCATGTGCGGATTGGTCTATGACCCTGTGGTCGTAGGCCTTCAATCGAATTCGTATGCGTTGTCCAGCCATATTTAAAAGAACGTTAATTAAATTGTTAAGTGCGCGCGGCTTTGGGTTTATTCAACTCCAAGATCTTCTCCAAGATGCTGTTAGGCACTTGCTCGAAGTGCGACGGTGTCATCGAGTACGCGGCTCGCCCTTTCGAGAGCGAGCGGATGACTGTAGCGTAACCAAATAATTCCGCAAGCGGAACATCAGAATTTAATACGGTAGCCTGATTTTTCGCCTCAATTCCGCTAACTTTTCCGCGACGACGGTTCAAATCACCCAATAAGTCGCCCTGATATTCATCCGGCGTGGAAACCTCCACCTTCATGATCGGTTCCAACAGAATGGCGCCCGCTTTCTTGACCGCGTCTTTCAACGCGAAGATCCCCGCCATTTTAAAGGCCAATTCATTGGAGTCGACTTCATGGAAACTCCCGTCGGTAATTTGGACTTTGACGTCCACCATGGGGAATCCCGCCAAGTTACCCGTGGTAATGGCTTCATGCACCCCATCGATTACGGCCGGAATATATTCCTTCGGAATCGTTCCACCGACGACTTTATTCTCTACCGTGATGCCTTTGCCCCGCTCGTTCGGTTCGATCTTGATACAAGCATGTCCGTATTGACCACGGCCACCGCTCTGGCGAATGAATTTACCCTCGCCTTCGGCTGCTTTGGTGATGGTTTCACGGTAAGCAATTTGCGGAGCGCCCGCGTTTGCTTCTACCTTAAATTCGCGGAATAGCCGATCGCGAATGATTTCCAAATGCAACTCGCCCATGCCGGCGATAATTAATTGACCCGTTTCTTCATTGGTGAAACAACGGAAAGTGGGGTCTTCTTCCGCCAAACGCTGCAAGCCGACACTCATCTTATCCCGATCGAACCGAGTCTTCGGTTCGATGGCCATGGAAATAACGGGATCCGGGAAGGTCGGAGGCTCAAGCAAAACCGCATCATCTTCATCGCAAAGCGTATCGCCCGTGATGATATTTTTTAAGCCCACGAAGGCCGCGATGTCGCCCGCAAAGGTCTTCTCAACTTCAATGCGTTTATCGGCCTGGATCATCAACACCCGGCTAACGCGTTCGCGTTTGCGTGTGCGAGGATTATAAATCGTGTCACCTTTATTCAAGGTACCGCGGTAGACGCGGAAGAAAATCAGTTTACCAACGAAAGGATCGCTCCAAAGTTTGAACGCCAAACAACAGAACTTACCCATGTCCGTTGACTTAACCTCGACCACCGCGTTCGCGTCGGCGGGATCCTGACCGGTCGCCGAAGGCACGTCCAGCGGTGATGGCAAGTAGTCAATGACCGCATCTACCAGCGGTTGCACGCCTTTTTTCTTGAAAGCGGAGCCACACAGAACCGGGACAAATTCAATTTTACAGGTCAAACGTCGGATAGCCGCTTTCAACACCAAGGGTGCGATTGGCTTGTCTTCGATGACCAATTCAGCGATCTCGTCATCTTTGTCAGCCACTGCGGAAATCAATTCTGCTAGGGCTGTCTTGGCGCGTTCCTTTAGATCATCGGGAATTTCAGTGATCTCATACTTCATTCCAGCCGCGTCTTTGTCATCATAGACGATCGCTTTCTGATCGATCACGTCGATTACCCCGCGCAAGTAGTCTTCCTTACCGATCGGCAAAACTACTGGATAGGCGTAAGCGCCCAATTTCTTTCGCATTTCCTGCACCGCGTTCTCAAAATTAGCCCCGGTGCGGTCCATTTTATTGACAAACGCAATGCGCGGAACGTGGTACTTGGTCGCTTGGCGCCAAACCGTTTCCGATTGCGGCTGAACCCCCGCCACACCGCAGAATACGGCCACGGCGCCATCCAAAACGCGCATGGAACGTTCGACCTCGGCCGTGAAATCCACGTGTCCCGGAGTGTCAATAATGTTCACGCGATGAGGAATACCGCCCATGAGCTTGTTAAGCCCTTCTTGCTTCTGAGTCCAATAGCAAGTGATAGCCGCCGAAGTAATCGTGATGCCGCGTTCGCGTTCCTGCTCCATCCAATCCGTCACCGTATTGCCATCGTCCACATCGCCCATTTTATGAATGAGGCCGGTGTAGAATAGGATGCGCTCGGTGGTGGTGGTTTTACCTGCGTCAATGTGCGCGGCAATGCCGATATTGCGCGTCCGTTCGAGCGAATACTTGCGATCAGGCGCGTTTAACGGGCTCACGCCTCCCTCCGCGGGAGCGGTACTCGGCGCCGGCGTTTTGGCCGGATTGGCAGTATTGCCTTTGTCTAAAGCAGATTGCATCTTATTAATTTGGCGACAAAAAAACGCCCGGAAAGCATCGGCGAACAGGGCGTTAAAATTCTCAGTTTATTACCAGCGGAAGTGCGCGAAAGCCTTGTTAGCTTGCGCCATTTTATGCACTTCATCACGCTTACGAATGGCATTCCCATTACCTTGGGCCGCGTCCAAAATCTCGGCCGCGAGCGCCTCTTGCATCGGCATGCCTTTGCGAGCGTCCGCAAAGCTAACGATCCAGCGCAAAGCCAAGGAAGCCTGCCGGTCCGAGGGAACCTCCAGCGGCACCTGATAAGTGGCGCCACCGACCCGGCGCGCCTTCACTTCCAAGCGAGGTTTGGCGTTATCGACCGCCCGTTGAAAAATCTCCAAGGGATCCGAGTTCGGATTCTTGGTTGAAATTTGCTCCAAGGCCCCATGCACCAAACGCTGAGCAGTGCTCTTCGCACCCCATTGCATTACAGTGTTGATCAAGCGGGTCACGAGCACGCTATGATACTTAGCGTCCTCTATTATGGATCTTTTAAATGCGCGACGTCGTCGGGACATATAAGTAAAAATCTCGCTTAAGCTTTAGCTTTGGCCTCAGCTGCTTTAGCAGCCTTGGGGCGTTTCACGCCGTATTTCGAGCGGCTTACACGCCGCTTTTCCACTCCGGTTGCATCCAATGTGCCACGCACAATGTGGTAGCGAACGCCGGGCAAATCCTTCACACGACCACCGCGCACCAGCACGATCGAGTGTTCCTGAAGGTTATGTCCTTCATCGGGGATATATGCAATCACCTCGTATCCGTTCGACAAACGAACTTTGGCAACCTTACGCATGGCGGAGTTCGGTTTTTTTGGTGTACGCGTCATCACCTGAAGACAAACACCACGCCGAAACGGCGCGCTGTCCAAAGCGGGTGCTTTGGATTTATACTTCAATTTATTGCGTCCTTTTCGGACCAGTTGATTTATCGTCGGCATTACAATTTATCCCATTATTTGGTGTTCCCTTTTAGCCCAAAGGAAACGGAGTGCGGATATTATCAGACGGCTTGTCCGGTGCAACTATTATTTAAAAATATTTAATCAAATAATTGGAGGGGTGATTGGTTGAGCTTGATCCTCAACCGTTTCCACCGATTCAATTTCTTCTTCGGGAACTTCAACCAGCGGCTGCAATTTCATATTGCGATGGCACATAAAACCCGTGCCCGCAGGTATAATATGACCCATGATGACGTTTTCCTTGAAACCTCGCAAAACGTCCATCCGGCCCATTGTGGCGGCTTCAGTCAACACCCGGGTGGTGTCTTGGAATGAAGCTGCGCTCAGGAAGCTTTCCGTCTCCAACGAGGCCTTGGTGATGCCCAGCAGCACCGGCTGCGCCTCAGCGGGCTTGCCACCCATTTTGTCGACGCGTTGGTTTTCTTCCTCAAAGTGAATCTTATCGATTTGTTCGCCCCACAAGAACGTGGTATCGCCCGGCTCGGTAACCCGAACTTTTCGCAACATCTGGCGGACAATGATCTCAATGTGCTTGTCGTTAATGGTGACACCCTGCAAGCGATAGACCTCTTGCACTTCGCTCACCAAGTGTTCCTGCAATTCTTGAGGTCCGCAAACGTCGAGAATTTCGTGCGGGACCACCGGACCTTCGGTCAATTGCTGGCCTTTCTTGACGAAATCGCCCTTGAACACGATGACGTGCTTGCCGATCGGCACCAGGTGCTCCTCTTCCACCCCGGTCTTGGCGTCTTTAATAAGAATGCAGCGTTTGCCACGAACCGTCGCCCCGAAGTCGACAATTCCGTCGATCTTGGAGATTTCGGCCGCATCTTTTGGCCGCCGGGCTTCGAACAACTCCGCCACACGCGGCAAACCGCCGGTAATATCTTTGGTCTTCGAAGTTTTGCGCGGAGTTTTGGCCATCAGTGTACCGGCCACGATGCGATCTCCTTCGCCCACGACAATGTGAGCGCCAGAAGGGATCGGATAGCCCGCGATCAATTCTCCCTTATCATCCAGAATGTTGATCTGCGGATGCAAATCTTCCTT
>DBTJ01000043.1 GCA_002306985.1 Verrucomicrobia bacterium UBA1319
AGCAAAGGCGCCGAGCCGCGCGACATCCTGATTGATCTGGACGCTCCCGTTGAAGGTGGCCCGCCGGTTTAGCCGGGTGATCGCTTTCTTCTAAAGCTTAAATCCAACGTTTTTGCACGTTTATGAACGAATTGTTCAATGCCATAGCGCACCTGTGTGAATCCGGTTCCCGTGGCCTGCGACCCTATCTGCCACTGGTGGCCTTGGCCATAACTGCCACGCTGTTCGCCCTCTATGGCGATGGGATCAATAAATACGTCAAAGACCTCGTTAAAGATTACCACTTTCTCCTGAGGTTATTGATCTTTGTGTTGTTGGTGGCCTTTGGATACGGGGCTTTGAGTTTGGTCATCGCCCATTTCTTAGCCCAGGTGATGGGGATGTTAAATAATTTGCTGCTCCTGCCGCTGACGGTGCTGATCTTTGTATTGATCGGCTTTTTAGCTGAGGAAAAAAATCAAATTTAAGGTCCCAACGCTCGGGTAGCCCGCGCTGGAATTCCAGCGTGGGCGGGAAATTAACCGCGCCGTCCGCCCGGACCACCACCGCCGCTATGGCCGCCGCCGCCAAAATGACCACCGCCACCTATCCGGGGCCCCGAATTGCCGATATTGATGCGGGGTGGCACATGGCCCACTGGTTGCGAATGAGGCATGCCGATGTGGCCGGAGCCGCGAGGATCGCATGAATAAGCGGGGTAATGCCCCCAATGCCGCCAACTGGTATTGTAACAGCTCGACCAACCCCAGTTGTAGTAGTAAGGCCAAGTCGTATAGTTGTAGTAATACGTCGGCGGGTTGACATAGACGTACGCGGGCTCCGGTTCACGATACGTGTATACCACCTCTTGAACCGGAGCGGGATAGGCATACCCAGGCGCAGTTTGGATTGCCGCCGCCGGCTGAGTGGTCGCGGGTTGCGCCGCGGCGGATGGGGTGGCGGCGACGCTACGAGTCGCTTGCAACTGATTGCCCCGGTGGATCAAGGCTGAAATGGCATCCGAGGAAACTCCCTGGCTGCGCAGGTAAATGATTTCGTCCACGCTCGGTGGAACAGCTGATTGGGAATTCTCTACGTAGGCCTGGATGACCGTTGGATCGACGCCGTTTTGCGCCAATTTGGCAACTTGCGTTATTTCGTAGGAATAAGGTTGGTTTTGGCCAGCGTTGAAAACTATGGTTTTGGTGGCGTTAGTGGCCACGGGCTTAGCGGAATCGGCCGGGATATTCTGGACCGAGTTGGTAGGCACAGGCGTTTCCACGGAGGCGGTGTTGGATGCCTCTGGCGCCGGGTTGGTTGCGGGGAGGCTTTCCGTGGTGTTCGTGAGGGAAATACCCCCGGCGTTGTCACCGGCGATCAAAGCGATGCTGGCCAAGGCCGCCAAAGATACCCCGAACATATTAGCATTCGTTTTCATAGTTGGGCTCTCTCGGGCTAATATCACACAATTTCCCGCATTATCAAGACCTAAGGTGGTCGTCCCATCGGCGGGCCCATTTTCCCGCCAAGGCGCCGCAGATCACTAATTGCAGCGGATGATAGATCATGATGGGCAAGAGGATCATGCTGATGCCGGGGTGCGCTCCAAAAATGAGCTGCGCCATGGGCACGCCTGAAGCGAGGGTCTTTTTCGATCCACAAAACACCGCTGCGATCTGATCCTCAACCGGGAAACGCATGAGCCGGGCGATGATTTTAGTAAAGCTCATAACCAGGGCGAAAAGGAGGGTAGACCCAATCAGGGCAATGAACAGGGTGCGCACGCCATGGCCGGACCATACGCCCCACTTCATGGAATCGCAGAACGAAGTGTATACCAGCAGCAAGATGGTCGCCCGGTCCGCGATGTTAATCAAACGCTTGTTTCGTTCCGCCCATTGCGCAAGCCACGGGCGACAAAGCTGGCCGGCTACCAGCGGGAGAACCAACCAGATAATGAGATCCAGGATCACTTTGCCCAACGGCATCGGATTACCGCCCGACTTTAACATCCAGCCGATCCACAAAGGGGTGAGAAACACCCCGATGAGGCTCGATAAGGTGGCGTTAAAAACGGCGGCGGGCACATTGCCGCGGGCGGCGGCGGTCATCGCGACGGAGGAGGAAACCGTTGAGGGCAAGGCGCAGAGATAAAAGAAACCCAGCCGCAAATCGGGCGACAACAGGGGGCCGGATAGCCACAACAACACCAGCCCGGCAATCGGGCAAAAAATGAAAGTGCAGATTTGCACCACCAGATGCAAACGCCAGCGCAAGGTGCCCGCTTTCAAGGCGGCAAAGGACAGCGCCAAGCCGTGGAGGAAAAAGATAAGGGCTACCCCGGCTTTGTTGAGAATTTCCGGATGCATGGCCCCGCCGCTCGCGCCCGGATTGGGCAGGGCCCAAGCCAGCGCAATGGCGGCCGCCATGCCGGTGAGAAACCAATCGAATTTAAGTTTCATGCTGGCTCGCGAAGCGGGCGCTTGATCGACCCGGCACTATTGTTTTGATGTTTGCCACAGGTTGCCTACATTAACTCGCAACTCAGTCATATATATGAACCCAATCGATCGGCGTCAATTTATCCGGCAAGCGGCGGTGGCTGCCGGGGGCCTGCTGATGTCGGCGGCGCCTGCGGCTAGCGGTGCGGCTGCGCATAATGGTAAAATGACGGTGGACTTGGTTTGTGGCGCCATCGGCGTTAAGGCGATGCAGCGGGAGGCGATTGAACTAGCCGCTCGCCATGGGTTCGAATCGGTCGAAGCCCAGCCGGATTATCTGGCCTTACTCCCGGAGGAGCAGGTGTTGGTTCTCAAGTCGGAGATGAAGGCCAAGGGCTTGGTCTTTGGCGCGGCCGGTTTGCCCGTCGAATTCCGGCGCGATGACGCTCAGTTCGGCCGCGACTTGGGACGGTTACCTGAAATCGCCGCCGGATTGAAAAGAGCGGGGGTGGAACGGGTGACTACCTGGATCATGCCTTGCCACAAAAGCCTTACTTATCGCCAGCAATTCCGCCAGCACGCCGAGCGGCTCAAAGAAGTGGCGCGAGTGTTGAATGATTTCGGCCTCCGGCTGGGCTTGGAATATGTGGGCCCCAAAACCACTTGGTCCAGCCAGCGGTTTCCTTTCATCCACACCATGATCGAGATGAAAGAGTTGCTGGCCGCCATCGATACTCCCAACGCCGGTTTTTTGTTGGATAGCTGGCATTGGTGGCACGCAGGGGAGACGGCGGAGGATATTCTGACGTTGCGGCCGGAACAAGTGGTTGCCGTAGATCTGAATGACGCGCCGGTGGGGATTGCCAAAGAGGAGCAAGTGGATTCTAAACGCGAACTGCCCTGCGCCTCGGGTGTTATTGATGTGGCGGCGTTTTTGAACGCCCTGAATCGGATCGGCTACGATGGGCCGGTGCGCGCCGAACCGTTTAACGCGATCTTGGCAAAAATGGCGAAGGACGATGCTTGTGCGGCTACGGCTTCGGCCTTGAAAAAGGCGCTCAGTCTTATCCAGCCGTAAATTTTACTCCAAGCCCGGGGGGCAAACCATGCGGGCTGCCTTAAGTGTCCAGGCACGAACGGATCATTTGCGCCAGATGGTTGGGATTAAACGGCTTGGCGAGGTATCTTTCGGTGGGCAAGAGATTATGATAAGGGCCAATGACATCGCGGCTGTAACCGCTGCAGTAAACAATTTTAAGTCCCGGCCGTTGCAGTTTTAACTGGTTGGCCAGATCGACGCCGGTAAGGCCGTTAGGCATCATGATATCGGTCAATAGCAGATCAATCTTGCCTCGGTGTTCCTCCCACACATCGAGGGCTTCCAGACCGTCAGCCGCTTGATGGACCTGGTAGCCCAGGCGGTCGAGAAATCGCACGGCTAATTGCCGCACGGCTGGCTCGTCTTCGACGACCAAAATGGTTTCCGTGCCTCCGATGCGTTGGGTGGAGTTTTTGCCGGGCGCCGCTTTGGTGGCGCGCGCGGCGGCGGTGATGGACGGCAAGAAAATCTTGAAGGTTGTACCCTCGCCCACCGTGCTCTTCACGACCGCCCAGCCCCGATGCTGCTTAACTATGCCGTATACCGTGGCCAAGCCCAGCCCGGTGCCTTTCCCGGATTCTTTGGTGGTGAAAAAAGGTTCAAAAATGCGGGTCAGCGTATCCTTATCCATACCCACCCCGGTGTCGGTGACACTCAAAACGACAAAGTGGCCAGGCCGGGCATCCGAATGGTGATCTGCTTGGCTTTCGATGATTTCCTCCGGTTGCGTGCGAATCACTAGCCGACCTCCCTTGGGCATCGCGTCGCGCGCATTGACCGCCAAGTTCAGGATTACCTGTTCCAGCATGCCGGGATCGGCGTTGATGCAGGGCAAGTCCTCGTTACACAGGCATTGCAAGGTGATGTTTTCACCCAGCAACCGGCTGAGCAGAGAGTCCATATTGCGCACCACTTCGTTGAGATTCACATGGCGCAGGCGTATGACTTGGCGGCGGCTGAAGGTTAGCAGTTGCCGGGTCAGGTTCGAGGCCCGGCCGGAGGCTTCGGCCAATTGCTTGATCAATTCGCGGGATTCCGCCGACAATTCCGGCTCGTCAGCCAGCAAGCTCGCGTTGCACATGATGACCGTGAGAATATTATTGAAATCGTGCGCCACGCCCCCGGCTAGTTGGCCGATGGCTTCCATTTTTTGGGATTGCCGCAGCTGCGCTTCGAGTTTGGCGCGGGCTTCCTCCGCCTGTTTGCGTTCGGTGATGTCGCGCGTTACGCCTAATATTTCAACGGGCCTGCCCGAGGAATTGGTGATCAGTGTGGAGACTACCTCGGTCGGCACGATCGAGCCATTTTTGCGCGGTTGGCTGACCTCATGCAGCATGACGCGCATCGATTCGTCCCCGGCCAAAAACGCCGAGATCCGTTTGGGCATGAACTCCGTGATGAATTGATACGATTCGGGAGTGAACGATTCACGCAGGTTTTGGCGCATGACTTCCTCCTGGGTAAATCCCCGCACTCGGGTCACCGACGGACTGACAAATTTAAACCGGCCCGATTCCAGATCTAGCAACCACACCACGTCGCCGGTGTTTTCGGAGATCCAGCGATAACGGGCCTCCGTTTCCTCCATTTCTCCGGAAATCAGGTTGCGCTCGGTCACATCTTGGTAAATCCGCAAGCTGTCTTCCCCCAGCATGCGGCCCGAAATCTCAACCATACGAATCGAGCCGTCTTTACACGAGATGCGGGCGGGCAGGGGAGAAACTCCGATAGGGACGGGGTCGGCGAGAAAACGCGCCGTGAATTCAACGTTGGTTTTTTCCCGGTAGGTCTTATCGGGATAGGCTAGGTCGAGCCATTCGCTGATGGTGCTGACGTCGGATGTGTCGTAACCGAATTGCGCGGTGAACTGATTGTTGATAAAACGAATCGCGCCGCGGCTGTCTGAAAGAGACACCGCGATCGGCAGGGCATCAAGAATTAGTAGAAGCTGCTCGTCACTTCGATTTATCACCGCACAATCCATGCGCACAGACTATGGGTTATGGCGCGGTTCAAATAAAGCCCTAAAATGGCAACCTAAGTGTAAACCATTAAGATAAATGCACTTCTACCCCGGGGTTTTGACTTGTGAGCTTGCCAGCGCTCAGCTACAGGTCCTTGCCGTACAGGCGTATGGCTGCCAGTCAATCGGCTAGTGGTTTTTTTGGGTAAAACGCGGTTATATCTGGCCTCGCGGCCGCAAATATGGAAGGCATCGAAATTACGGAAGCGTTTCTGGCCAAGATTGCCGGCTGGGAAGCGATGAAGCATGCTCGGGCGCTGCACGCCATGGGCAAAGTGCTTAGTTCGAATTGGACGCCGCCCATTTTAAAAGGGGTCGTGCAAGAGGGGGAGATCAGCTACCGCGCCGGTTTGGTCATTAAAGACGCGATCGATTTGGAAAATATGTGCTCCTGCCGGGAGTCCAGGCAATGGGGCACGATTTGCGCCCATTCGGTTGCGGTTGGCTTGCACCATATCGGTCGTAACCAGCCGACTGCCGCCGTCCCCGCGGAAAAAGCCACTACGGCGCCACGTTCCTTAGCTACCGCTCCGCCAGCCTCCTTATCACGCAAGCCAGCCAAGCGAATCTTGCGGGATGAAGCGGGTGAACCCCTGAAGCTATCCGTGATCTTGCCGCCGAATTTTGCCGAAAGCGCTCGGCGCGGTCGGGTTACGGTGTGCCTTGAGGGGCAATGGCGTGGCGGGCGTTGCCCGTTGAATAGCTTACCCCAAGGCAAAGCGTTTCAACTCGAGGCGGCGGATGCGCGGTTGCTCGACGCTTTGGAACCCCTGGCGCAGGGGGAAATTCCCGCGATGCTACCCTTGACCGCCAGCCAGTTCACCTCGGTTTTGCCCGCCATGGTGGGTCACGGACGCATTCAATTCGGGCGGGCAGCTTCCGTAACCGTTCAAACCACGCCGTGGTCGCCTCCCTTGCGGGCCACGTTGATGCCCGGGGGTGAGATCCGTTTGGAAATGCCGGGGGGAGCGGCGGTGGCGCCACTGGTTCTGCCGGGCGATTCTCCCTGGGTAATGAATGGGTCGGTGTTTCAACCCATGGCTCTGGCCAGCGGAAGTTTGGCCCTGCTGCGGGGGCCAGTGGTTTTGTCGCGCGAAAAGGTGCCGCAGTTTTTAAGTCAGGAGTGGCCCGCCTTGCAAGCGGCGGGCGCGCAAGCCGCCAATTTTAAACTGGAAGATTTCAGCTTCGAACCCTGGGCTCCGCGATTCCTGTTAACCCTTTCGGGTGGCTTGGCGCAGTTACAGGCGCAACTCCAATGCGCCTATGGGGCGCGCATCATGACGGCGGGCGTTACCGCTAAGGATGAAACTTTATGGATGCCCAATCCCGCGCGTCCCACCGCTTACAGTACCCGGGACGTAACGGCTGAGCAGGCGGCTTTGGGTCGGCTGTTGCGCGCCGGCTTCAGCCATCCAGACGATCAAGGCCGTCTGCGCCTGGCGGGCCAGCATTCGGTGCTTCAGTTTTTCGCGCGCGATTACCCCGCCCTGGAACGCGCCTGGGAAGTGACCCTGGAGTCTCGGCTTGCTTCCAGTGTGGACAATAATTTGGAGCGGATCGAGCCGCGGTTCGAGGTGGTTTCCTCGGGAGTAAGTTGGTTCGATATGGAATTGAGCTACACCACCGCTTCGGGGGATTCCATCCCGGCCGCCGAGATTCAACGGTTGCTGCTTTCCGGTCAGCACCATCAGCGGCTAAAGAATGGCCGCTTTGCCTTGATCGACACCGAAGCCGTTGGCGAGTTGCAGGAAGTCTTTCACGATTGCGATCCTCGCCAAAACGGCCAGCGGTTTCGTTTTTCCAAAGCCCAGGCCGGTTTTTTAACGTCCACCATCGAGGAGCATACCGGCTGGAAAATCGCCGCCCCGGAAGGGTGGCGCACCCAAACCGCGTTCAACGCCGCCGCCGCGCCGCCGGACTTGGGCAACTTGGACTCCGTCCTTCGCCCGTACCAAAAGGCGGGTGTGGCTTGGGTGCATTTTCTAAGGCGCCAAGGATTTGGGGGCATATTGGCGGATGAAATGGGTTTAGGAAAAACCCTGCAAGCTTTGGCGAGTCTGCGAGCCTCGCGCACGGTGGAGGCGCGGCCGTCGCTGATCGTTTGTCCCACGACTTTGGTGCACAATTGGGTGGCCGAAGCGGCGCGTTTCACCCCGGAGTTGAAAACTTTGGCGATCGAAGGACCCCAGCGCCAGGATAAGTTTGAGCAAATCGGCGGGTGCGATTTGGTGGTTACCAGCTATGCCTTAATTCGGCGGGATGCGGATTTCTATCGCGCTATCGAGTTCGACACGCTGGTTTTGGACGAAGCGCAGCACATTAAAAACCGCAAGACGCAGAACGCCCAGGCGGTGAAAGCGATTCGAGCGGCCCATCGGCTCGTGCTAACCGGTACCCCGATGGAAAATTCGGTGGCGGATTTATGGTCGATTTTCGACTTTTTGATGCCCGGCTATCTCGGTTCGGCCAAGGATTTTCATGAGCGTTACGAGTTGCCGATTGCGCGCGAGAAAAACGTGGAGGCCCAAGCCCGACTTTCCCGGCGGGTGCGGCCCTTTATTTTGCGCCGGGTAAAAAGCGCGGTGGCGCCCGAACTGCCGCCGAAAATCGAGCATGTGGCCTATTGCGAGATGACGGATGATCAGACGGCCGTTTATAAACAAATCCTCGAAGCTAGCCGCCGCGAGATCACCGAAGCGGTGGGCGCGCAGGGCCTGGAAAAAAGCCGCATGCTCGTGTTTACAACTTTGCTGCGTTTGCGGCAAATCTGTTGCGACTTGCGCTTGCTACCACTGGAAGAAGTAAAGCCGGAAACGGCTTCGGCGAAAATGGATTTACTGGAAGAACTGCTGGACGAAGCCATCGACGGCGGCCATCGGGTTTTAGTTTTTAGCCAGTTCGTCAAAATGCTCGGGCTGATCCGGAAAAAACTCGAGGCCTCGGAGATCGACTACTGTTACCTCGATGGCGAAACGCGGGACCGGCCAGCCGCTATCGAGCGGTTCCGCTCCAATCAGGAGGTGCCGATATTCTTGATCAGCCTTAAAGCTGGCGGCACGGGTTTGAACCTGAGCGAGGCGGATACGGTCATTCATTTCGATCCCTGGTGGAACCCGGCGGTGGAAGCGCCAGCCACGGATCGCGGCCACCGGCATTGCCA
>DBTJ01000047.1:0-32730 GCA_002306985.1 Verrucomicrobia bacterium UBA1319
CTCCTCGGCAATGACGGAGAAAATGAAATCGTTATGCACGCCCATGCGCGGCATAAAACCGAGCCGAACCTGGTCGCCCTCGCGCCAACCCTTGCCCCATATGCCGCCAGAGCCCACGGAGATGAGGGCCTGGCGGACATTATAATTGGCCATGCTGGCTCGGCGCCGCTCGGCGGGGCTGGCGTCCGTGGGCAGTGAATCGAGCCCGAAGTACACCATGAGGCGCCGCTGCTGGTAATCTTCCAGGGTGATTTTGATCGGCCAGCCTTTCGGGGCGTACAAAATATCGACTAGAATCACGGCCACCAGCAACGCGGCTCCGACCACCAACCGGCGCAAATACACCAGCGGCACCCCCGCCGTGAACATCAGCACCATGGCCACGGGCAGCAAGACGAGCGAGGACCCCAAATCGGGCTCCTTCAAAATGAGCACAAAGGGCAGCGCCACCAGCCCAATGCCTTTCCAGAACACTCCGGACAAACGCAATTCGTCCGGCGGCCGGCTCAGGAAATGGCTCATCGCGAAGAGGAACGCGAGCTTGGCGAATTCCGAAGGCTGGATGCTCATGAACGGTAAATCGATCCAACGCTTGGCCCCGTTATGCTTGGCGCCGAAGAGCAGCACGCTTACCAGCGTAATCACCATGAGCCAGTAAAACACAAACGAGTAGCGCGCCCAGATCCGGTAATCCACCAGGCAAAACGCGGCGGCAAGGCCCGCGCCCAGCACAATCCAGACGCCTTGTTTGAAGGGGAATTGATTATACCAAGCCAGGTTACGGTACTGGTCTTGGACGCTGGTGGCACTATAAATAAAGGCGATCCCGACAATGGCCAAGCCGGCGATAGCGAGCATCAATGGCCAATCGATCGAAGGGCCTCTTTCGTTGTAGGAAGACTCAAACACGCGACCTCCCCCCAGCCCGCCGGCGCGGCCGGACGCGGGCTCGCCGACCGTTTAATAAACGCGCGCCGGACGACTGCGTGGATTGGTCAAAGTTTCGGTTCACCCTTTGGCCTCCAGATCCAAAATCGCTTTGTAAATGCTCCGCGCCACCGGCGCGCAAGTGCGACCGCCGGAAGCGCCACCGGATTCCGCGAGCACGACCACGACGTAACGCGGATTCTCAAAGGGCGCGAACGAGACGAACCAGGTGTTTTTCCGGCGATTTTCGCGCGGCCCCACCTCGGCGGTGCCGGTTTTGCCGGCAATTTTCAGGCCCGCCACCGCGGCGGATACCCCGGTGCTGCCCTCTTCATCCACGTCGGCCAGCATCGCCTGTCGGACAATTTCCAGGTGTCCGGAGGTGACGTTCAATTCGCCCCGCACCTGGAAGGCCGGGTAAGTCCGCACGCCCATTTCCGCGGCCGTGGTCTGTTGCTCGATGCGCTCCACCAACCGCGGCCACAGTACCTTGCCACCATTGGCCATGGCGGACGTCATGACGGCCATTTGGATCGGGGTGACGGTGATGTATCCCTGGCCAATGCAAAAGTTGTGCAGGTCGCCCTCCCGCCAGGGATTGCCGCGTTCCTTGATCTTTTTCACCCATTCCTCCGTGGGCAGGAAACCATCCACTTCCTGCCCTCCCAAAGGCACCCCGGTTTTTTTTCCCAGAAACACGCGCTCCGCCATGCGCACAATCGGCCACAGTCCGGTTTTGAGGCCTTCCTCAATAAAATACTCATTGCTCGAATGCGCCAGCGCCTTGCAAAAATCGTAATTTCCTGGCGCGGCGGTGTCCTTGATCGGTTTGCTTTTGGCATTCGCCTGAAAGTAACCCTTCGTTTTGAGAATCGCGTTGGGGTCGGTTCTTCCCGATTCCAAACAGGCCAGGCCAACGATGATTTTGAAAATCGACCCCGGCATATATTCGCCGTAGGTGGCGCGGTTCAACATGGTTTTGGTTTCGGGATCGTTCAAGCGCGCCCAAGTGTCGGACGGCATGCGAGGGATAAAGGCATTCGGGTCGAAGGGCGGATAGGAGACCATCGCCAAGATATCGCCGTTGCGCGGATCCATGACCACCACCGCGCCTTTGGCGATATTCCCGCTTTGCCGGATCGCCTGTTCCGCCGCCATCTGAATGTTCAGGTCGATGGTCGTGACGATGTTGCTACCCGGTTCGGCGGCGAGCAAAATGGTCTCCGATTGCCGATACCCCAAATTGTTCACCTGCACCGCTTTGACGCCCGAGCGGCCCCGCAAATCATCGTCGAATTTGCCCTCGAGCCCCACGCTCCCCTCGTAATCGGGCAAGCCCGGCAAACTGTCCTCCAAATCCATTTCCGACTCGCTGTCCGCGGCTACTTTATCGGAGTGCACCAAGTATCCCATCAAATGCGCCGCCACCGTTTTCCGGGGATACTCGCGCAAAGGCTGGATGTCCAGGTACATGCCGGGCATTTTGCTGGCCAGCTCATGAAACACGGCCACTTGCCCGGAGTTCAAATCCTCCATCACCGGCAGCGGGACCACCAAGCGGTTGGCGTAGTGGTCGTTGAACTTTTTCTCGTCCAGCACCAATTGCTGCCCCATGCGCACGCCCAATTGGAAAACCAGATTGCTCGCCACGGAAAAACGCACCTGTTTGCCTAGCGCCTGGATTTCCTCCGAAGTCCAGCGGGACTTGGCTCCCGAACTTTTTCGCCACAGGCGCTGATACCAGCTGGTTTTCGCGGCCAACCCGCTGGCCACGGCTGCCTGGCTTTTGATTTGATCTTGCTGCGCTTTGGTTTTGCGGTAGGCGTCCTGGAAAAGCCCGCTGAGTTCCTCCAAATAAAGGTTGATGTTATAGGAAGGTCGGTTCACCGCGAGGGCGCGCCCTTGGCGGTCGAGGATTTTTCCGCGCAACGCCGGATACCGCACCTGCCGGATGGACTGGGTTTTGAGACTTTCGACATACTGGCTGGAAGCGTACACCTGCCGATACCACAACCCGCCTAGGAGCACGAGCATGCCCGCCGACACGACGGCGCCCAGCCACCAAAGCGGCTGGTCACTTTTTTTCATCTGGTCAAAAACGAGCATCTAGTCCTTGGCTGCCAAAATTAGGCTTCGGGAACGCCTCACTGCCGCCCCCGAATGATCTGGCGGTCCGCGCGAAAACTGCTCGGAGCGACGGGCGAGTAGTTGAAAATCCGGTTCAAAAAATCGAACAAACGGAATACGAGCGGCGTAGCCAGCGCGCCCCCGAGCGCCATGAGCAACAGCTTAACCCCCATGTGCCAGCTCAACGATGGACGCAGCAGCTGGGTGCCGCCATGGGAGAACTCGCCTTCGACCGTTGGCAAGTGTTCCCAATTAACGGAGGGTAAAGGGACGGCGGAACGCGAAGGCATCAAGGTATACACCAACAGGAGCGTCAACACTGGCGCCACCAAGCTGCCGGCGGCACCGGCGAAAAACTGCGCCACGGTCTGGTCACGCAAAAAGAAATCCCGCGCCACATAGACGCCCCAGCCGACGACAATCAGCGGCAATATACTGATACCCAATGGATTGGAAGATAGGCTATCCAACCACATGCCGCCGCAAACCGCCACCAAACAGGTGGCGGGCAAGGTGGCAGTCAACCCGGTGTACACCATCAATGCCGGCAGAAAACTGATTTGAGCCCCCAATACCCGGCGGAATCCATCGAACCAACATTCGAGAAACACCTCGATGAAGGCCGTCACTAAAAGCAAAAATAGAGTGGCGCGGCTCATGGCATTTTCACCCACACGTCCTCGAGTTTATTATAATCCACAGCCAATTTAACCCGAGCCTCCGCATATAGACCGAACTCCATGACGCGGGAATCGACAATTTGCCCAATGGGAATGCCAGGAGGAAATACACCGCCTTTGCCGCTGGTCATGACGCTCTGCCCCGGTTTTAAATTACTGTTGTGGGACAATTTGGTCAAATCGACCAGCGTATTATCGAAGCCACCGGAGGAGGAAGGCGCAATGACGCCGGTGGCGTCGCGCGTTTCGGAAATCATGGCGGCCACCCCGCAATTGGGATCGCCCACCAGGATGACTCGCGAGCGGGTAGCCCCGACGTCGGCGATGCGTCCCACCAACCCTTGGGGGGTCAATACCACCAAATCGGGTTGCATGCCGTCCCGCGCGCCTAAGTCAATATGCACCGCGCGCCACCAGTTGGCGGGGTCGCGCCCGATTACTTGCGCGTATTTTAGCTTCCAGGCATATTGGCGGGCAATGCCCAACTGACTACGCAGGCGATCATTTTCGCGCTGGATTTCGGCGGCTTGGGTCAGCCGGATCTGGAGGGATTGGTTCTCCAGGCGCAAGGTTTCGATTTCTTGCACCAGGGCGCTCCGGGGGGCCAGCGTATCGCCAGCTTTGGACACCAAGCTTTGGGACGAGCCCGCCAGACCGAAGAGGGGGATAAAAAAGCCGCCGATCACGAACTTCAATTGCGAAGTCCAGCGCTCGGGCAGGTTCAACACCACCACCACCAGCAATAATACCACCGATATCGCGATTATTCGCGGCCGTTTCAACATTATCACCCCGGCAACATTCTGGGGTGAACGCTAAGCCTTGCTGGAAAAAGTAAGCCGCTTTAAAAATTGGAGCTCTTCCAACACCCTGCCTGTGCCTGTGGCCACCGCGCTCAATGGATCGTCGGCGATGTGCACCGGCAAACCGGTCTCCTCCGCCACCAGTCGGTCGATGCCGCGCAAAAGCGCGCCCCCGCCCGCCAGCACAATCCCGCGATCCACCAAATCGGCGGATAATTCGGGCGGACACCGCTCCAAAGTAATGCGCACAGACTCCAAGATGCTTGAAAGAGGCTCTTTAAGGGCCTCACGAATCTCCTCCGAGCGCACCGTCAACGTCTTAGGCAGCCCGGAACTCAAATCGCGACCCTTCACCTCTAAAGTTAATTCCTGTTCCAACGGATAGGCCGAACCGATGCGAATTTTAATCTCCTCCGCAGTGCGTTCACCAATCATCAAGTTATAAGCGCGCTTCAGGTGAGCCACGACCGTTTCATCAAACTCGTCCCCCCCAACCCTCAGGCTGCGGCTAAAGACGATGCCGGCCAGGGATATGATTGCGATCTCGCAAGTACCCCCGCCGATATCCACGATCATGTTACCCGCCGGCTCATGCACCGGCAGCCCCACCCCAATGGCGGACGCCATCGGTTGTTCGATTAAATAAACTTCCCGCGCTCCCGCATGGGTCGCTGAATCCTTCACTGCCCGCCGTTCCACCTCGGTGATGCCCGAGGGCACCGCGATCACCACCCGAGGCGCAATCAACTTTCGATGATGCACCTTCTGGATAAAATACCGCAGCATTGACTCCGTGACCTCGAAGTCAGCAATCACGCCGTCTTTCATCGGCCGAATAGCCACGATATTTCCTGGTGTGCGCCCGAGCATGCGTTTGGCTTCTTCGCCCACGGCAAGCACGTTCGTGGTGCCGGCTTGAATCGCCACCACCGACGGCTCCCGCAACACAATGCCTTGGTCACGCACGTACACCAGGGAGTTAGCGGTCCCTAGATCGATCCCAATGTCATTGGAAAACAGGCCTTTAAGTTGAGCAAACATGACCCATGTCTTAATCACCTTCAAAATAAGAAACTTACAGGTCTATGGTCAAGATTATTAGCAAGTTATTCACAAGATATTTGCTATCAGCTTGCTATTAGCTCCCCGCCTCGGCTCAAGCTCTGGCAAACAAGGATCGCCACCCGCAGTCCTTTCTCCGTCACGAAAAGCAGGAGATTCGTATTCCGGATACTTCATCGATATAGCCCGGCAAACCCTTCGGTTATCCCCACGCCAGTTCTCTAGAAACAGAGCGCTAAGACGTATTTTTACGCGCGCCGCCACAAAAAAGGCTCGCGTAGCGTGAACTTTGCGCGGCCCCCCTCGAAGCTACACGAAAATCCTGGCCTGGGTTCGTTTACGGGCAAACCGCCGTTTTGCGGGTGAGTTTCAAGGATTGTGGGTCGAACCAAGCCTCCCCTACTTTGGCATACAATTCACATTGGATTTGCAGATCGGCCAGCGGCTGACGCAATTGAAACTCATAGGAAACATCGGTCCAATCCGTCGTCCCCGTCAATCGGGTGCCCCCGTTTTTGGCCGTGCCCATTTCGCCCCGGTGTTCATAATCGCGCGACTCATCATAGGGGAACCAACTCCACCGCAAGCCATTGGATTGTTTTCGCAGGCTGAACACCCGGAGCCCCGCCCCTTTGAGCGAATCGCGGCGGGGAGACACCACTCCAGCGGTTTTAAGGCGTCCTTGCAGTACATACGTCCCCTCCTCAAGCCACAAGACCTTGCGCCACACGCCAATGGCATCAGTTTTGGCTTGAATGTGAAGCGGACCGGCATCGGGCGCTTGGTCCAAAACCAGCTCGCCACTCGTTTCCACCGGCTCCCAGCCCGATAGGGTCACCGTCTCGCCAACGCCGATTTTTTGCCACTCCTGCAACGATGCTAATTGCCGGTCCATTTCCACCGCGCGCTGGGCGATGAGCCGGTTTAACCGGTTGACCGCGCGACTATGTTGGATGCCCGACAGGAACCCGGCTTTGAGGAGGGCGGGACGAATTCGGGCGGCCAACACGTTCACTCGATTGGTAATCGCTTGGACATCATAGACACTGGCGCGCAGCTCGCGGAAGCGATCCAAATACAGCCGACGCCCCGCTTCAGCTTGCAGCACCCCGCGCGCGACCAAACCATTGCGACCCGTGAGAATCGGCCCGTCCGGTTTCCAAAACATTTGGTCCATCCCGTGGGGCATAAAAACGATTCGGTGCGACTCCACGTTATGGAACACCCGGTAGTTGTTCTGAAATAGGGGGTATCCATCCCAATTCCAAATCATCACGTCAAAGGCCAGCAGGGTTAGCAACCGGTCGAAATCCACTAATTTGCGAATTTGTTCCAATCGTTGATCCGGATCTTTACCCGCGCAGGCTTGAGCTAATTCGGCAAGTTCCGATTGATCATCCGGGTGAACGCCGGTGATAACTTCCAAAGGTTTATCGATATCGAAAAGTTGGGGAGGGTCATATAAATTACCATCCACGTTGTTGAAATAACGCTTGAGGAACCTTTTATCCCATCCCTCCACCAATAAATAGAGGCCGAGCTTTTGGCCATTGAGTTCCACGACCGCGTAGTCCACTCGAGGCACGGGCACACCGGCTTGCGCATAGAGCTCCCGGCAGAGTTTATCGGAAATATAAGAGCTATCCTGCACGGAGTTGTTGAGGGAGATTTTCGACAACCCATGAAAAAGTTGATGCTTGGCGGTTTTATCGAATTTCAACGTCAGCCCCGGTTTAGAATCGACCGGGCGGAAGCTGCCGAACGATCCCTTTAGGTGAATAGCCACCTTCGTGTAAACTTGGCCGTTTTCTCGCACGGTGGCTTCCGCGTGGGTCTGCTCATGCATTCCAACACGCCCCTTTCGGGAAGATTGGCGTAGAATTTCCATGCCCTCCGGGGATACCTCGATCTGGATTGTCCGCAAGGGGGAATCGAGGAATAGATCGGTCTCCCTGGTGGTAGCCGCCTCGGCTTTACCAGCTAACAACCAACCTATCGTAACCCAAAGCCAAAACTTGGCGGCGATCCTGATCAAGGCATGATTTCTCATAGACGCGGAAGACTCCATTTTCGGGTCACACTCCCTATAGGAATGCTCCTTGTGGCACGGTTCGTTTTTATGGAATGACCCTAATTCCCGCCCCATAGTGAGTCAAACCCACAACCGTTGGATTCATCGGTTTTAGGTCGCGAGCAATAATCCATCGTTCACCACGTAGCCCGCGTCTTTCCGTTAGATACTCGGCGATTTTCTTGATCACGGTCAAATTATTCCCATAAACGATACGCTAGATTAAACCACATGAATGCAGAACTAGAACCTCAAGGTATCCCCCCCTTGAACTCGCCATCTGAGCTAAAACCGGGTGGGCCAATCTTTTCCCATACCCCCCGTTTGGCGAACGAGTGGAAAACGGTGACCGCCATGATTCGTTGCTATTGTCAGGGCAACCACGGCACGAAAGGGGCGATGTGTCCCGATTGCCAGAGCCTTTTAGAGTATGCCACCACTCGGCTGGAACGATGCCGATTTGGCAAAAAGAAACCCACCTGCGCCCAATGCCCGGTGCATTGCTACCAGCGCGCCCAACGCGACCAAATCAAACAAGTGATGCGCTACGCTGGCCCGCGCATGCTATGGCAACACCCGCTTTTATGTCTTCGCCATTTGCTTTTAAGTAATTCGAAATAAGATATTTACATTATTTTATATTTTTGGGTTGAATAATGAATGAATATTCATTCATTATTTGTTCATGATCGTCACCAACGGCTTTGCCGCTAGCAATGAACCGCTACCGTCGGCCGGATCGAATCCACAGTGATGGAATGGTTGTAAAATAAATTATGCGCCCCGGTAGTTCCCATTTCGAAAAACAACGTCTGGACCGGCGAGAAGAGTTCCTCACTTGCTCCGGAAAAATCTTTGCCTCAAAAGGTTATGCGGCAACCAAAATCTCCGACATCGCCGCCGCCGCCGGTGTTTCCCAAGGATTGCTCTACCGCTATTTCACTTCAAAAGAAGGCTTATTTACGGAATTAATCCGCGGCTCTTTTGAAAAACTCAATCAGGCCGCCGACGGCCTCGAAAAACTGCACCTGCCCCCAAAAGAAAAAATTCTCCGAGCGTTGGGGGAAACCATCGCTAGTATGGAAACCAGCGAACTCTTTCCGAACCGTGTGCTCTTGATTGCCCAAACGACCTTAAGCGAGGGCATTCCCGAGGAGACAAAAGCGATCATTCAGGCGGAAAGCCGCAAACCGTATGAAGCTATCGCCAGGATTATGGAAGCCGGCCAAAAAGACGGTTCCATCCTTGCCGGCGACCCTACGGAAATGGCCACGTTATTCTGGACGACCATCAAAGGCTTGGCCCTACACCGGGTGGCCCAAGGGACTGCTTTCAAAGCCCCGGATTTAAAGCTCGTAACGCGCATGTTTTTCGCGCCAAGCAGTGACCCGCCAGCAACCCGCCTCCCACAAGAGGGAGGGGTCGCATGAGGTCCACTGAAACCATGCCGAATGAAATCAGGCCCAAAATCGTACCAACCCAAGCGGGCCCTTTGGAGTACGTCGATACCGGGAAAGGCCCGGTCGTGGTCGCTCTGCACGGCGCCATGGGCGGTTGGGACCAAAGCTTAATCCTAGCTCAAGCCGCCTTGACCGGCCCGCATCGCATTCTGGCTCTTTCGCGGCCCGGTTACTTAGGCACCCCACTCCGCGCGGGTATCACCCCTGAAGAGCAGGCGGACTTGTTCGCCAGCCTGCTCGATACCCTGGGCGTGGAAAAGGCAGCCGTTATCGCGATCTCCGGCGGCGGCCCTTGCGCCCTGCACTTTGGGCTGCGGCATCCGCGGCGTTGCGCCGGCTTGGTGTTAATCTCCACCTGCAGCGGCATCATTTGGGAGCCGATCCCCTTTGCCTTCCATCTCATGAAAGCCCTGGCCCATATTCCTTTTTTGGTGCGCGTCATGAAACGGAAGGCGCTGGGTAATCTGGAAAAATCGTTAGCCCGCGCGATTGCGGACGCAGCCACCCGCCAACGCCTGCTGGGTGAGCCGGAAGTGATGGCCCTCTATCGCGCCCTCATGGAAAGCACGTTCGATCGCATGGCCGAACGCATTCGCGGCACGAACAACGACATTCGGATCACTCGTACTCGCGATTATCCCCTGGAGGCCATCCGGGTCCCCTGCCTTATTATTCATGGCACGCACGACCGGGTCGTGTCCTTCGACGCGCACGCGAAACGCTTTGCCTCCCGATTGCCTGAAGTCAAACTCGTCGCGGTGGCTGGCGGCGAGCATGTGACCCTCTTCACGCACCGGGAGCAAGTGCGAACGGAAGTCGCCCAATTTCTCCATCGATAGCGACCGGCGGACGGCCCAGTTCCCCGGCCTCCACCCGCCCTATAGAGCGGAAAACTCCGTTCTCGATTTATCATGGGCATGAGATAGGCTCCACCGCGTGATGTTATTCGCGGAATTGGATAAACCTTTACTGGAATGCGGCGTGGACGAAACGGGGTACGGCTCCGCCGTAGCCGAGGTGTACGTCGGGGCGTGCATCTTGGATCCAGCACGGCCGATTGCGGGACTGGCGGATTCAAAAGTATTGCGGCCTAAGCGGCGGGAAGAGTTGAGCCAGGAAATCCAGGAGAAAGCCCTGGCGTGGTGCATCGCCACCGCGAGTCTGGAGGAAATCGAAAAATTCAACGTGCTCCACGCCACGCACTTAGCCATGGCGCGAGCGGTCGCGGGTTTAAAGGTCAAACCGGAAATGGTCCTCGTGGATGGCAACAAACTGCCACCACTTAAGATCCCCGCGCGCGCCATCGTCAAAGGCGACGCAACGGTGCCCGCCATCAGTGCCGCTTCGATTATCGCCAAAGTCGCGCGTGACGCGGCCCTGGTGCGGTATCACCAATTGTATCCACAATACGGCTTCGACGAGCATAAAGGCTACCTGACGGCCGCGCATATGGCGGCGCTTAAAAAATACGGTCCCTGCCCGCTTCACCGCAAAGGGTACGCACCCATCCGCCAGCTTCTAGAACCTGGCTCCGGCCCCGTTCAATCGCAACTGCTTTGAATTATAGCGATAACAAGTACGCCGCCAAATCATCGAGTTGCGCCGGGGTCAAATGCGAGGTTTTGCCGTGGCGATCTTTCGAATTATGGCTCGTGAGCACGTCGCGAATCGTCACCGCCGAACCATCGTGCAAATAGGGGCTGGTCCGCCAGATCTCAACCAGCGTAGGCGTATCGTACAACTTCTCCTCGGCGCCGGTGCCGACGTCATGGTGTTTCATATCGGTGTACAAACCTGGCGTATGACAGCTGGCGCAATGGGTCTCGGCGCTGTTGAATATTGTCTCACCCCGTTTGGCGGCGGAGGACATTTTGCCGTTAACCAAATAGGGGCTGGGTATGGGTTTCATGGACTTTAACCATTCATCCATCGCCACCGGGATTTCTTCGGGCTGGACGGTGAAGAGAATGCTGCGAATGCCGGAACGCACGGCGGTTTCCGCCGTGTCGCGCACCCCCATGCTCATGGCCGGGGGGGTACGATGGGAGAGCAGCAAACTTTTGCTGTTTTTGGGATTGCCGATGCCGTCATTCAAAAGGTCCCAGTTCAGGCCATCCGAACGGGCATCGTCGGAATGGCAACTGGCGCAACTCTGCCAACCTTGGAAGCAGATGGTGGCGTCGTTAAACAAGGACTCACCCCGGCGTAAAATGGACATGGTTTGATTCGGCTCGATATGGCGCACTTGAGTTTTAACCGGCAAGCCGGGCTGCGCATCGACGCGTTCGACGCTGCCGGAAAAATAATCCGCCACGTACACCCGGTGATCGCGCGTCACGGAGGCGCGCGGCCCTTTCCCCGCCAGTTTCACCCGCTCGCGCAAACCGGCCAGGAAAGAGAGATCGCCGGTGATATCCGGCATAGACCGGTAGCCCGCGCTGGCGGCCGCTTGGGGATTCGCCTTGGCTTTGGCCAGTTTTTGCAGCACGCCGGTGAAATCGATCACGCTTAATTCATGCGTGCCAGCGTGGGTGATATAAATAGTTTTACTATCCGCTGACCAAGCCACCGCCCAAGGATTGGCCGCGCCGCTATCCACATTATCGAGCAAGATGGTGCTCATCAGGGAGACATCGGAAAGATCGATCAAACTTAAGGCGCTAGTGTTCATCCAGCCACGTTCCAATTGCGTGGTCGGCAACTGGTAGCGCGCCAACACGTGGACCACGCCGGCATAGCGGCCATCGGGCGAGACCTGGATTTCCCGCAGCATCCCACTGCCGTTGGGCAAAATCAGTTCCTTCGTCACTTTGCGGCTAGCCACATCGATGACACTCACTTTGGCCGCCACCACATTCGTATCGGCCCGACCATGGTGGAGATGGTTGGCGACCAACAAATATTTGCCATCCGGGGTGGGTGCCGCCGCCACCGGCTCACGATCCACTGGAATGCGCCCCGTTTCTTTGCCGGATTTAACGTTGATGACGGAAATATCGTCGCTGAAACGGTTGCAGACATACACTGTGGCGCCGTCCGGCGACAATACCGGCGCCTGAGCGGTATGACCCGCGGGTATGGTGCGAATCACTTTACCATGGGCGGCATCCACCACCGCTAAATGGCTCAGGGGCGCGGCACAGGTAACATATAGGGTTTTGCCATCGGCGGAGAGCGCCAAGCCGGAGGCCCCGCCAGAAACGGCGATTGACCGCTTGGTCTCCAGCCCATCGGCGTCGAGCACGAGCACATGGCCGGTTTTGGCGCAGGCCACGTAAAGCTCGGCGCCATCCGGGGAGATCGCCAAACCCGCCGGGGCTTCCCAGGTATCGGCCCCGGCCTTGGGGGTGGAGTCTTTGACCTCGCCGAAAGCCGCCGGAACCGCCAGCAAGGCGGCCAGGGCCAGGCTACAAGAGAGAGTATTCAGTTTATGCATGACGAGTAATGAATAGGGGACGAAATGGGGCCGGAATCGATTCAAAAAAACGGCCAAATAATTCGTCCTGATTCGCGCTTGACAGGGAGCTTACGGCACTTCAGTTTTACTGGCAAAACTAATTTTTACAGGTGAATCGATTTTTTCAAAGGCTCGGCGTGTGAAAAAGCGGCCGTTAAAACCCGCCTCGCGCTACAAGGTGCCTAACCTTGAGCGCGGGCTTAAAATGATGGAATTGCTGCTGGATTATCCCAACGGACTTCAGCAAACCGAAATCGCCGCCCACCTGGGCTGCGCCAAAACTAGCGTCTACCGCATCGTCATGACTTTGGTCGAATACGGATATCTGGCGCGGGACGACGATAAAACCGTTCGGTTAAGCCGCAAATTGCTAGCCATGGGCAGCCGGACCCTGGCGGAAGAAGATTTAATGACCGTCGCGGTGGATATCCTGAAAACCCTGCGCGATAAAATCAAGGAAACCGTGCTGATCGGCACGATTGTCGAGACCGAGCTGGTTGTCCTAGGGCAAGTTCTTGGGTCGCAACCTTTTAAATTCTCGCTCAATTTAGGCACCCGACTCCCCCTCCACACGGCGGCGCCCGGGAAAGCCATCCTGGCCTGGTTGCCCGCTCCGGAGCGCAACTCGATTCTCGCGAAAATTTCTTTTCCTCGGTTCAATGATCATACAATCTGTGACGTCAAACAATACACCCAGGAATTGGAACAAGCGGCCCTCGACGGTTACGCCTTAGATCGCGGAGAACAATTATCGGGGATTCATTGCGTGGCAGCCCCTATTCTCAACCGGTTCGGCTATCCGATAGCCGCGATCTGGATCACGGGCCCGGTGGACCGGATTCGCCACGAAGATTTGCCCCGGGTGGGCGCGCTGGTAACGGAACATGCCCAGATCGTTTCCAAACGTTTAGGACATGGCCTGCTGCCGCGCAACGGACAGACGAAAACGACAGGAGCATAAGATGAAACCAACTATCATGACCGGGAGCGGGATGAAACCACACCGATTATTCCTATCGCTCACCGCCACCGCCCTTTGGGCCTTGGCGGCCGGGCAAGCCGCCGAGCCGAACCCGGCTCCCTGGGCTGCCAAAATGCTGGCCAAACGCGCGGATTTGCAGCATGACCTGAAACTGGAAGCGTCTACTTGGTTCACGACCGGACCGCTCCCCGCCAAAGGTTTCTCGGACGCGCTATTTCCGGAGCAAGGCGTGGCGCTGGACGCCAAAAATGGCGGCAAACCCGGCTGGCACGCCAAAACCTACGCGGACGGCGTCGTTCATATCTTGCAAGCGGGCGATCAAACCTCCACCTACCTCTACCGCACCCTAAAGGCGGATCGAGCCGGTGATTTGCAGCTCAGCTTGGGCAGCGACGATGGCATGGAGTTTTGGTTCAACGGCGATAAACTGGTCTCGCACGATGTGCCGCGCGGCGTCACCCCGGATGATGAAGTCATCACCGCCCACCTCAAGCCCGGCACCAACACGGTGCTGTTTAAAATCTACAACCGTTCGGGCGGTTGCGGTTTCTATTTCAACCCCGGCAACTCGGTTTCGGGAACCTGGGCCTCCTTAACGCGACAATTCCCGGCGGAAACCAAGCAATTCGCCAAATATGTGAAGGTGGAGGACTGGTTCGCCAACCGCGATACCCCTTCGCTGGAGCAAAAAGTCATCGGTGGTTTACTTGCCCGGTTAAAAGACGCCACCGCCGAAAAGGCGCAATTTGAAAAACTGGCGCAAGCCAACACGCCCGCCAGCGACCCTCAATGGCTGAGCCTCTTCGCCACAGTAGCCCGCCAAGCGGACTCCTTTGAGGCCGCCCTGGCGGAATCCAAAGCAATCCGAATCGACGCCTTATCGTTGGCGGTGAAAGATTTGTGCGCTTCTTTCCCCAACACCTATAAATCCGGCCCGGAATTGCTGACGGCCATCGAAGCTTTTGGCAAACAATTACCCGCCATTCAACAAGCCCTGGCCGCCGGTGAAAAGAGCGCGCTGGGCGAATTGGCCAAGTATCGCGCGCTCGAACGCCAAGCGCTCCTAGCTAACCCGTTGCTCGATTTCGAACAAATCCTGCTGGTGAAACGTAGCGAAAGCAATCTCGCCTTGCCCCAAAATTGGCAAGGTAACTCGAGTGTGGACCCCACCACAGACAACGAGATCGCCCAATTGGCCATTAAAGAAAACCAACCCAAGACCCAGACGCTTTACAAACCCGCGAAAAAATTCTTCGTGGGCGATGTGGATTTGAATTGGGACGCCGATAAAATCCTCTTTTCCTCGATTGGCACTCACAACCGCTGGCAAGTTTTTGAAATCCACGTCGACGGCACCGGGTTGCGCCAGGTTTCTCCCGCCGACGAACCCGACATCGATAGTTACGATCCGGTTTACCTGCCCGATGGCCGGATTGTTTTCGATTCGACCAGCACCTTCCAAGGCGTACCCTGCGTGGGCGGTTCGGACTATGTCGCCAACCTGCATTTAATGAATGCCGACGGCACGCATATCCGCCGGCTCTGCTTCGATCAGGACAACGACTGGTGCCCGGTGGTGCTGCCCAGCGGCCGGGTAATGTATCTCCGCTGGGAATATACCGATTCGGCCCACTACTTCAGCCGCGTGCTGATGTCCATGAACCCGGACGGCACCGTGCAAAACGAGTTTTATGGCAGTAATTCCTACTGGCCAAATTCCTTGTTCTACGCGCGTCCCATCCCGGGCAGCTCGACCAAATTCGCGGGCATCGTCACCGGCCATCACGGCGTGCCGCGCATGGGCGAACTGGTCTTGTTCGACGCCGCCAAAGGTCGCCAAGAAGATTCGGGCGCCATCCAACGCATCCCGGGTTATGGCAAACCGGTGAAAGGCCTCATCAAGGACACTTTGGTGGACGAATCCTGGCCGAAATTTTTGCACCCGTATCCGTTGAGCGAAAAGTATTTCCTCGTTTCCTGCAAGCCCACCCCCGCCTCGGCGTGGGGCGTTTACCTGGTGGATATCTATGACAACATGCTCCTATTGAAAGAGGAGCCGGGCTACGCCTTGTTCGAGCCGATGCCGTTGCGCAAGAACGAGCGCCCGCCGGTTATCGCCGATAAAGTCAAGCTGGGCGAGACCAACGCCACCGTTTACATTCACGATATTTACACCGGCCCGGGCTTAAAAGACGTGCCGCGCGGCGCGGTGAAAAACCTGCGGCTCTTCCAATACGAATATTCTTACCGCAACCAAGGCGGCCATTATTTCGTCGGCATGGAAGGCGGCTGGGATGTGCGCCGGTTGATCGGCACCGTGCCGGTCGAACCGGATGGCTCGGCCATGTTCAAGATCCCCGCTAACACGCCGGTGGCCCTGCAACCGCTCGATGAAGAAGGCAAGGCCATGCAACAAATGCGCAGCTGGTTCGTGGGCATGCCGGGCGAATTCGTCTCCTGCGTCGGTTGTCATGAGCAGCAAAACAGCACCACCGCCCTCAAGCTCGGCACCGCCGCGCGCAAAACTCCGGACGCCCCCGTCCCCTGGCGCGGCCCCAAACGCGGTTTCGCCTTCACCCGCGAAGTCCAGCCGGTTCTGGATAAATACTGCGCCAACTGCCACAACGGGCAACCGGGCCGACCCAATCTCGCCGACGCCACTATCGTCAAGACCAGCGGCGGCATTTCGGATTTGCCGAAATCCTACCTCGATTTGCACCCTTATATCCGACGCAATGGCCCCGAAGGCGATTACCACACGCTGACTCCGCTCGAGTTCCACGCCAACACCAGCTTGCTCGTGCAGATGCTGCGCAAAGGCCATCATAACGTGAAACTGGACGCGGAAGCGTGGGACCGATTGATCACCTGGATCGATATCAACGTGCCCGCCTACGGGACGTACCACGAAATCGCCGCGATTCCCGCCAACTTCGAAAAACGCCGTTACGATTCGAAGATCAAATACGCCTGCGTGAACGAGGACATTGAGGCCATCCCGGCCTGCGACGCGAAAAAAGCCGCCTTCGTGCAACCGGAGCCCGAAGCCTCGCGCCCCGCCCCGGTGACGCTCGCGGGCTGGCCGTTCGACGCGGAAAAAGCCAAATCCATGCAAACCAGCCTCGGCAACGCCGAGCAAAAACTCGACCTGGGAAATGGCGTTTCGCTGCAACTCCAAAAAATCCCCGCCGGCGAATTTGTCATGGGGGATGTCACGGGCGACCTTAACGAATTCCCCATGGTGGCGGTAAAAATCGCCAACCCCTTCTGGATGGGCGCCACCGAAATCAGCTTGGAACAATACCAACAGTTCGATCCCAGCCATCGCAACGGTTACTACGATAAGCATTACAAGGACCAAGTGAATCCGGGTTACTTGATGGATTCACCGAAACTGCCCGTCATCCGGGTTTCCTGGAACGAAGCCGTGGCGTTCTGCAAATGGCTCGGTGAGCGAACCGGCAAAAAAGTGTCCCTGCCCACCGAAGCCCAGTGGGAATGGGCTTGCCGCGCCGGCACGAGCACCCCGATGTACTATGGCGGGTTGGACGCGAATTTCGCCGCCTACGCCAATCTCGCGGACGCTTCACTCTCCAAGCTAGCCGTCAGCGGCGTCGACCCTCAACCCATCGATAATCCGGACAAGTTCTGGGATTACGTTCCCAAAGAAGCCCGGTTCAACGATGGCGTGCTCATGCTGGCGGAGATTGGCCACTACCAGCCTAACGCCTGGGGTTTGCGAGACATGATCGGCAACGTCGCCGAATGGACCCGGAACGATTATTCGCCCGCGCCAAGCGACACCGCAACCAACGCCGGGAGTAAAGGTCTCAAAACCGTGCGCGGCGGCTCCTGGTCCGAGCGGCCCAAAGAATCTCGCGCCTCCTCCCGGCTGGATTATCCAGCCTGGCAACGCGTGTATAACGTCGGTTTCCGCGTGATCATCGAAGACTAAGCCCCCATGCGCACTTCCCTAAGGAAACTTAACCTCGGCGGCGCCGCGCTGGTCCTCAGCGCCGGCCTTTGTCTGGCGTCGGACCCGACCGCAATCAGCGGGCGGCTGTCGGGAAAAATTCTCGCGACGGGCGACCAGCGAGTCATGGTGCTCTCCACCACCGGCCAAGTGGAATGGGAATACCCGACCAAGCTCGCCCACGATGTCTGGATGCTACCCAATGGGCATGTGCTCTTCGCCGACGGCGAAACCGTCACCGAGGTGACCCGGGAAAAACAAGTGGTGTTCCAATATCGAGCCGCCGAGCAAAAAGGTGGCGCCACCTATTCCTGCCAGCGATTGGCGGATGGCAAAACCTTGGCGGGCGAAAACTCCACCGGCCGGGTGCTTGAGCTGGATGCCACCGGACAGATCGCCTTCACCTTGCAAACCTCCCCCAGCAAAGTGGGCGAGCATCACAACCTGAGAATGACCCGCAAGCTGGACAACGGCCATTACCTGGTCTGTCATTCCGGCGCGGGCGTGGTCAAAGAATACACCGCGCAAGGCGAGGTGGTCTGGCAAGTCAAGCCCGCCGGCGCGCTGGCTTTCGCGGCCCTGCGCACCCCGCAAGGCGACACCCTGATATCGAGCCTGGATCAAATCGAGGAGTTCGATGCCCAGGGCAAAAAAACCTGGTCATGCTCGGTCCAGGAAATCCCGGGTACCAAACCGCGCAACCTCACCGGCCTGCAATGGCTGGCGAATGGCCACGTGGTGGCGGGCTGCTACCAAGGCTATAAAGACGGCGAAGGCTTCGGGCTACTGGAGATTTCGCGCGAGAAACAGCTGGTCTGGGGCTACTCCCAACCCAAGGGGGACCACAGCATGATGGGGGTGGAATTGCTTACCCCCACCGGCGGAGCTTTACCGGGCCCCTGCTTGCGCTGAGACCAAGGAATGAGTTCAAACGTCGGCAACTATAACCAAAGGAAAATCATATGAACGGAAGATTATTCGGGCGTCTCCTGCTGGCCGCGGCCTTGACTGTGGCGTGCGCCCTTTTCTGCGCCAATAATATGGCTAAAGACAATGATGGCAAAATAATGAAAAAAATTAAATTACCGAAATATAAAAACGAAGACTTCTACCAAGACGGCAAATTCCAGGCGGAAAAAGCCAAGAAAGCTTATTTTGATATGATGGCCGCCTACGGGTATCCGGTGCCGGAATCCCTGCGGACCAATATGTGGGCGACCGATTTCGGCCTGGGCGATTTCGCCAATGTGGGCATGGGCGGCATCTTCTGGGTGAATTTCCAGGACACCGGCTATTTCGCGCACGAAATTTATCTGCTTCCCCATCAAATGATCGTCGAGCACGGCCATGAAGCCACCGCCAAGGGCAAAGCCAAGATGGAGAGTTGGCACGTCCGCCACGGTAACATTTTCACGCTGGGTGAAGAAGGCGGCCCGATCCCGGCGGAAGTCACCCTGCCCAAGAGCCAGGAGAAATTCATCACCGTTTCCAAATGTCACGAGTTGAAAGCCGGCGAAATCGGCTCCTTGAACCGCGTGGGCGCCAAGCATTTCATGATCAGCGGCGACAGCGGCGCGATCGTCAGCGAATACGGCAGTTTCCATGATGGCGACGGCCTCCGGTTCACCAATCCCGGCGTCAAATTTTAAGCCTATTCCCGCCAACCTTAATAACGAGACTATGAAAAAAGAATTCCATCATATCGGCATTCCCACGGCCAAAAAGCAGGCTGAGGAAATCCATCTCGCGGACTCGAAAATGTTCATCACGGACGCGAACAAGAGCGAGCACCACATCGAGTGGCTGCGCTACGAAGCCGGCAGCCCCATGCCGAAGCTGCTCCAGACCACGGCCCACGTGGCTTACACGGTGGACAGTCTGGACGCCGCCCTGGCCGGCAAAAAGATCATTGTGCAGCCGTTCGTCCCCATGGCGGGGCTGCGGGTGGCCTTCATCGAGGACGCGGGCGCGCCGGTGGAATTCCTCGAATTCAAAAAATAAGCGTCATGAAAAAATTCATCAATAACCCGCAAAACCTGACCCGGGAACTCCTGGAAGGTTTTGCGATCGCCCATGCGGATCTCGTGACGGTGAAGTCCGAAAAAATCGTCACTCGCGCCCGCAAAAAACCCGCCGGCAAAGTGGCCCTGGTCACCCTGGGCGGCGCGGGGCACGAGCCGGCGCTCAGCGGTTTTGTCGGCAAAGGCATGCTGGATTACAGCGTGGTCGGCGATGTGTTCGCCGCGCCCGGACCGCCGAAAGTGATCGAAGCCTTGCGCTTGGCCAAGCGGGACGCGGGCATATTGTTCGTCGTGTTAAACCACGCGGGCGACGTCATGAGCGCCAACATGGCCGCGGAAATGGCCACCCAAGAAGGCGTTAAATTCAAAATGCTCGTCACCCACGAGGATATCGCGCCGGGCGGCAATGCCCCCGCCGAAGATCGTCGCGGCTTGGTCGGCTGCATTCCGTTGTACAAAATCGCGGGCGCCGCCGCCGAGGCGGGCAAGAGTTTGGATGAAGTGTACGCGATCGCCCAGCGGTTCAACGAAAACATGGCGACCCTCGCGGTGGCCATGAAGACCGCCACCCACCCCGCCACGGGCCAGGCGATTTTCGAACTCGCCGAAGACGAGATGGAGATCGGCATGGGCCAACACGGCGAAGCGGGCACCGGCCCCAGCAAAATCAAAACCGCCGATGAAACGGCCGAGTTGATGCTTTCGCGATTGCTTCAGGCCATCAAAGCAAAATCGGGCGACCGTATTCTGCTGATTCTCAATGGAGCGGGCGCCACTACTTTGATGGAGTTGTACATCGTCCTGCGCGGCTGTAAAAAATACCTCGACGCGCAAGGTATCACCTTGGTTGAGGCGCGTTGCGGCGAGTATCTAACTGTGCAGGAAATGGCCGGCTTCCAAATGTTCGTCGCCAAGCTGGACGACGAACTAATCGAGTACTGGAAGGCCCCCTGCCAAACTCCGGCGCTAACCGTCAAGTAAGCGCGAACCGTCGACCTCGGATTCCCCGCGGGGCTGACCCAACTATGGGCGAGCCCCGCTAAAATTAAGCACCAATCCATTTAGCACCATGGCAGATACGATCGGTTACTCTCACTTTGGCCGAATGCTCAACGCCGCCACCGAGCAGATCCGGCATAACCACGAAATGCTTTCCCGCCTGGATGGCGCGGTGGGCGACGGCGACCATGGCACCACCATCCTGCGCGCGATGGAAGCGGTGGCCAAGACCGTGGCGGAACAAAAAGGCGATGAATTGAAGCCCCTGTTCTCCGCCATCGCCTGGGCGGTGATGTCCTGCGACGGCGGGTCCACCGGCCCCCTGCTCGGCTCCTTCTTCATGGGCTTGGCGGATGGCGCGGCGGGCAAAAGCACTTTCGACGCGCCCGCGCTGGCCGCTCTGTTCGCGGCCGGCATCGGCAAATTGCACAAGCAAAGCAAGGCGCAGATTGGCGATAAAACCATGATGGACGCGTTTCTGCCCGCGCTAGCCGCCCTCCAGGCCGCCGAACCGAGCGCCGGCCCCAAAGCCGCCCTGCGGCAAGCGGCGGAAGCGGCGGCCCAAGGCGCCGAAGCCACGAAAAACATGCGCGCCAAATTTGGGCGCGCCCGCAACCTGGGCGACCGCGTGATCGGCCACCCCGATCCCGGCGCGGTCTCCGTCTCGCTGCTGTTCAAAGGCTTCAGCGAAGCGCTCTAAAATCAACTCTCTTAAATAACACGAATATGGCAGATAATGACAGCAATAAGGACGCCTCCGATTACGGTTTCGGCGTACCCGTAAAAAAGTATCCCTTCTTTCTCAAAGGCCTCGACCATATGGACTGGGGCATGAAGGACCGGTTAAGCCGGATTTTCAACGCAAAATCGGGCCACACCGTCATGCTCGCATTCGATCATGGCTACATCATGGGACCCACCTCCGGCTTGGAGCGCATGGATATATCGATGCCGCCGTTGATCGAATACGCCGACTGCATCATGTGCACTCGCGGCGCGCTACGCTCCATCGTCCCGCCCACTTCCAACAAACCGGTATCCTTGCGCTATTCGGCGGGCACCACCGTGCTCGGCGAGTTGAACGACGAATGCATCCTGGACATTGAGGATGCCATTCGCGTGAACGCGTCGGCGCTGGCGGTCATGGTGGCCATCGGCGGCAAATTCGAGGCTAAAACCATCGTCAACCTCACGCGCACGGCCGACTTGGGCAACAAATACGGCATTCCCACCCTGGGCGTGACGGCGGTGGGCAAAGAATTGGCGCGCGACGCGCGCTATCTCGGTCTGGCTTGCCGCGTGTGCGCCGAAAACGGGGCCACCTTTGTCAAAACGTACTATTGCGAGAAAGACTTCGCCCGAGTGGCCGCCGCCTGCCCGGTGCCGATCGTTATCGCGGGCGGCAAAAAACTGCCGGAAAACGAAGCCCTGGAATTAGCCTATAAAGCCCTGCAAGAAGGCGCCTCGGGCGTCGATATGGGACGCAACGTATTCCAAGCGGAAAACCCGGTGGCCATGATCCAAGCGATCCGCGCCGTGGTGCATGATAAACGCACGCCGAAGGAAGCGCTTGACTTGTATCGTTCGCTTTTCCAGTAATCCCAACCCAAACAACCCAAGCTGGCGCGGCCCCCCACCCCGCGCCGGCTTTTTTCGTTCCGGCCATACCTCCAATATCTCGCGGCGACATGCCGCATAACTGAGCCAGCGCGGAATTCATCCGGCTAACCCGTCACGCCTTGGCTTTGGAACGCGGCCGGGAGCCGCATTTGGCCGAAGCGCCGCCCGCGGCGTGGATCAAACCCGGGGCGGTGATCCGCCTCAACGGCGTGCTGACCGAGTTCGGCCCGTTGTCGCTCGAATTAAAAGTGGCGGCCAACGGCCGCTCGGCCCGGTTGCGCCTCGAGCCACCCCAGCGGACTCCTCCCGCGCGAATCGTGTTGCATCTGGATACCTGGGCGGGGCGTCCGGCCACGGTCGAACCGTCGGCGAACGGATTAAAAACATTGAAAATTCCGCTCGGAATCCGTTAATAGGAACGTTTGAGGCATCGGGGACACCATAAAAATGTGGCTCCAAAGCATTGCGTGTTCCAACCAGTTTGATAGCGTGGCCGTGATATGATGTGTTTGGTGAAAGTTTGGCGAATTTTGCTCTTTGCCGTTTTCGGGGCATTCCTTGCGGGATGTTCGGAAAACTTCGATTCCGCGTTGGATGAGCAAAAAGAATCCAACTTCATCCAAGGCAAAAACCTGCTCACCAAGAACGATTACCCCGCCGCGGTGGACGCTTTTGAAAAAGCCCTGGAAGCCAACCCGCGCAACGCCTCGGCGCATTTTGAATTATTCGTGCTCTACGAACAGAACTTGCGCGATTACGCGGCGGCCATCTACCACGGCAGCCGGTTTCGCCGCATGCGGCCCAACTCGCCGTATGCGGAAGTCATCCGGCAGCGAATGGATAATTGCAAACAGGAATTGGCCAAAGATCTTCCCCTGGGACCGGTCACGCCGCAACTGCAACGGGAGATCGAGAAATTGAAACGGGACAACCAAAACCTCGGACAGCAAATCGAAGGTCTGACGCAACAGCTGGCGATCGCCACCAATCGCGTCCGCGTGGTCACCAATATCGTGTATGTGCCCACCGCCGCCCCCGCGCCAGCGGCGGCGCTCTCGCCGACCAGTTCCTCGCTTCCGCCCGCCAAAGTGACGGCGGCCAAGGACACCGTGGGAAAAGCCTCGGTCCAACCGACGCTTAAAATTCCCGTTGTCGAACGGCCCGCTTTTCAAACGCACACCGTGCGGGCTCGCGAAACCTTAGCCGCCATTGCCCGCCAATATGGTATCAGCGCTTACGCGCTGCAAAAAGCCAATCCCGGCGTCGACGCGCGCCGCATCAAACCCGGGCAAACCCTCAAAATACCCGCTAAATAATCGCGCCTTTTCCCCGCGCCTGGTTCGCGCGTAAAACCGCCGTCAATCTGCTTGCCCCATGATGACCGTCCAAAAAATCACGACGCTCGACCTACCCGAGTTGGCTGCCTATCGCACCATGAAGTACCAGCAAGCGCAGCGCGACCAGCGGATTTTCGTGGCGGAAGGCGAAAAAGTGGTGCGTCGGCTGTTGGAAAGCAATTTCAGGGTCCTATCCGTGCTGGCACCGGAAAAATGGCTGCGGGAATATGAGCCCCTACTGCTGGCGCGCCAAGAAACCGTGCCGGTTTATTCCGCCGAAAAAACGCTTTTGGAAACCCTGACCGGTTTCTCGATGTACCAAGGCGTGCTGGCTGTGGGTCAAGTGCCCGAACCCGCCAGCCTGGAGCAAATCCTCGCCGCCGCGCCCCGGCCCTGGTTGTTTTTGGCGGCGGATGGGGTGTCCAACGCCCAAAATGTGGGCGGTTTAATGCGCAATTGCGCCGCCCTGGGCGCGCAGGCGCTGATTATCGGCGAAACCTCGGCCAGCGCCTATCTAAGACGGGCGGTGCGAGGCTCGATGGGGGCCATCTTCAAATTGCCCATTTTGGAAACGGAAAGTTTACAGCAACTGCTGAGCGCCGTGCGCCGGCATGGCATTCGCACCATCGCCGCCCACCCGCACGCGGATAATCACCTCCTCTCCCAGGCGAATCTCAAAGGGGACTGTTGTTTGGTGCTAGGCAGTGAAGGCAACGGGATCGCTCCCGAGATCCTCGCCGTTTGCGATGACGCCGTGTCCGTGCCCATGCGACTGGAAGTCGATTCCCTCAACGTCGGCAACGCGGCGGCCGTGTTTCTGTATGAAGCGGCCCGTCAACGTGGCTGGGTCTGAATGCACCAGATCTCATTGAATAAAAACCCCGTCTTGGCCGTCTTACTTGGATAGCCTCATGTCTTCGCATGGGTGGACATTTTTTATTATGACGCTGCGATGCGCCGGATTCTCTTTTGAAATTGGTTTTACACGCATATGAAATACGGAACGACTCGCTGGTTTTCATGGCTAGCCGCCTGCCTTTTGCTTACGGAATGCGCGCTTCACGCCGCGCCGGTTTTCGCCACGAACACGCTGGAGTTCGCGGAATCGCGGCAATGGGTGGAGTCCAAGTTCCTGGGAAAGACCGTGGTGGCGACCAGCGAACCCAGCCTGCAAGTGCTCGCGAACCATGATCCCGTCCAAAAAAACTCCCGCAATGGCAAGCCCCTGCGCCTAGCGGATGGCCCGCACGAGCGCGGACTTTATTGTCACGCCTTCAGCCAGGTGTTGGTCCGCTTGCCGGGGCCGGGGAAAACGTTCACCGCTCTCGCGGGGGTGGATAGCAACGAACAAACCTCCGGTGGCCGGGGCAGTGTGAGTTTTTCCGTCAGCGCGGGGGGAGTGGAAAAATTCCGCTCCGGCGTGTTGCGCGAAGGCATGCCGCCCAAAGCGGTCGCCGCTGAATTGGGCGGAGCCACCGAGTTCACGCTGCAAGCGAACCCAACGCCGGACGGGATTGCTTGCGACCAAGCCGATTGGGCCGAAGCGAAAATCACGCTCCAAGACGGCCGGGAAATCTGGCTGGCGGACCTGCCAATTCTGGAGGGCGCGCGGGAGCCGTATTCCACCGAACCGCCTTTCTCTTTTCAATACGACGGCAAAGCCTCCGCGACGTTCCTATCGCGGTGGGAGTCGGCCCGGTCCACGGAAAAACTCGACGCCTTGCGCACCCGCCACACCGTTCGCTGGTTCGACCGGAACACCGGACTGGAAGTCCGCTATATTGGCGTCGCTTACCAGGATTATCCCACCGTCGAATGGACCGTTTATTTCAAAAACCTGGGCGCTCAGGACACTCCGATTCTTTCCAACCTCCAGGCCCTGGACACCGTTTTTAAGCGCGGCGGAACCCGGGAGTTGAGCTTGCACCATAGCAAAGGCACGTTCGTGCGCGCGGACGATTTCGAGCCGTTGGTCACGGCGATCCAGCCGGGCCACCCCTTGCGCTTCGCGCCGCCGTCGGGCCGTCCGTTGGAACAAGTATTCCCCTATTTCAACCTCGCCTGGCAACCCAATGACGGGGTCATCGCCGCCATCGGCTGGCCTGGCCAATGGGCCGCCACGTTCGATTTGGATAGCGCCAGCGGCCTGAAGGTCGTATCGGGGCAGGAAACCACCCATTTGCGGTTAAAAGCGGGCGAAGAAATTCGCACGCCTTTGGTGGTGCTGCAGTTCTGGCGCGGGGATTGGATTCAGGCGCAAAACGTCTGGCGGCGCTGGATGTTCGACCACAATTTGCCCCGGCCGCTGGCGCCGGAGATGGCCGCCTGCAGTTCGCACCAATTCGCCGAAATGATCAACGCCAGCGAAAGCAACCAAGTCCTGTTCGTCGATCGCTACCTTGAGGAGAAATTGCCGCTGGATTATTGGTGGATGGACGCGGGCTGGTATCCCCACGACGGCAAGGACTGGCCCCATACGGGCAACTGGGAAGTGGATAAGACCCGTTTCCCGCGCGGCTTGCGCGCGATCACGGATCACGCCCGAGCCAGACACGTCAAAAGCATCGTCTGGTTCGAGCCGGAACGCGTCGCCACAGGCACCTGGCTTTATACGAACAATCCCGCCTGGTTGCTGGGACCCGATGGCGACCAAAAACTACTGAACCTGGGGCAGGCGGAGGCGTTGAACTGGGTGATCAACCATGTGGACCGAATGATCACCGAGGAAGGCATCGATCTCTACCGCCAGGACTACAATATCAGCCCGTTGCCCTACTGGAAAAGCGCCGACGCGCCGGACCGCCAGGGCGTCACCGAGAATCATTATGTGTGCGGCTACTTGGCGTATTGGGACGAACTGCGGCGCCGTCACCCGGGGATGCTAATCGATACCTGCGCCAGCGGCGGCCATCGGAATGACCTGGAGACTTTGCGCCGGTCCGTGCCCCTGTTGCGCAGCGATTACCTAATGGAACCTATGAGCCAGCAGAGCCATACTTACGGGCTAGCCTTGTGGATTCCCTTCTACGGCACGGGCACCAGCGCCATGGACTCTTATTCGTTCCGCAGCCAGATGTGCCCGCATTTCACCGCCTGCTTCGATATGCGCCGAACCGATTTACCCTATGGCGAAGCACGCCGGCTGCTCAACCAGTGGAAATTTGAAATTGCCCCCAACTATTTTGGGGATTACTACCCCCTCACCCCGTATAGCAATGGACAGGAGGTGTGGATGGCCTGGCAATTCCATCGGCCGGAACAAAACACCGGGGTGGTGCAAGCCTTCCGGCGCACGGATAGCTTTTATGAAGCGGCTCGGCTCAAACTCAAAGGGCTGGACCCCGCGGCGCGGTACCAAGTCACCGATCTTGACGACGCCAACAGCCCAGGCCGCGAATATACCGGGGCCACGCTGATGGACGAGGGATTATTGGTCACCGCAACGGAGCGGCCCAGCGCCAAAGTCTTGACCTATAAAAAGACGGGTAAGAACTAGAACACCGCGATCTCAACTTCGTGTTCCAGATGAGCGGATAATCTGCCCAGCACCTCGGCAACCCCTTGGTGCAAGGCCTGCAGGGTTTGCAGCCGGGCTTGAATCTCGCGTTTGTCACGATCCATCAAGGCAAACTCCAGAGCGCTCCAGGCCTGTTCCAGAGTCGCCAACCCCAGGGAACGGCAATCCGCTTTGAGATGGGCAATACGCTCCAAAACCGTCGGTCTGTGATCCTGACCGATGAGCGATTCGATCTCTTTTAAAGCCTGGCCGGACTCGATCATAAAAGAGTTCAGTCGCTGAGGAAAACTCTCTGGAATGACCGCAGCCGGATGCGGGACTCGGGGAGGAGCGCCAAGCGCCGGACCGCTGACGCCCAAAGCCCGGCGCACCATATTGACGAGCGTGACATTCTTGAATGGTTTCAGGATATAATCGGACACATCCAAGGTAATGGCTTGCTGGACGCGGTTGGGTTCGCGCACGACACTGCACATGATGACTTTGACTTGCTGAAAACGAACCTCCGATCGCATTTTTTCGAGCAATTCGAGGCCGTTCATGCGGGGCATCATGATGTCGAGCAGGCAAAGATTGGGGAGCGGGCCGCGCTGCAACATTTCCCACGCCTCCTGACCATCGGACGCTTCGAAGATTTCCAACGCCGGTTCCTGTTGCAACACTCGGCGCAAGTACTGCCGCATCACTTCGTCGTCGTCAACAAGCAAAATCCTCATAGGTGCTTAACCGCTATGGATAAGGTTAACTAAAATATAAGGATGCCCCCCCGGGATGCAAACAACAAATGGAACAGATTTGGCGGGAAACCCCGTTTGCCGTTTGACGGCAGGCCTTAAGAAAGGCTAAAATACCCTCATTCAGCACCGACAGCGGAACCAGAGTGTGTCATTATTAACCATGCGCGGATATTCCATATCATTGGAAGATTTCCTGGGTCGAATGCGGGAGTATTTGCCGGCGGGATTTGAGTCCAGCTTTGAGCCATCAGCGGGCAAAGCCGTTCACCTTCCCGCCCACGCCAACGTATTCCACACGTTTAATTCGGAGGTCATGCTGGCGTTATCGCGCGCCGTGGAGGATATCGCCATGGAGGACGCCTATGGCCGTCTGCTCAGCAGTTTTCAGGATTTCGGCAAATTCCAAAACCATCGAGAACGCTATAGCCACATCGCCGCCACACTTGACGAGGTGCTCGTCTTAGGCGTGGGACGGAAACCCAAGGAATGCGGCCAAGTCCAATTTATCAATGCCGACGGCACGGCTTTGGAACGTTTTTGGATGTCCATGTACCAAGGCAACCGCATCCATTTGCTGATAATCAGTCGGCAAATCAATGAAGCCGAATCCATTCCTGAAAAAATATTCCGCGGTTTTTTCACCTTCGACGCGCGCTTGATCAGCCGGATACGGCGGGAAGTGCTCGATGCGCTGTCCGGGCGACAACCCGCCATGCCCAGTTTTTCACGTTTGTCGGCGCTGGATGATGCGCGCCGCCAAGTGCGCGACCGCTTCAACTCGGAGCTCCAAGCATTAGAAACTGAGTTGGAGAGTTTGCGTCAGCGTCCCCACTTAAGTCCCAAAGGGGTCTTAAACGCCTTAAACCTTGCGCTCGACCGGCTGAATCAATTGCGAGAGTCGGTTCCGGCGTTTTTCGAAACGGATACCAACGCGAAAAGGCCGGCCGCTTTGGCTAAGGCCGTTCACAAAAAACGAATATGATTGAACTAATTCAATTTCCCTGGAGTCCCTATTGCATCGTCCAGCGTCGAATTTTGGAATTCGCCAATATTCCGTTTAAAATCGTGGACATCCCTCCCAGCGACCGTTCCCTGGTCTGGAAACTCACTCGGGAGCGATATTACGCGGTACCGATCATCAAGGACGGCAAAACGGTGGTCTTTGAAACGGACGATAATTCGCAAGTCATCGCCAAATACTTGGACGGCAAACTCGGCCTCAACCTTTTCCCGCGCGCCTGGGAAGGGGTGCAAAACCTACTTTGGCGGTATTTCGAAAATGACGTCGAAGCGGTGGGTTTTAAACTGAACGACATTTATTTCAAAGAGTTCGTACCCGCCACCGAACAACTCGCCCATATCCGGCAAAAAGAGCGCAAATTCGGCCGCGGTTGCATTGAGCAGTGGCGCAAGCAACAAAAGCAATTGTTGGTGGAGTTGGAGCGCCGGCTAATGCCCTGCGAGGAAATGCTATTTGAAAGGCCTTTCTTGCTAAGTGATCGGCCGTTATTCGTGGATTTTAATCTGGCCGGGGTGCTGGATAACTTTCTTTATTGCGGCCACCACAAAATTCCCGCCCGTTGCAAGCGATTGCGCGCCTGGCATGCGCGCATGGGGCAACTTATCGTGAAGCAGTAAACACCGCCGCCCCGGACAAAGCCATCCGCGTTTTGCCACGCCACCAAGCGCGGGGAAACTTTCGGTGTAAGCCGCTCCCCGGTTTTCTGACGGCTTCCCTTCCAGACACAAAAAAACCCCGCTGTATGAAACAACGGGGTTCTTGCGAAATCCAAATTAACGTTTGCTGAACTGGAAGCGTTTGCGCGCACCCGGTTGGCCGTATTTCTTGCGTTCCTTCATACGCGGATCGCGAGTCAAGAGGCCTTCGGCCTTCAGAATCGGGCGCAGGTTTAAATCCACCTTCAACAAAGCCCGGGCAATGCCATGGCGCACCGCGCCAGCTTGGCCGGCGGGACCGCCACCGCAAACAAGGATACGAACATCGAACTTGTTGGCGGAATCGGTCTTTACCAGGGGCAGCAACACGGCGGCGCGCTGCTCTTCCAGGCTAAAGTAGTTTTCGAGGGCGCGGCCATTCACGGTCACTTTGCCGGTGCCGCTGCACAGGCGAACACGAGCAACAGCGGTTTTACGCCGGCCAGTGCCTAAGAATTCATTGACTTCTGCCATAGGATATCTTGATTAATTGGCGGGAGAAAGGGGCGCCGGACTCTGAGCCCGATGGGGATGAGCGCTGCCGCGATACACTTTAAGTTTGGTGAGTAATTTGCGGCCTAAACGATTTTTCGGCACCATGCCTGCCACGGCATGCGCAATGAGGCGTTCTGGTTGTTTGGCCCGAACTTGAGCTACAGTGGTGAATTTCTCGCCACCTTTCCAGCCAGAATAGCTCATGTACTCCTTATCGCTTTCCTTTTTACCGGTCAGCAACACCTTTTCAGCATTGATAACCACCACAAAATCGCCCGCATCCATATGCGGCGTATAAACCGGCTTATTCCGGCCGCGAAGGATATCGGCAATTTGAACCGCCAGGCGGCCTAAGACAGCACCTTCCGCATTAATGACGTGCCATCGGCGCTGTTCCAAATTTACTTTCGGCAAATACGTTTTCATTAAACTGTAACTTAAAGAGCGGAAACACTATCAAATATCCCGGCTGAGTCAACCGTCATTTTGGGATTCTCACCTCAAAATTTTCCCGCCAGCCGGACAAACTGTTATAACTCATTCTGACGCACCATCAATCCGTGGGGAAACCCCAGCGTAAAAACTCGCGGATTTCGCCGCGCCCATTCCCTTTTACCCCCGCAAAAGCTTAGTGTCCCGGTTCCGGGTGCGAATTGCGAGCGGAAGTTCCAAATACTTTCTTTTCAAGATCTTGAACCCGACGCAACACCTCGGGCAATTCATTGAGCGCAATCCAGCTGCGCTTCATTTGGCGATCCGGCCGCGCGGGCGATCCCAGCCACTTTTGCCCCTCGGGTATGTCATTCATCACGCCCGATTGGGCCGCCACGGTCACCCGATCTCCAATTTTCAAATGCCCAGCCAAGCCCACTTGACCGGCCAAAGTAACAAAATTCCCCAGCTTGGTGCTGCCCGCAATGCCCGTTTGCGAGACCACAATCCCGCTTTCACCCATCACGACATTGTGCCCGACCTGCACTAAGTTATCGATCTTGGTGCCTTTGCCAATGACCGTCGGGCCCAAGGTCCCGCGATCAATCGTCGTGTTGGCGCCAATCTCCACATCGTCCTGAATGGAAACAAACCCCACCTGCGGCACCTTGAAATGAGCGCCCTGATCGATCACATATCCAAACCCATCGGAACCGATTACCGAGCCGGCATGAATCCGCGCGCGCCGACCGATTTGCGTGCGCGGATACAGGGTGACATGCGCAAATATTTGAGCGTTTTCGCTAATCACACAACGCTCCCCCACAAATACATAGCCGTGCAACACAACCCTCGGCCCCACCACCGCCTGCTCGCCCACCACACAAAACGGACCCACGTGCGCCGTCGGATCTATTTGGGCGCTGGCCGCAATTACCGCCGTGGCATGGCGAACCGCCGGGTACACCGGTTCAGGAAAAAACAGCGCCAAGGCTTTCGCGAATGCCACCCGCGCATTCGTCACGCGAATAATGGTTTTCTTGGTGGAAGCCAACTGTCCATCCACCAGCACTGCGGTGGCTTCGGTCTGCTCGGCTCGGGCTAGATAAGCCTCGTTCTCCGCGAACGTCAGATCGCCGGCCTTGGCTGTGGTCGCGGGAGCGAATCCATTTAAAACAACGGCGGCATCGCCAACAACTTCGCCCCCTAAATGGCGGGCTATTTCCGCAGCGGTAAACGTCATATAATATTAGCTGGATTAGATTGCTCTTCGCGGGCGGCTTAGGCCTCGACTACCACGCTTGGATATCGTCTTAAATCCCGCGCTCGTTGATAATTTTATTCTCCGGGCCAAGCACGATTACTCGGGGCTTCCAATGGGCCGCTTCTTGGCTGTCAACCACCGCAAAACTCATAATGGTCAGGCGATCCCCCACTTTGCCACAGTGCGCGGCCGCGCCGTTGAGCACGATAACTCGCGAACCTCGGGGACCGGGTATCGCGTAGGTCTCGAACCGCTGGCCATTCGCCATGTTCGAGCACAAAATTCGTTCATATGCCTGGAACCCAACCTTTTCCATCAGATCTTCAGCGATGGTCAGACTGCCTTCATAGTCAAGATTGCCACCGGTAATTGAGGCGCGATGAATTTTCGACTTTAACAAATGAATCTGCATAATACTCAAACCACTCCGGGTATGCCGAATCGGGTCACTATAAGACCATTAGCACCCAATTCAATACAATCTTTAGCCAGCCATTCTGACTAATGACTGGAGGTAACCACCAAGACTTGCTCAAGGGTGCTAACACTATCGCGGGCTTTATCCAGCGCCACCATGCGCAAGGTCCTCATGCCCTGCTGAATAGCGATTTTACTAACTTCGGTGGAGCCAACCCTTTGAATAACCATTTTGCGAATCTCATCGCTCATGGTCATCGCTTCGATAATCGCCAACCGACCTGAATAACCCGTATTCTTACACCGTTCACAACCGCGCCCCTTATAGAGCGTGGAGGCGCCAAAAAAACTCGGATCGATATCCAAATCCCGGTACATCTTTTCCGGATACACTATGGGCTCCTTGCAAACCGAACAGATGCGGCGCATAAGCCGTTGGGCGCAAGAAAGAATCACCGCTGAAGAAATCAGGAATGGCGCGATGCCCATATCATCCAAACGCGCAATGGCGCCGGGGGCGTCATTACAATGCATGGTGCTCAACACCTGATGGCCGGTCAGGGCGGATTCCACGGCAATTTCCGCCGTCTCCGTATCGCGAATTTCACCAATCATGATGATGTCCGGGTCCTG
>DBTJ01000047.1:32974-64767 GCA_002306985.1 Verrucomicrobia bacterium UBA1319
ATGATGATGTCCGGGTCCTGACGCAAAATGGAGCGCAACGCGCTCGCAAATGTCAGGCCAATCTCCTTGCGCACCGGTACTTGATTGATTCCGGGCACCTGGAATTCCACCGGGTCTTCCACCGTAATGATATTGAACTCCGGGTTGTTCAATTCGTTGAGCGCGGAATACAACGTCGTCGTTTTACCCGACCCGGTGGGCCCGGTAACGAGCAGCAAACCGTGCGGAGCATCGACCGCCGACTTAAATCGTCGGAAGGTATCGGTATCCATGCCCAGTTTTTCCATGCTCGCCGCCAAGTTGGATTTATCGAGCACACGCATGACGCACTTTTCGCCATGCACGGTCGGTAGGAACGAAACCCGCAAGTCGATCTCTTTGCTGGACACTTTGATACGCATGCGCCCATCTTGCGGCAACCGGCGCTCGGCAATATCCAAGCTGCTCATGATTTTGATGCGCGACAGGAGCGGTATGAGCAAATGCTTGGGCGGTGGCGGGGCGTCCATTAGCGCGCCATCGATGCGATATCGCAAGCGGGCGGACTTTTCAAACGGCTCGATATGAATATCGCTTGCGCGATCCTTGATGGCTTGGATCAGGATAGCGTTGGCCATCTTAATCACGGGCGCCTCTTCAGCGGAAGCTTGAGCTAGATCAACACTGTCGTTTTCTACCTGTTCCTTGGTAAATTCCAGGTTATCCGTGTCGCCATCCGCTTCTTTCTGCTCCTGCTCCTTGACGATGTCTTCGAGACTGGTTTTGTTGTTATCGAGATTGTTAAGCTTATCGACGATTGCCTTTTCGGAGGCAATCATGGGCACCACGTCCTTGTTAGTCAGACGCTTGACATCATCCAATGCCAGGACGTTAAGGGGATCCGCCATGGCCAGGTACAAGCGGTTACCGAGCGAGGAGACGGGCAATACTTTGTAATTATTCGCCACCTCCCGAGGCACTAGCCCCATTAATTCGGCGGAAATGGTCACGCGTGAGAGGTTGATCGGCGGAGTGTTCAGGACGCGTCCCATGGAAACCACCATGTCCGTGTCATTTACATACCCTTTATCCTGAATGAGTTTTAATAACCGTGTTCCCTCTTTTTTCTGCAACTCCAGCAACTCTTCCACTTGCTTGACGGTCAACAGACCATCCTCCACCAGGGCGTCCGCAATGCGTTCTCCAAAAGTCTTTATCGTGGCCATATGCCAATAGGTTTCTCCGTCAATTACCGATATATTTTGTTGATCGCCTTGATCAATTCAGCGGGTTTGGCCAGATACCAAATAAAACGATAGGGTTTGCCGTGCTCCAATTCCCGAGCGACTTGCTTGTTAAAGGGATTCGTGGTGGCAACCAGCACGGTCTTGCTCATCCGATCAAACGGCAGAATGCACCAACGACGACACAATTCCTTGGAAAAACTGCGCGCGTTTTCGACCTCGATATCGTATTTCTCAATCGGCACATAGCTGGTCCGAGATTTTTCGGAGACCAATTTTAACGAATTATCCCACGGGGATAAGTTCCGATCTTCGAGCAATTGCAAAAACGGGACTTCCGACCGGGCAGGCATGCTGTTGGCGGCGGGGGTGTACCATAAGGAATCAAAGTCCACCGCGGAAATAACCCGGCCATCGACGAAAATTTTTCGCATGGCCGCGCGGCCGTCATCCACTTCCGCCAGCGTGATGGGTTGGGGCGCTGGCGTCCCGCCGCCGCCGGCGGATTCCTCCGCGCCCGACTTCGCGGGTTCGTTCTCGGCCGCTTGAGCTGGGGCCGATAAATTGCTGGCTTGATTCTCGATTTCCGCCAGCGCGTTCTTTACGTCGGGGTCGTCGGGAAACAACTGTAGCACACTCTCATACTCGAGGATGGCGGAAGAAATTTGCCCCATCAACACGTAAGCCTGGGCAATGCGTTTGGCGGTGAATACGACATCTTTTTGGCGTCCAAGCTTTAAATAGGCTTCTTTGAGGATTTCCAGCGATTGATGGTCGCTAGGTTGTGATTGAGTGATAACCTCAAACATCTCAATCGTTTGCATCAATTGCGCCTCTTCACTTGGGCTCAATGCTGTCGACATATCTGGATTACTTCGTCATCATCTTGGATTTTGGTGGGAGGCCATCCGCCAAAACTTTCCGCCAAATATCCATACTTTTCCTCAGCCTATTGGTTTTAAAGCGCCAACGCAATCTCTGAGTGCTTATGGCTAATGCGGCAAACGGCCATTTTGGCGCAAGACCGTACCGTCGGGGATGGTTTTTAAATAATGGGGCGCCAGTTCTGGCAATGCTTTGGGGGGCGCGCCTTTTTCCAATTCGAACGCTCGCGCGGCCAAATCCACCATCAACTGGCGCCGCACCTTTTTGCGCGATTCGGACTTTTGCCGAATATTCTGCTCCATGGTCCGCAGCTGTTGAAACGTGAATAAGGCCGCTATCCGGCCTCTCAAACCGTAAGTGCGGCGCGCGAAAACTTGTTCTTGCCGCATCACCATTTCCAACGGATCTTCCCGCGCCTCGAAATCGGCCAAAGCCTGGATGGCCGCCTTGGCCTCGGCCACCTTCATTTTCCCGGCCACTCCCGCCAGTTTGCCGCAGGCGATATTATCGATCGCGAGTCCCACCAGTTTATCCATGGCATTTCCGCCATGGGAGGCAACTTGGCTCAATCGCAAGATATCCAGATACGAGCGCACCGCCGCCGGCACTTGGTGCTGGCGCTCAGCCAAAAGGCCCTCGGCTAGCAGCAAACGCACCAGCCGTTTAAAAGCCGCTAAATAACCCGCATGCTGGAGCACATAATCTTCCGTGTACTCGACCGCCACCTGGCAAGGCATGCTCAAACCCGCGCGCGCCTGTTCCAAAACCTCTTTATTTTCGTTAATCAGCTGGTTTAGCTCTTCATCCGCCAAGCTCTCATCCACTTGCTCCGGCAGGCTCTGCTTAATATGCTGCGCCGCCCGGAAAATGTTGGTATAGCCATTGGCTCCCGCCAGCGGCGGCACGGGATCCGGCACCGGCTGAAACGCCAGCCAAAGCACCCCAACGCCCACGAGCCCCAACACCCCCGCCCCCGCCACTTTGATCACGGTTTTAAGTTTCATTCGCGCTGCTCCCAATTACGGCGGGCAGTATGACAAAAAAAACGCACTTGGCAAAGGAACTGCATAAATGCCTCACCCCCACTCCATGCTTTTACCCAAGTAATCCTTGCGCAGACTTATTATCCCTCCATCTCATTCCGTTGACGTGATTCTATCCTGCTCCCTTTATCCCTTTGCGTCACCACGCTTGCCCCGGCGGGCGGGGTGGCTTACAACCTTTCCCTTTATGGCGTATCGTTTGCCGATTTTGGATTTGGAGCCGGAAATACTCGCCCGGGTGCGGGAGCATTGCCGGTTGATTCTGCAAGCCCCGACCGGTTCGGGCAAATCCACCCAGGTGCCGCGCATGCTTTGGCAAAACGGACTGCTGGGCGATGGCCAGGTGATCATCTTGCAACCGCGCCGCCTAGCGGCCCGCCTGCTTGCCGCGCGCGTGGCGGAGGAATGCCAGGTCGAGCTGGGCCGCGAGGTAGGCTACCAAATCCGCTTTGAAAATCGCTCCAGCGCCCAGACTCGCATTAAATTCGTGACCGAAGGCATCCTATTGCGCCAGATGCTAGGCGATCCCTCCCTCAAGGGCGTGCAGGCGCTCATTTTCGACGAATTCCACGAACGCCATCTTTACGGCGACATCTCCCTGGCCCGCGCCTTGGATTTGCAGGAAAAAGCGCGTCCCGACCTCGCCATCCTCGTCATGTCCGCCACCCTGCAAGCGGAAAAACTGCGGGACTATCTTCAACCCTGCTCCGTGCTCGCCAGCGAAGGGCGCACGTTCCCCGTGGATATCCACTATCTGCCCCGGCGCGCGCCCGGCACGGCCACGCCTTGGGACTTGGCCGTCGAGGCATTCCAGGAGCACTCCCACCATGGCGAAGCGGGTGACACGCTGGTCTTCATGCCTGGCGGTTATGAGATCAGCCGCACCATCGAGGCTTTCCGGCATTGCCCGGAAGCCCGCGGCCACGTGCTTTTGCCCTTGCACGGCGAATTGCCCCCGCGCGACCAGGACGCCGCCGTGGCCCGCCACGAACGGCCCAAGATCGTGGTCTCGACCAACGTCGCCGAAACTTCGCTGACCATCGACGGCATCCGGCTCGTCATCGATAGCGGCTTGGCGCGCATTCCCCGCTACGACCCGCACCGGGGCATCAATACACTCTGGATCGAGAAAATCAGCCGCGCCGCCGCCGATCAGCGCGCGGGCCGCGCCGGACGCACCGCCCCCGGCTGCTGCGCGCGTCTGTGGTCGTCCAGCGAACACACCGAGCGCGTCGAACACGAACTGCCCGAGATCAAGCGGCTGGACTTGGCCGAAGTCGTGCTGGCGTTGAAAGCCTCGGGCTTCGACGACCTGCGCGCGTTCCGCTGGTTCGAGCCGCCCGAGGAGCGCGGTTTGCGCGACGCCGAAACTCTGCTGCAAGACCTCGGCGCGCTGGATCACCCGGGCGCCATCACGCCCCTAGGCCGCCAAATGCTGGCCTTCCCGCTGCATCCGCGCTACTCGCGCATGTTGCTGGCCGCGCGCGACCACGGCTGCGTCCATCAAGCCGCCCTCATCGCCGCGCTCACCCAAGGCCGCGACCTCCTCCTGCGCAACCCCGGCCGCGACGTCGAGGCCTTTCGCGAAGCCACTTTCGGCGAACGCCCCACCTCGGATTTCTGGACCTTGACGCGCGCTTGGGAATACGCCGCCCAAAACGACTTCCGCCTCGACGCTTGCCGCAAAGCCGGGGTCCACGCGATCACCGCCCGGCAAGTCGGCCCTCTGCTGGACAACTTTCTGCGCATCGCCCGCGATGAGGGATTGGACACTCAGCCCCGGGAAGTTGCCGACGAAGCCCTGCGCAAATGCATCCTCACTGGATTCTCCGACCGCGTCGCCCGGCGGTTGGACGAAGGCACGCTCCGCTGCGACGTCGTCCGCCACCATCGCGGCGTGCTCGCCCGCGAAAGCCTCGTCCGCCAGGCCCCGCTGCTCGTCGCCGCCGAAGCTAGCGAAGTCGAGAGCTCGGATCGCTCGCTCCAAACCATCCTTTCCCTGGCCACGGCCATCGAACCGGAGTGGCTCCGACAATTGTTCCCCGAGGACATGCAGTCCACCCTGCGCGTCACCTACGACGCCACCGCCAAACGCGTCTGCGCCGAGGAACAGCTATGCTTCCGCGAACTGGCCATCGCTAGCCGCCGCGTGGACCCGCCCCCGGCGGAGGACGCCGCGCGCATTCTCGCCGAAGAAGTCATCCAAGGCCGGTTGACCCTAAAACTTTGGGACCATACCGTGGAACAGTGGATTCTGCGGTTGAACCAGCTGGCCCGATGGTGCCCGGATCTACAGTTACCCGCCATCGGCCCGGAAGCTCGCCGGCACTTGATCGAACAAATCTGCCACGGCGCGCTCTCCTACAAAGATATCAAGGAACGCGAAGTCAAAAGCGTGGTCCAATCCTGGCTTTCCGCCGCGCAAAAAGCGTTGCTTGACAAACACGCCCCCGAGCGCCTCTCGTTGCCCAACGGCAAAACCCCGAAAGTCGTCTACCCCGAGGATGGTTCCCCCTACGTGTCCCTGCGCATTCAGGAACTTTTCGGCGTCCGCGCCACGCCTAGCATCGCCCTGAACCGCGTGCCCGTCCTACTCCACATCCTAGCCCCCAGCATGCGCCCCGTCCAAATCACGCGCGACCTCGCCAGCTTTTGGACCGACCACTACCCGCGCATCAAACAAGAACTCCAGCGCAAATACCCGAAACATGAGTGGCAATGAAAAAGCCATCCCGGCGCGGCAAGATAATTGACCGCAAAACATACCCGCGTCTGGACTCCTTCTTTGTTGGCCAGATCTCAGCCCTAGAGCGGATATTCCCATTTCGAGTTCCTTACCGCCCACTCCATCGATAATCATAGCCGGTCGGCGGATCGGATTGGCAGGAGAGACGGCCGGGGAGACGGAGGATTTTAGTGTAATTCACGTGACCGTCGGCAAAGCTCACCTCGTTCCAAGCGTGTTGGGAATCGCTTTGGCCATGGTAGGAAAGGCCGTTAAACGCCGAGGAATCCGCCACCAGGACCGTTTTGGTGGGTAATGAAACCTCGGACAGCTTCAGCCCGGCAATGCCCGGCCAATCACGCGCAATCGTGTTGCCGCCATTGAAGCGATAGAGGTAATACTCCATTCGGTATCGGCCATTGACGATACTGTATCGAGGCGTGGAATTGGAACTGGACATCGCCCGCTCGCTGGCGGGGCACCAATACACCCCGCCGTTGGTCCAAGCCGTCCGGGGAACTCCCATATATTTGGCCACCATCGGCTTATAATCCAGACTCGCTTGCTTCGCGAACGGCAAGACGTCGCCATGATCTTCACTGTAAAGCCGTATGGCCAAGCCAACTTGCTTGAGATTATTGACGCACACCACGCGATTGGCAACCCCTTTGGCTTTCGCCAGCGCGGGTAGTAACAGGCTCGCCAGGATGCCTACGATGGCGATCACCAACACCAATTCGATCAGCGTAAAAGCCTTTAAACTAGAGCGACATAAGCTCATATATGTTTAGACCATTTACGCGCGTTGAGTTCAAATTATTTTTACCATTTTCCACCAATCAACAAACCCGAGGGGAAAGGTGAGGCCCCCATGGCGCGCTTTCATTATTAGGGGAAATGAACCTCAAGCGCTTGCATAATTTCGTTTCATGGTTTACATTAGTTGCGCTTTTATATCTTATGAATCAATGGCTTTGTGGATTAGTCGTAGCGGCGGCGGCCGTTGGCGCGGCTCCCTCGATGTTGGCCGCCAGTTACGTCACTGTGACTTGGGGCGATGATGCGGTTCATTTTCTGGACCAAAACTTGGCGGACCTCGGCTCCTTTGCCACTTCGGTGGGTTTGCCGGACGGGGTGGCCACTTCCGGCAACCTAATCTGGGTGGGCTCTTTCACCAGCTCGGAAGTGGTGGCGTATGACTTCGCGGGCACGGAACATTTTCATTGGAGTTTGCCCAGCTCGTTTTCATTGCAAGGCCTGGATTACGCCGGGAATGGCCAATTGCTCGCCATGGACGCGAACGACAACACACTGGTGCGGCTCAATGCGCTGACAGGCGCGGTTTTGGGCAGCGTGCCCGCGGTCTCGTCCAGCACCGAAGCGGTGGCGATCGACGGCCAGAATGTCTGGCAACTCACGGATAATAACATTTACCTAACCAGTCTGGCGGACGGTTCCATCATTCGCAGTATTCCGAATGCCGCCCATTTGGAGGCGTTCGAAGGGACCGCCTTGGCCAATATCGGCGAATCGCTGGTGTTGGGCTCGGACAGTGGTAATTGGTATCGCGTAAGCAAACTCGACGGCTCCATTTTGGAGTCGGGGAACAACGCGCTCTCCATGTTCGATCTCCAGCCCGTAAAATCGGTTCCCGACGCCGGAGGCATTGGCTGGATCTTTGCCTTGGCGAACCTCACCTTGGTCGCGGTGAAAACTCACGGCCGCCGCAAACCTTAACCCTTAAACCACCATCCCAACACGACTCATGAAACTACGTTCCGCCTTATCAGCTTTGTTAGTTTTATTAACCCTCCTGGTCACCGCGCAACCGGTTTCGGCCCAATCCAGCGCCACCATCGTCACCCGGCTCACGACTCTGGAAACCAAAGTCACCAATTTGGTGAATCGCACCACCGCCTTGGAAAGCGGCGACGCCAGCCAAAGCGCGAAAATCGCGCAGCTGGAAACGAAATTGACGGAATTGCAAAATGCCTTGGCGGCCCAAGCCGCCTTAATCAGCGCCCTACAGAACGCGCTCGCGCAAGAATCCACCGCGCGGCAGTCGGGCGATGGCTCCACGCTGGCGGCCGCGAAGACGTATTCCGATTCCAAAACCGACGCCGGGGTGGCGCAAGCTAACGGGTATACCGACGGGCAATTGGCATCCGTCAACGACAAGCTGATTCATTTCAGCCGGAGTGGGAATAACGTTTATATCACCGGCGCGAATGTCCATATCCGTAGCGGCACCGGCTACACCTACCAGCAGCTCAACGGCTTGGGCAACCTGATCATTGGCTACAACGAACCTCGTGGCAACGGCGCCGATGCCCGGACCGGCTCCCATAATCTGATTATGGGATTCAACAACAACTACACTGCCGCGGGTGGCTTCGTTAACGGCGGGGTGAATTCCTCCTCGGGCTTTTTCTCATCGGTGCTCGGGGGAACGGCCAATACTGCCTCGGGTTTGTATTCCGTGGTTGTGGGCGGGTATCAAAACACCGCTTCGGGCAACTGGTCGACGGTGGGCGGCGGGTCCGGCAAAACCGCCGCCAACACACTCTCAGACCTGCCATAACTTGATCGGTTAACCGGCGAACGAATACGTTTTTCCAAAGGGACGGACAGCGGGAACAATTCCCCTGCCCGTTCGTTTTTTTACAAACCGCACAGCGCCCCAAGCTGGTTTTCGCCGGCGATTCGGCATTAAAAAACCAATCTTCTCCGCTTGGTTTCACCTCTATCAGTCAGGACTGGCTACGATTTGAAACGGCGAAACCAGCACGCATCAAGCCGACGTCCCCGAAACGGCCGAGCCACCTCCGCAAAAACCTCATTCAGCCCGCAAGCCCACCCCAACTGCGCTTGGTCAGAATGCAAAAATGAAACGCGCGAAACTTGCATTTATCGCTCTCGCACCCATAAATAGCGGGAAATCCACGGACAACCGAAATGAAACGATGCGTGCGCATGTTTTTGCTGGCGGCAGCCACTGGGCTTACCTTGGTCCAGGCAGCCGAAGAGGTTAGCGAAACCCCGCAAGTGCAAACTTACTGCGGCGGGGCGCCCATCAAGCGTTTCGGTTTTTGCTGGGTGCTGGGGGAGGCTCCCACCCTGCTGGATAGTGGCTCCCTGCAGGAGGGCAACCGCGCGCCGCTCGCCAAAGTCACACCACTCGACAGCGCGCGCATTGGAAAGAATTACCTTGGCGTTACCACCACGCGTCTGCCACGCACAACGGGCAGTGATTACCTGCCGCTGGAAGCCATTCACTTGATTGACGGCAACCTCGAAACCTGTTGGATGAGCCGCGGCCAAACCACGCCGGACGCCCAGCCGATTTGGATTCGACTCGATTTTCCCGTGGAACATACCATCCGGCGAGTGGCTTTACGCACCCGCCCGCCATCGAGCCAGGCGCGCAGCACGCTAGGCTGGGGCCCCGTCGCGGGCGCGGGGGAAGTCGGCCGAGGTTTGCCCGCCACGGTTTCCCTCAAGGCCAGCCGCGACTCGCGGGCCTGGGAAACGCTGTACGACGGGCCGGCCACCGCCGAGACCGGCATAGCGGATGTCGAAATTCATTTCGATGGCCGTCCCGTCAAACAACTTCTCATCACGGCGGGCCGGTTGCCCAAGGTCGAAAATATCCTTTACGCGTTTTCCCTCGCGGAAGTTGAGGTTTATGATGATCGGGGTGAAAACGTCGCGCTGGCCAGTCGGGGCGCGGGCATCACGGTCAATTCGACCCATCACAGCCCGGGCCAAGAGCTGGCCGCCCACCGCTGGTACTGGCCGTTGCATTACGACGCCGGCTTCAAATGGGCGCGCGTGGGATATCACGACGACGCGATCAACTGGCATTGGGTGGAACGGGAAAAAGGCGTCCTGCGCGTCGATCCCGTCGCCGACGCGGCCATCACCGAACTAGCTAGCCACGGGGTGAACATCGTCATGTCCCTGAATTTCGGCAATCGCCTCTATTCCGGTCCCGCAACCCGCGCCATCCCGCAGTTATGGGAATGGAATTACGATATGCCCGCGCCACCCACCACGCCGGAGGCACTGGCGGCCTGGACCCGTTACGTGGCGTTCATGGCGGAACACTTTCGCGGGCGGGTCAAGCATTTCGAGATTTGGAACGAGTGGAATATCTCCTGTTACTGGGGCGCCGAGCCGAAGGTCTCGGCTTACCTTGCGGTGGCGCGCGCGGCCATCCCAGCCATCCGCCAGCATGCCCCCGAAGCGAACATTATGATGGGCTCTTGGTCGGGATTTCCCCATGGCATTGGCGATTGGCAAGCCGCGGACCGCGCGGAGCGGGAAAAACAATTCAACTTTCTTCAAGCCACGCGCGAACTGGCGCGCGAAGTGGACGAAATCGGCTGGCATCCCTTTTACCAGACCGACCCGGATAAACTGATGAACTACGCGAAGGATGTCCGGGCGCTTCGCCACTGGCTTAAGGAGGCCGGTTTTCAAGGCCACTGCATGGCCACCGAATGGAACTACAGCGCCCTCTATCCGCCCCTGTCCGCCGCCGACGCCAGCCAAGCCTGGTGCGGCAGTTTCCGCGCCACGGAAATGGAGAAAGCCAAATATATCGCCCAAGTATTCGCCCGCCATACGGGCCTTGGCGTCGAAGCGTTTTTCTGCGAAATGTATTTCCCCCAGTTCGGCGTGCTGGACTTGAGTCTGCTGCGGCGCTCGTTCGACGCGGACCCGATCCCTCCTTTGCAGCCGCAAGCCGCCTACTACGTAACGCGCAACCTGGCCACGATGCTCGACGGTTGGGAGCCGGGCGAGTTTGAATTCACCGTGGAACCGGCGCCGAAAAACTTGGAAGCCTTCCCGCTGGTGTCAACTAAAGGCCGCGCCCTCGCCCTCTGGCGCGGCGGTCACGCGCAAGACCGTTGTGAATCCGTCCCGGTAAACCTGCGACTACCCTTCACCTGCGCGCAAGCCGTCGCTTACGACCCCATCGATGGGGTGCGGCAGCAACTCAACGTGACGGCTGATAGCGGAGGCGCGATGATTCCAGGGGTGCGGCTGCGCGACAGCCCGTTGATTTTACAATTTGAAAAATAAGCCTCAATAACCCGGCGGCCACCGCTCTTCGAAAAATGTTGGCGGGAAGCGCCACGTTCCAACGCATATAGGGGTAGATAGGCTTTTACCGCGTTTCCGCATGAAAACCCGGGAATCTATCGCCATTTAGCGCCGACACGCTTGGACCGGCTGCCAATTCTTAAGGGTTTGGAGCTTGCATACTCTATGAACCTTGTTTGAATATTTGCCTCGGGGCGGCTTTGTGTCGGCGCTTTTTATTTCCAGTATGTTTAGCGTTAGCCGTAACGACGAAAACGCCCGGGCGGATTTCTCGTTTCAGGTTTTTCGCCATAAATCCCAAGGCTTGGCTGCGTTGGTTTTGAAGGGCAAGGCCACTTTGCGGCCGGTGCCGGCGGATTCGTAGGCCGCGAACAAAACCTCCATCACGACCCGGGCGTCCTCCCCCGTGACGAGCGGGGGCAAATCGTTTTTGACGCAGTCCACGAAATGGGCCATTTCCTGAATGAAACCGTAATTCCAACTTTCCTCGTAAATCGTGTGGGACCAGCCCTTGGTGGAGCCGGCTTTTTCGACGGCGTAATCATAGCCTGCGGCGCTGTAAGTTTCGATGGAATTACCGCGCAGCAGATCGGCGTAAGCCACCCCTTGAGAACCGTGGACCTCGGCGCGATCATCCATCCCGCCTAGTTTCGTCCAGCTTTCTTCGGCGATCGCGACGGCGCCGTTGGCGAATTCGAGAATGAGAATCGCGTTATCCTCGCCTTTCGTCTTGTCCTGATGCACCTGCGTACTCATCTGGGCATACACGGAAATGATCGCCGGGCGGCCAAGCATCCAGCGAAAAAACTCGATGGCGTGGCAGCCCATATCCATGGTCACGCCGCCACCGGAACGATTCACATCCCAGAAATGCCCGGCGTGGGGGCCATCGTGTTTTTCGGACTGTTTGATCAGCACGGGACGACCGAGCGCGCCGCCATCCAGTAGCTGTTTTAGGCGCACATACTTGGGCGCGAAGCACAGCTCTTCGGCGTACATCAGCTTCACCTTCGCTTGGCGGCAAGCGGCCAGCATTTTGTCGGCCTCCGCCAGATTCAGGCACATCGGTTTTTCCAACACGATATGCTTGCCGGCGGCGGCGGCATCAAGCACCACCTGGCTATGCAAATCATTGGGCACGCCGATCACCAGCAGATCGATTTCATCCCTCTCGAGCAAGCGCCGATAATCCGTGTAACTATGCGGCAGACCGTGTTTTTGGGCAAAACCCGCCGCGTGGCCGGGCGTCGGCGAAGCCACCGCCATTAATTCAGCGGCGGGACATCGCTTAAGCGAATCGGCGTGAATGGAGGAGATGAATTGCGAGCCGATGATGCCCACGCGCACTTTTTCGTTCATAAAACTCCTTAAATATTCCAGCCGGGGCGATAATCGTAATGGAGCCAGCGATTCGCCTCCGCCACATTGGTGATTTTAAGATTCGCGCTATCCCAGAGCAGTTTTTCACCGCCATTGCGCACACAGACGCTGCCGAGCAGCACGGCCTCCGTCAAGGGCCCGGAAAATTGGGTGAAGTCGGAACGAGTCGGCGAACCGGTTTTGCAGGCTTGAATCCATTCCCGGTGGTGTCCCACGGAGCGCGGCAAGGATTTAGGCGGGCGTTGATACGCCTTATTGCGCGCCTCCGGAATCAAGCGCGGGCGCTCCCCGCCCCAACCTTCGACCAGTAGCTTACCATTGTCGCCCACAAAAATAATGCCATCTTCGGGATTCAAATCGCGGTCATCTTCCAGTTCATCCGGCCGCGCGGGCAGTAGCCCGCCGTCGTACCAATGCACTTTCACGGGGGGCAGGCCGGGGCGCGCCGGAAATTGGTAATGCACCACGCAGGCCAGGGGCACGGTTTCCTTGAATACGGGAGTGGAACTGGCGCACACGCTCTCCGGCGCGCCCAGGTTAAGGGCGGAAAACACGGGCGCAAGATTGTGAATCCCCATATCACCCAGACCGCCCGTGCCAAAATCCCACCAACCGCGCCAGCTGAAGGGGGCGTAATCCTTGTGATAGGGACGGTAGGGAGCCGGGCCCAGCCATAGGTCCCAATTCAAGGAATCCGGCGCCGCGGGGGTCTCCGGGGAGCGCTCGATGCCTTGCTTCCACCACAAGGGTAATTTGCCTTTATGCGTGGGTCGGTCCGACCACACATGAACTTCGCGCACCGGGCCGATGGCGCCATCGGCGAGCCATTCGTTAATCAGCCGGTTGCCTTCAAAAGCCATGCCCTGGTTGCCCATCTGGGTCGCCACTCGGGTTTCGCGCGCGACTTGAGCCACCCGCCGCGCCTCGCGCACGGTGCGCGTAAGGGGTTTTTCGCAATACACATGTTTACCCAGTTTCATGGCGGTGATGGAAACCAGAGCGTGCCAATGGTCGGGGGTGGCCACCACCACGGCATCGATACTCTTTTCTTTTTCGAGCATCACGCGAAAGTCCTGATATGGCTTGGCCTTGGGGTATTGCTTGAAAGTGTGGGCCGCATAGGCCGAATCCACATCGCAAAGGGCAACAATATTTTCGCCGGCCACTTGCTCCAAGTCCCAAGCTCCCTGGCCGCCAATGCCAATGCCGGCGAGGTTCAGCTTATCATTTGGCGAGACCGCCCCGCGCAGCACGGCGGAGGGGACGATCATGAATCCCGCGGTCAAACCGGCGCAACGGAGAAAGGTACGTCGGGATACCCCCGACGGGATTGGGTCCACACGACTCGATTTCATAGCATTCCTGGATTTCTAAATGTCAATGGGTGGTGTTATCGACGGCACTTTACACCAAACCCAGCGCCACATCGAGCAAGAAAACGGCGAATCCGAAGTCATGGTAAACTGGCGGCAGGGAATCCAAGGCTTTCACCCATCACCGGCAAATCCCCTCCAACTTTTGGGAGGCGGGAGTTTCGCCGGCGCGGCGCCGCTTACAAGGCCGCAGCTTGATCGCACAGCACGGTCACATCCGGATGTAGCCACAAGAATGAAGCGGGAAATTGGGGCGAGATTTCCGGCTTCAGCAACCGCCGCAAAGGGACTTGTTTGTGCGCGCCATTCACCAGCAGCAAAATGCGACGGGATTGGAGAATATCCGCCATGCCCAGCGTTAAGCCGCAGCTGGGCTTTTGCGCGCTGGCGCGCAACATGGGATGGCCCAGGGATTCCTCGGTCAAGCAAGCTGGGTGAGCGTGCGGGGCCATCACTTCGGCGGGCTCGTTCAGGGCGATATGGCCATTGAGTCCGAGGCCAAGCAGACACACATCGATCGGTCCATGGGCGCTCAGCCAACGGGCAATCCGTTCGCATTCTTGCTTAAAATCCCCCGGTTGGCTTTCGAACCCTTGGTAGCGATCGGGCGTAATATTCAACGGTCTGAGCAATTGCGTCCGCAAACCCGTTTCGCAACTGCCGGGATCATCCATGGCGATGCCGCCCCACTCGTCAATCTTCAGAACGCGCAGGCGATTGAACCCACCCGTCTGCCGCGCGGGATGGCCCGCCAGTAATTGGTAAGTACGCGCGGGGGTGGAACCGGCGGAGGCGCAAAAGAGCAACTCGCGTTGGTTTTCGATTTCCCCGGCTAAATAGGCGCTAGCCGCCTGGCTCATGGCCTCGTAAGTATCCGCTACTTGTAACTTCAGTCCTGACGTTATTAGGCTCGCACTCATGTCTGCATCATGGCGCATCAACGCCTATCGGCAAGCCGATTGCGGCAAAAAAACACCCCCGCCGCCAGCGTCCAAAAACCCGCTGGAATCAAGGCGCCACTAAGCGGAAAAACTTCGCGGTATCCGAAGAAAGCGTGTGGGTCACGGTGGTTGGGCTGGTCGTGACCGTCACGGTTTGAACCGCCGACCAATTCGTGAAATCCGAGGACTCCTGCAACCGATAAGCAGTGCCCACCGAACCACTGAACGTGATGCTGATCTGGTTATTCCCCAGGCATTTAACAGCGCTTTGAGAGAATGAAGGCGCGGCGGCGGCCTGGGCTTGTAACGTAAAATTCGCCCCCCAAACATTGCCACTCTTAAGGGCTTCATTCACGGAAGTGGTGGTCGAGAAAATGGCCGATTGGGAAACATATCCGTCCTTGGCCACCGTCACCGTGTAGCGGGAAGCAGAGGGAATCGACGAGAAAGCGTAAATTCCGTAGCTATCCGTCGTTTTGGTGTAGCTCTCGGTGGCACTGCGAACGGCGGTTACCTTGACGGCATTCACCGGATTACCATTCGCGTCGACAACCCGACCGCTCAAAATTTCCCCTTTGGAAGTCGGGAACATATTGTATAGGCAATTATTGATGACGGTGAAAGAAAGGTAACTCGTGTCGATTAAGGGCAACGCGTACCATGCGTTTTCCTCTCCGGACCAACCCAGATTCATGTGGTAATAGGTGGTTCCACCACTATACCCATAGCCATCGCAAACAATGGCGTGCCCATTCTCCCTACTCGCGTCATTGATACCCAAAATCACGGGCAATTGGGCGTCCAGGTTGGGATTAATCATGGTGGAGTAACTGCTCTCCGGCAGCACCGAATTGATATAGGTAGCCACCACCGTATTGCTGAACATAAAGGCGTTGACCATGGCCTTTTGCGCATCGGTAAGATACGCCCCGGAAACATTCGCCGTGTACATCATGTGGGAAGCCACCCCGGCATCGTAACAAAGCGCGCCGATCGCTTGGGCCGCTGAGGTGGTAAGCCCCTGGTTGAGCGGATCGATGAGCATCGCACCCCAGTTATAGGCGCCTCCCGACCCGTTACCTCCGCGCATTTTATAGGAGTAAGTCGACCCATTGACTTTCACCGTGTACGCGGTGGTGCCCACCGCGCGCGTCGGATACTGATGGTAATACATCACTTGCGCCATGGCGGTGGCCACGCACCCGCACGGGTAATTCGCCACATTGCCCGCCGAGTTGGGCGGCGTGAAATAATTATAACAAGACTGGCCACTCACCCCCATCTGGTCCCAACTGGTGATGATGAAGGGGTCAACCCGCACGTCGGACACCGACAATTCGGAAGCTTTGATCATGGAGGCCTTCTGCGCTTGCTTGAATTTGCCCCATTTTGCCCGCGCCTTTTGCAGCTCAACGGGCAAGCTCGTGGCCTCGAATTCCTTGGCCACGCGAATCCGCTGTGGCAAGTCTTGGCTCAGCATCGCCTGCAAGGGGCTGTGAGGATCGGCGTCAAAGACTCCACGTGAAGAAAACGCAATTATGGGCTCCACCGTATCGTCTCCCGCCACCACCACGAAGCCGGAACCGTTTAGAGTCACCACGTGGTAAAGATCGACGCCCTCGGCATCGGCGAAGGATTCCACTCGCTCAACTTCAGATTTAAGACTCTGCCCCAATGGTTTAGCTTCGAGACGCAACCAGCCTTTAACGGTCGCTGTCGCGGCCTCGCGGCTAACGGGCGCAGCCTCAAGCGCGCCGGTTAAGGCTAAGGTAAAAGCCAAGAGACCGATTTTGCTAACGGTGTAAGGCATCTTCATAAATTATGTCCGCTTTAGAGCAGTTTTCATACCTATCGTCACAAACCGCCCGACATTTAAGGCCCTTGCTTAAACAACGTCACCTAAACCCAATATCACAGTATTTGGGTGTTGAAACAAAAAAACGCGTCGCCGCCGGCCGACGGGGATAATTCGCGGAATAATATTACCCAAATGCTTATCGTTCAATAATAAACAGTTTTCAACCATCGCAACGCAGTCCGCCTGTTCTTCCGCTTTGTTCGAAGACTTTTCCAAACGATCACTAATGTCGGATGCAGCGGGTGCCGCATTGCCTCGCCAAGGGCAAATTGCTTATGTTTCATCCGGTAAAATATCTACTTAACCCGCACCTATCACAGCGACGAATTGCTTGAAGGAATTATGCTGGGATTGGTTGATTCCGCAAGTAGATATTAGGAACCCTCGATTATGCCCCGCTTCAATGGACATGCACTTTCCCACCGAACGTCGTATACGCCCTAAAACTCGAGTCGCAATGCCCGCCATTTAGCGCGCGCTTGTCACCCCGCGTTATTATTGGGTATCGCAAAGCAGCGGAACTATTTAGGCGCGGTTTTCAGTTCCAACAACTGAACAACCGTGGGAATGTCATCCAACGAGTTCGTGGAAAAACGAATCCCCCGGCCCTCGACGTAAGGCTTGGCCTCGGCGAACATTTTTTTAAGGGACGCTGGAAGGGAACTGGCCATCGCTAGACCATAGGCCCGCTCCCCTAGCACGATGGCAATCCAAACCTTCGCCCGGTCCGGAATCATATAGAGTAAGGTTCGCTGCTTGCGCTGGAGCAAACACATGCGCCCAACGCCGATTTTGGCGGGTTTCCAGGTTCTATCAAATGGGCCACAGGCTTGCTCAGCAGCCGCCATGATGCCAAGCCATACCACCTTGGCGTCGCCGAGGATTTCGGCCAATTCCGGTTCGGTTAGGTCTTTTTGATTGTCGAGCATGTTGCGTCAAAACCCCGGTTTGATTTTTCACCTATGCGAGGGACGCAAGGGAAACTCGATTGCCAACCGCTCGCCGAGCCCTCGATCAACACTCCTCTTGAGAAATCCCTCGCCGATTTTCAAATACTCGAATGGTTTTTCAATTCGCAACTATGGCTTCACCAGCACAACCCGGTAAAACCGCTGTCCATTGGTCGCGGCCGCGTGATCGGCGTAAACTGTGGAATAATTGTCGCCAGCCACGATGGGGTCTCCCAGATTGGCCCAGGTGGAAGCGCTAAAGGCGTCCATACACTGCACTTGGTAGGTCTGGCCAGGGACGCTCGTCCACATAATCATGGGAACACCTTGTTTTTCCATGACCACATCGGTAATGCGGAAACGGTCGGCGACGCTCACGCTGGGAATTACATTTTTCGATCCGGGCGTTGGCGTATCCATGTAAACCCATACGCTCCGATCATCCAAACCTTGGCTGATATCCGCGGTTTGGCGACCAAATGCGACGGTATCCATGAGACTGCCATCCGCCGCGAACAGGGCGATGGTATCACCGTCTTTAGCGAGTTTAAAATCGACATGCAAAGCGGCTTGCGCGGGCGAATTCAGGGCGGGATCGGAATCGGCCCAAACCAGTAAATAGCCTTGGGCAGGGATCGTGTAACCGGCGGGGATGACATACTTATTGGGTGCGGCCAAATCGTCCGAAAACCGGCATCCAGCCAGATCCACGGCTTGGTTGCCTAAATTCCGAAGCTCGAACCAATCCTTGTACTGGCCATCGGCGGGATCGGCCAACGAATGAGTGTTATCGGCCATCCATTCGTTAATGACGATATGGATTGCGGAAGGCGGTTCGGGATTCACCACCCCCGGCGTAGGTTGCGCTTGCGCCGACTTCTCGCCGTTAGGCAGCGTGCCAAAGGATTGACCGCTAGCTAGCCCTTGATAGGACAAGCTATCAAGCACCGAGACCCGCCCGTTTAAAGCATGCGATAGCACCACCAAACCGCTGGCCGGGGTGGCGGTGAAATTCGCGTGCCATTCGGAATCCGTCGTTTCGCTTTCCGCGCCATCGAGCCACACGATGAGATATTGGCCTGGCTGGATGGCGGCCCCGGCGGGGAATCCCCATTGCAACAAATTCGTGGTTTGGCTGGCCAGGTAACATCCCGCCAGCGATACGGTGTGGGCGCTGGAGTTGCGCAATTCCACCCAAGGTGAATGATGTCCCCGGGCATCCTGTATGCCCGCGGGATTCTCCGGCAGTACTTCCGTCAACGCCAGCGGCAACCGGATGTTTTTATCGATCCATACGGCATTGGCCACTCCCGGGGTGGCCGCGAGTTCAGGCGATATCCGCTGAACGGTCGCGATCGAACTGTCTCCCAAGCGCACCGTTAAATCCAAGCCGCTCGTGCTGGGTTGGTACCAAAAACTCAGGGTGTAGGACTGACCGGGAACCAGGCCATCGATCCTCTGCCAAATCGCCGTTTGCTCATCTTGTCCGCCGGAGGAGGCCACCAGCCGCAGGCAGCCCGCGCCCGAATGGACATTCGTGGCCACTATGGCTGAAGCTTGGTGGTTGGAAGCGATATTCCAATGGTCCGCCAATGACGCGTCGAAGCCGCCGCCACGCACCCAATTGGTGCCCAACTCAGCCACCGTGCCTGCTACCAACTGAACGTCGTCCATGTATAGGGAACCGCCAAACACCCGGCCTTGATCGTCGGTGCGGCTGATCGTGAACGCGGCCACGTACGTATTCGTCACCTGATAGCTCTGGGTGAGCGTGCCGTGAATGACATTTCCATCGGGCGTAAGCACCCCCTCCCATCGGACGTCTCCATACTCCGGGGGAAACGCCACATTCACATGGCTGGCCGACACCTCATTTACGACCAATTCGAGACTGCCACCGGTATAAAGATATTTCGCGCCCCAAGTATTGTTCGTTTTGTAAAAGGCCAGCGACAACGAGTTTTGAAATCCCGAATAATCCATGCTGCCAATCCAAGTACCCGCCATATCGAGGAACGCGCGCGGCGCTTGGTAAGGCGAATGATAGATCAACAAATCCGCGCTGGTGGCGGTGGCCGCTCCCGTCACCGTCACCCGTCGCCAAGTCGTTTGCCCCGCGTCCGCCGGCGCCACGGCGGCCCAATTCACCGGGCTATTATGGTCCGCCGCAGGATCAATGAGCTGCAAGGAACCTCCCTGGCCATTGGCCGCTTGCGGCCACGGAAACTCGCTGCTGTAGGCAACCGAGTCAACCACCGTGTCCGCCAATGAGTTGGCGCCCGGCCGGATTAATCGTAGCGTTTCGCCCTTATTATCCAAATGCCCCGTGTAAATCCCAAAAACTGGCACACTCGAGCCATAGGCGCTCCCAAAGGCCGACCGGTCTCTCGCCAGCACCAAGTACGCCCCCGGCTCGATCCAAGTGCCCACCGGAAAGACATAATCCAACCCGTCCAGCCGGTAATTCGACAATTCGAAGGCCCCATGAGTGGAAGTGTTGTACAACTCGACATACTCCGCGCCCTCAATCGCCGGATGATACATGATCTCGTTGATCACCACTTGGCCGTCGGGTTTTTCAACTGTGCCGGTGTAGTTCACGGTCAGCACAGCCACCGATCCGGGCAGCGGGCTGCCATTGGCATCCAAGGCCCGGATGATGAAATTAGATTCGCGCGCGTTCAACGAAACCCGCAGGGTCCAACTGGTGGTGGACGTCCAAGTCACGGGATAAGCGACGCCATTAATCTCGATAGTCTCCGCGGTTAACGGCGCCTCCCCCGTCAAAGTAAACCAGTTTAAATTCGTGGTGAAATCGGTGGCCGTGTTGCCGGTGAGTTTGAAGTTCGAATCGTATCGGGCCACCATATTCAAAAGCGCCGCCCGCCGGCTGGAGACATAAGATTTAATGCTAGTGGGCTGAGGAATCGGCAAACCAACGGCTTTGAACGCCGCCCACCGGGCGTCGACCAACGCGTCAATCTTGCTAGAATCCATGGCGGAACTTTGGGCGATGGCTTGGATTTCGCGCAAATAGGCGCGCCGATAGGGAAGATGGTTATAGAGGTAATACAAGCCCGTGTCGCCACCGTTATAATTAAAGAGATCGTTGTTGTTGGCCTTATCCGCGGAACCGTTGCTCAGCACGATGTTGAAGTCCCAAATGATCAGCCGCCACCGGTCGTCCTTGGGCTTATAAGCATACATGTTCTGACCGCTGTTGAAGCCGAAACTATCCCAATTGCCCACGATATGCTCGATGGCAAACGTGCGCAGCCACTGCTTCATATCCACCAAGGCATCCATCCCCGTTTGGTAGGTATCCGTGTAGTAATTGCAGGCGGCGGCGGAAAGGGCGATGACGTTGGTGTAGTCATTGGCGAACCCCCGATTGGCGCGGGAGGCCCAAGTCCAGCGATAACCCGCCACATCGGGCTGGCCGTCGTAGGTGGTATGTTGGTTCAACGTCCCCCACTCCTGAGACTGCATGGTCATGCTACCGGACTTGGCGTCGGCATACTCCATATAGCCGCTGATCTTGTAGAGATTGCCGTTGTCATTATCGGGAAAATTCTCCGCCAGCACTTCCGGTCCGGGCACTTGGGTGTCCTCCATCAAATTCCCCCGTTTGACGCCGTTCACGTACATATGGAAATAACGTTGGTAATTCCAAGGCAGACCCAACTGGCGCACCATCCAGTAAGCCGTCTGTTCGCATTGGATCGTCGAATCATCGCCCGGAGTATTGCCAGGGACGTGCAATTTATTGAAGGAGGTGGTACCCAGCACTTGGTCGTCGCCAGGGACAGACATGGCATAGGTGCACAATCCGACTATGGGGGAGGTATAGGAACCTTGGTGAAACGGGCTGCCTGAAAAGCGCGCGGAGGCATTGTACACCACCCGCTGGTTGCCATAGACAAAAGTGACATCCAACTCTTCGTTGCTCAATACCGGCCGCGCCACCCATTTGGTTACGGTGGCGGCGGTCATCCACATCCGATAGGTGCCAAAAGGGCTGGCCACCACCGTATCGCCAAATCGCACCAAACACTCACGCGTGGGCGCATCGTTGGGGAAAAGTGTGGTGGCTGGAGCACTCCGGCGATCCGAGGCCATTACATAGAAGGCCGCCATTTTCGCCGCGGCTTGGCCCGGAATCGTGGCGCTGTAAATGCCGTCGCCCGCCGTCCTATCGCCATTGGCGCCATCGTCTAGCATGGGCACTTCGGTATATCCCGTCGCGGGATCAATCCGGTAACGAAGCTTCACGGCAGATAAGCCATCGGGGTCGGACACGCGCGCCATCACCACCACGGGCTGATCGGCGGCGGGCACCGCGGGAAAGTGAGTCACGCCATCGATGGCCGGACCGGCGTTGGACAGCGCCCGACTGTTCGCTTGCCCGGGTGTGCCCAAGTTTTTGGGCACTTCCAGCCGGCTATACGCTTCGAGGTAATTCCCTTTTAGCCGCACCAAAAAGTCCGGGCTGCCGCATAGCCAACGAACCTTGGCCCGAAGCGCGCCCTCTTTTCCGTAAGTTATTTTCGAAGGAGAGGTAATCTTGGCGCGAATGCGATTGGCGCTGGTATCTCCATGGTCGCTGGCGCGCACATGGAAAGAATGGCTGCTGTGATAGCCTTCGGTGGTTTCGAGCGTCGACCGCACATGATTACCCAAAACCGACCAATTATCGGCATTCTCTTCAAAAGTGGAATTGTACAACAGATTGGTGGCCACACCTTCGATCAATACCTGCGCCTCATCCACTAAACACTCGCCCCGTCCCAGCAACATCACATGCAGTGAATCGGCGGCAATGTATCCATAATTCAGGTAGCCGGTTTTTTCCACCGTAGTCCAAGGCGCTTTTTGGGTTTCGTCGCTATCCGCCCAATTGGAGGCCCGCCGGCGATCCGCGCGCGCGTCGATCAATTCCAGGCTGCTGCCCCCGCCATCGGCCCATTGGCCCCAGCGCCCGCCCGGGCGATAGGTAACTTCGTCCACTATTTCGTAACGCGTGGTCACCTCGCCACTAACCGGGTTGGCGACTTCCAACGGCCGGGCCAAGGCGAGCCGCTCGCCATTATGCGACAGCTTGCCTTTAAAATCGCCCACCAGATTGCCGCTGTTCAAATGGGCATAGTTTGTTTGCAGCCTCGCGGCCTGGCGCGCCACCACCAAGTAACCGCCCGCCGGAAGGGCCGCCCCCGCCGGAAAAGTAAAATCCACTCCCGACACAAACCGCCAGCCTCCCAAGTCCACGCTCTTTGATCCGGGATTAAACAACTCCACGTATTGATCATCGTCATCATCGGAAAGGGGGTGGTACATGATCTCATTAATCACCACGGGGGCCAGCGCAATCTCGCTATTATTGGCGCCAAGAGTAGGCGTTGCCAAAGTGTAGAGCTCGTCACTGCCATCCGGATGGCACCCGAGGGAAGCTCCGGCGGCATGCGCCCCGAACGTAGTCGCTTGCACGATTTGGGTTTGATCTGGATTACTTAAAAAAAGGGTCGCGCCACCCAACCCAAGCGAAAAGCCTAACTGCCGCGCGGTAAAAACCAAATAGCCCCGGCCGGGAATAATCGTCCCTTGGGGAATTTGGAATTTGTTCGTGTCGGAGCTATCGCTCAGAAAAGCATGGGAAACATCGATGGGTTCATTGCGACGGTTGAATAACTCAATCCCTCCCCCACCCGTTTCACTGCCCTGATACTCATTCAAAACCACATCGTTCCAGGCGCCCACGCGGGGTGGATCGGCAAATCCGGGCGAACCGCCTTTGGAGAAACTGGCATCCCAAGCTTCCACGTTATCTTCGCCATAAGAAGGCCGGGAAAGGACTAATGAATGGCCCGCACCCGCCGCCGCGAGTGGCCAAGGAGCACTCTTTGAATAAGTGACTTCAAGCAACACCGCGCCAGCCACATTGCGCAAACGGATTGTGCCATCGGAGGCTAATCTTTTGTCGTACGGCCCCAAAACTGTGGCAAGTCCATACCGCGCCTTGATATCCCCCGGCACTTTAGCAACCACCAGATACCCGCCACCAGGCAATACCGTTCCTTCTGGAAACGTGTAATCGATGTTGCCGGTTAATTTGTAACCGCTGATGTCCTCGAAAAAGGGATTCGAATTAAACAATTCGATAAACTCCAAATCTTTACCATCCGCTTGCGCGGCCGGCTTGTACATGATTTCAGTGAAGGCTAACCCCGTTCTCCGCGTGGAGGGACCCGGTAACTCCTGTTTGATGGGGGTCGTCGAAACTATGGCGTTGGTTACCTCGCTAAAACCGGTAAAAATCGCCGTGGCCACCGAATTGGCGGCATGGGAACTGGCGGCCAGCCCTAGGTACATGGAGCCCTGGGCTTCATAATTCACGGAACTCACCGCCTGCCAAAGCTCGCCATCGACACTGGCGTAACCGCTAAACACTCCGTTGGTCCGTTGCAAACGGAGCCACAGATACGGTATGGCTGGAGGAAAACCGCCCCGCGCGATCGCGGTGGCTTGCTCCGATAAGCGCGACACCAGCAAGCAGCCCAGTAAGTTTGGAGTGGCCACCACCGCTACGGACGGACTGCCCGATTCCAGGCTTTGTCGCGCCATAATCCCCGCTTTTGCCCACAAATCCCCGCCATCCAGGGATTGAACCCGAACGCGAACATCAAAATCGGCGTCCACCGTGCGATAATAAAATTGGCATTGGTCGAGGGCGCCACCAATGTCCACCCCGCTCGTGGTCACACGAACCTCGCCCCCCGCCACGACAGTCGAACCGGGCGACGAAACCGAACCGATATCAATGTTTGTATAGTTTTCCGCATTAGTGATTAACACCACAGAAAACAAACACAAAATCCCCCTTAACCCGCTTCCCCAATAGCGCGCAAGTAACCAGTTCATGTGATAACTATTAATGATTAGCCGTAAATTGTTACTAGTTTGACACGTAATTGTTGAAAAGGTTTCACATTATTAATGTCGTTGCCCCCACGAAAGGATTCAACTTGGTTTTTTCGAGGCGAAAGCGCTGCATGCCTGAAATTTAGTCCCTGTGCCTTTCACCCGGCGCATTTGGCGTATACGAAAAAACCCTGTGGAGAACCACAGGGTTGTGAAAACTGCCAGCGGAAACCTTAAGCGTCCGCTTAAGCACCAAAGAATACTATTTCCCGCTTTTGCTTTGGGCCAATTTCAATAATTCCCCCGTCCGCTTGGACAGTTCCGCATTCGGAGTCGCTTTTTGCGCATTTTGCAGCGGTTCAACCAGTTTCGCGGCCAGTTTCGCGGCGTCTCCGGATTTAAGCAGGGCGTCGGAGATGGCGGCCACAGCGGTGACCGCATCTTCAGCCACCGCGGCATTGTCGAAATGCGGCCGGATCATTTCCACGGCTTCAACCGTATTAATTCCGCCTAACACACCCAGGAGGAGTTTTTTGTCTTCCGTCGAATCCGCCAGGGAAGCGGCTTCACGACACATGGCCAGTTGTTTTTCGGCGCCTTGGTCGGAATTGCGCGCCCACCCTAAATAACTACGCAAACAGAGACGTTTTTCCGTGGCGTTTTTCGCCGCTTTCGCGAATTTCAACACCTCCGAGGCGGGCTCGGAAGTTTTCCATTCGCACACTACCCGGATCGCGGCATCGTGAACTTCGCCATTGCCATCGCCCACTGCGGCCAACGAGCTTTTTAAGGCTTTCTCACCGCTAATTATCCCTAGGATTCGTAATAAAGCGCTCTTTTGAGCGGGCTTGGCGGCATCCAACAAAGCGATAACCTTATCGACCTCCGCTTCGGCATCGGGCAAACGCCCGCAAAGGGCTGCGATGGCCTGTTCGGCGGCATCCACATCTTGTCCCTGATTAAGTAGTTGCAACAAGGCGGGCAAGTCGGATGGGGCGGCCAATTCCCCGAGGCGTTTGCTCGCGGCGGCGCGATTCTTGGCATCGCTGTCCTCGGCCAACTTGAGCAGCGCGGGCACGCTTCCGACAAGCCGTCGGCGACCAGCCAGTTCGATGCCGGTTTGCTTTTGGGCGGGATCGCTGCTGCCCAGCATTTTAGCCACCACGGCATCGACTTCCTTGCCAGGCAGTCCAGCCAGGCCATCCAAGGCGGCCTGGGCAATTTCGCGATCTTTATCGTCAATCGCCCCCAAGAGGGGTTCCATCGTCTCGGCGGTGCCGATGCGTGGCAATGAGCGAAGCGCTTCCAAGCGAATGGCCTTAGGTTGCGAGAGCGTATTGGCCGCCCGCGCCAAGTGCTCCACGACCGCTGAATCGCCCCGGCGTCCCCATTCCTGGAGTAACACGAGTTTGCGATCCGCCGTCTTTTGGGAGTAATACAACTGAATTAAAAGCTGCGTTACTTCCGTGCCCGGCATTTCCATCGAAACCCGCACCGCCGCGTCGAAGATGGCGAAATCGTCACCACGCAATGCTTTGGCTAGTATGGGTAAGCCTTCCTCCTCACGCGTGAGAATCGACCCGCGCAAGCCCGCGACACGGACCTGCAAGGGGGCTTGGGAATCGCGCAAACGATCATAAATAGCGAGGGCTTCCGTCCGCTGGCCTTTGGCGGCCAGGGCTTCGGCGGCGCGTAATAATCCTTCGGCGAAAACATAGCACTGGGGTGCCGGGGTGTTAGCCCAAGCCACCAACAACGTTTTGGCGGATTCCGAAGTGCCGATCGAACCGAGCGCGCGCGAGGCGGCGAAAACCACTTCGGAGTTTTCATCGCGCAAGAGCGTGGTCAAGGGGCGGATGGCGGGCACCACTTGGCGACGACCGAGACTGCCGATAATGCCGATCCGTAACGCGGACTTCAAGTCACGCTGGCCCAAAGCTTGCAATAAGGCGGAATCCACCGCTCCATTGGGCATGGTTTCCAAGCTGTAACGGGCCATATGCCCGAGTTTTTCATCCTGCAACAGGCTACTTAAAGCGCCGAGAGCCTCTTGGGTGCCCATGACGGCTAGTTCCCGGCAGGCATCGGCTTTTTCCTTTTGCGGCGCTTCGGACTTAAGCACGGCGGCTAATTTTTCGGTCCGTTCCACGTAATTGGTTTCCGCGAAGACAGGCGTGGTCCCGATGATGACTAATGCGGCGGCGAGAGCGATTTTCATTTTGGCCTTTGGCGTAAAAGTTGGAGTCATAATGGGTCAGATAATCCAGGGTTCCCGCATCGCGCGCGAACGCAGCCGGTTCGCCTCGGCATCGTTGACGAATTCGGCTTTCACCGGATCGAAACGCAGATCGCGCTTGAGCCACATGCAGATGTTGGCGGCATGCACCGCGGACATGGACCGGTACATAACTTCCGGATTCGCCACCGTCAAGCGGCGGGATTTGATGCAGTTGAAGAAATCGCGCACGTGGCTCATCGGTCGACCCGTGCGAGCCATATAATCCCCGACCACTTTCTTGAATTCGTTGAGCATCGCGGGCGATGAGACATCCGGTTTGGAATAACCATCGGCTACCGAAACCCAGCCCTCCGTGCCCTCGAACAGCATGCCGCAGGAGCCATGCCACCAGCCATCGCGGTGCAACACCATCTTGGTGCCGTCCGCGAAAAAGGTCTGCATGTTATCGCCGGTGGGATTGTTGATATAGCGATACTCGACCGGCGAGGTATCCAGCTTATCGATGCCCGCCTGGGCTTGGGCGAAGGTGTGCGCGCCCCATTCACCGATGCAGCTCGTGTGAAAATCATAATGCCCACGCCAGCCGCCGCGCGTGTATTCGGAATTGTAAGGGCGCCAAGGACACGGCCCGAGCCAAGCATCCCAATCCAGCACCTCTTTGGGCGGTTCCGGCTCGCCCGGCAACCAATCATGGCGCATTTCGGCGGCATCCCAAGGGGCGATATGAGCGCGAGCGGTATGAACTTGCCCGAGCTTTCCAGTCCGCGCCATTTCGATGGCGAAAACGAAGTTGGCCTCGCTCAAACGCTGCGTGCCGGTTTGGTATACCCGACCATAACGTTTGGCGGTGGCGACCACCGCTTGGCCCTCAGCGATCGTCATGCAAGAGGGCTTCTCACTGTAAACATCCTTGCCCGAACGCATGGCCAGCACCGAGGCGGTGGCATGCCAGCGATCGCCCGTAGCGATCAATACCGCGTCAATATCCGTGCGGGTGGCCAGAAATTCACGGATTTCCGGGTACATGGCGCATTCATTGTTGCCATATTGGTTGTCCACCATGCGTTTGATGCCCTCGCGCCGCTCTTTGCGGGCATCGCAGATCGCGACAAATTTTACATCCGGCTCCGGCAGCATCCACTGCAAGACGCCCGTGCCGCGCCCCCCTAATCCAATGCCCCCCAGAATGATTTTCTCACTCGGCGGCACCGCGCCGTTCATGCCGAGCACTGAACTGGGCACAATCAAAGGAGCGGCGGCCAACCCGCCAGCCAGGGCCGCTTGTTTAAGGAATTTGCGACGAGAGAGACCGGGAGCCGAAGCTGCGGGCCTCAACTGCGAATGAGAATATGACATAGCGCGCTTGTTGGTTTTCCGTGAATTTATAAGTGCTTTGGACGATTAAACCGCTTTCCCTATTCGAAGGAAACATCAAAAAAACGAGGCGCAACCCATCCTCTACCCAATACTCACCAAGCAACCTCAATTTTTCGCGTAAAACCCGCGCGCGCCCTTGAAAACAGGATTGATCTTTTGTTCAATTGCGGCTGTTATCCCTGGATGAGAGTTAAACAGTGGCTATATCCAATCGTGACGCTTTGTTCATTTGTCCAATCCGCTTGCCCCAAGTGGTTAACGTTAACGTCAAAAACCAAAAAAACCTCATTTCTCGGATTCGTAAGCTCCGCCAGCTTGCTGCTGGCGACGGCGGCTCCCGACACCCCGAGTATTTCACCGGTTATCGACTCCTTCCAGTATGCCAATAGCGCCGCCGCAAGCGCATTTTGGCAACCCATGGCGGGCACTCCGGCGGCGGAAGTCCGCCCGGCGGATGGTACCCCTGTGGCGCGTTTTATCTGTCCGTTCGACACCGCGGCGGTGGAACGCGCGTCCTGGGATCGCAAGGTTCAGCTGGATCTTTCCACCTGCCGGGGGTTTGAATTTCAGCTTTACTGCCAAAATCCCACGCCGGTTTCTTATTTTACCATTTATTTCCAAAGCGGCGATGGCTGGTACGACTTGCCATTTTTCCCCGAAACCTCCGGTTGGAACACGATCACCTTGGATAAAGCCAAAGCCGAGACGGAAGGCAAACCGGCGGGCTGGCATACGATTCAAACCATCCGCATTTCCGCCTGGCGCGGAAGCAAACGCGCGACCGAATTCTGGGTGCGCGACCTGCGCATGACCGGAGTGCTAGGCGTGGATACGCTCGCCGTGCTCATCCGGGGCGATTCCAAAAGCCAAACTAAAGAGTACGCCAACCACCGAGAGTATGTTTACACCATCGCCAAGCACTTGGAGGCCCTTGGCATTGGGTTCACCGTGCTCAGTGATACCAATCTCAATTATCAAACATTGCGACTGGCAAACCTAGCCATCCTGCCCGACAACGCCTCCCTGCCGGCTCCCGCCTTGGAAACCATGACCCGCTACCTCCAAGGAGGAGGGCGAATCCTGGCCTTCTACGGCTTACCGGAAAAGTTGCGTCCGCTGGCGAAAATCGATTCGGCGGGCTACGTGAAACCGGCGCGCACGAACGAATTTGCCGCCATGAAATTCACCTCCGGCCTGGTGGCTGGCGCGCCGACGCTCGTGCGGCAGCATTCCTGGAACATCGTGGAGCCCAAACCCGTGCCCGGCGCCAGCCGAGCCCTCGCGCAGTGGGTAGACGAAGCCGGGCAACCAGCCGGCCACGCGGCCATCGTCGGCTCCACCAACGCGATCGAAGTTTCCCACGTTTTGCTCAAAGAAGACCCCGAAAACCAGCGCCAACTGCTGCTGGCGCTAACCTGCCAGCTAGTCCCGGAGCTCGGCCGCCAAGCCGTCGACACTATCTTGGCCCGGACGGGACGCCTAGCCGGTTGCCATGATCTCAAGGAATCCTCGGCGGTCATCGAACAATCCGGTAATTCCCAGGCCAAAGCGATGCTGGCGGACGTCCGGGAACTCAGTAAAACGGCGGTGGCGCGGCGCGACGCGGGCCAGTATGTCGCCGCCTGCGAACTCGCCACCCAAGCCTCCCAACGCATGCTCGAAGCCTTTGCCACGGCGCAAAAGCCCTTACCCGGCGAATTCCGCGCCTTCTGGTGTCACAGCGCCTTTGGCGTGAAAGGCATGTCCTGGGACGCCGCCATCCAACGGCTCGCCGAGAACGGCCTGAACGCCATTTTGCCAAACATGCTGTGGGGTGGCTTGGCTTATTATCCCAGTTCCGTACTGCCCGTGGCTTCGGAGGTCGCCGTCCAAGGCGACCAAATCGCCCAATGCCTGGCCGCCTGCCGCAAATACGGCGTGAAGATGTATGTCTGGAAAGTGAACTGGAACAGCAGTCACGCGCCCAAGGAATTCCTGGATCGCATGCGCGCCGAAGGCCGGCTGCAAAGAGATTCCCACGGTAAGGAGGAGCCTTGGCTTTGCCCCTCTCACCTGGATAACCAGCGAATGGAAATCGATTCCATGGTCGAAATCGTCAAACGCTACGACGTGGATGGCATTCACTTCGATTACATTCGCTATCCCGATGCCGATCATTGCTACTGTGACGGCTGCCGGGAACGTTTTGTCAAAGCCACCGGCGCCACGATCACCCAATGGCCCGCGGACGTACTCAAGGGCGGTCCTCACCTGCAAGCTTGGCTGGACTGGCGCCGGAGCAACATCACGCGGGTCGTGAAAACCGTGAGTGAACAAGCCCATGCGCTCAAGCCCAAGATCCAAGTTTCCGCCGCCGTGTTCCCCAATTGGGCCATAGATCGCGACAATATCGGCCAGGATTGGAGCCTCTGGTGCCAGCAAGGGTATTTGGATTTCGTCTGCCCCATGGATTACACCGCCAGCGATGCGCAACTGGACAACTGGGTTAAACAACAAAAAGCCTGGGCCGGCCCCGTCCCGTACTATCCCGGCATTGGCGCTTGGGTGTTAACTCCGGACCGCGTCATTGGCCAAATCCAAATCACGCGCAAGCACGACACCAAAGGCTTTGTCATCTTCAACTACGATCCCCCCACCGCCAACGAACTAGCCCCCCTGCTGGGGAAGGGTATTACGAAAAAACAGCCGTAATCGGGGACCGAATCGCTCACCCCGCCACCACGGCGTGCAGATGCCGTGGGCGGCGGGTGAAATCCGGCAGGACTTCCACCACTCGCCAGGGCGGCGCATTGAACAAAGCTTCCAGCGCCGGCGACTGGCCATCGCCAAACTCGGCCAACAAATGACCGCCGGGCGCGAGCCGCGCGGGGGCTTCCGCGGCCAGCCGGCGATAAAAGTCCAGCCCATCGGCGCCGCCGTCCAAAGCCAGACGGGGATCGAAATCTTTGACCTCTGGCTCCAAAGTATCGATTTCGGCGGTGGCAATGTACGGGGGATTGGACACCAGCAGATCGAACCGCAATGCCGGGGGCAGACTGACGAAACCATTGCTTTCGTGAAAGACAATGCGGCCGTCGGGCAAGTGCTTGACGGCATTGCGCCGGGCCACCGCTAGAGCGGCTGGGGAGACATCCAAGGCATGCAGTTGGGCTTGCGGGGCGCGCGCGGCCAGGGCGATCGCCAAACAACCGCTGCCAGTACCGAAATCCAACGCCACCGGATTGCCCGAAGCCCATTCCTTGGCCAGCGTCCAAGCCTTCTCCGCCAGCACTTCGGTCTCCGGCCTCGGAATCAACACGTCCTTATTAACTTCCAGCTCAATCCCGCAAAAAGAGACCGTCCCCAAAATGTGCTGGAGGGGTTCCCGGCGGGCGCGCCGCTGAACCAGCTCGCGCATTTGTTCCAATTCGGGCTCGGCGAGCGAGCGCTCGAAATTCAGGTACAACTGCAAGCGGGGCAACCGCAGCACCCGGGCCAGAATCAGCTCGGCCGCCAGGCGGGCCGAATCAACCCCCTTACGTTCCAAAAAACCAGCGCTCCGTTGAATGACTTCGATGACGGTCACAATTCCATTTTCCCAGTGGTGCCAGCCTCCACCGTCGGCTGAAAGTATCCTAAGGGATCGGGAACCGCAACCCTCGGCGACATGCCAGCGTCCCGGAGCGGATTTTGCGCTATCCAAGCCATTCACCGTTATGCATAATAATTATGGAAGGCGTTCGGAGTTCCGTTGCGCAAGATCCTATGAGGATGTGGTCATGCCCGAGATGAACGG
>DBTJ01000047.1:65014-65867 GCA_002306985.1 Verrucomicrobia bacterium UBA1319
TCATGCCCGAGATGAACGGGCGAGACATTGCCCAGCGGCTATTGGCCATGCATCCACATCTCAAGTGCCTATATATGTCCGGCTATACGGCCGACGTTATTTCCTCCCATGGCGTGCTGGATGAAAGTGTGCGCTACATTTAAAAGCCGTTCTCGATCCAAGATCTGGCGCACCAAGTGCGGGCGGTATTGGAAGCAAAGTGAAAGCAACACCTGGCGCGCGCCCAACCACGGCGATTCCGGTATGGACAAGTCAGACAAAACTCGTAGGATCGACTTCAGCATGAAGAGTAATCCGATGATATCCGCGCTGATGGCTCTGTTATTCATCAACGCCGCGGGGACGGCGTTATTAGCCTATCAGTACGTCACTTCGATGCGCGAAGTTCAGACGCTGCAACCGCGCATGCGGAAGATGCAGCAGGAGATCTCGATGTTCACGAGCATGGTTAAAGAAACCATCAACTATAAGCAAACGCATAATGTCACGATTCCGGCTCTGAATGTCTTGGATATCACTTACCACACCAACCGTCCCGCCGCCAAGCTCCCCAATAAGTAATTTTATGAGCGACCCGGACAATTACTCCCAGGATTCGGAATTGCACGAGCTGCGCCAAGAACTGCAAAAGGTCACCCGAGGGTTTAGCACTCAGCTGATGGCGGTGGTCATTTGCCTGGTGGTTTTTAACTTCAGCGTCAACCTCTTCATCTACAAACAACTAAGCATCGTGAGCCGCCAAGCCTCGGAAATGGCGGATACGTTGAGTAAATACGAAACGGGCAGCGCGACGCAAATGAACAAGGTTATGGAGGAACTCATCGCTTATTCTCGGGCGAATAAGGATTTTTAC
>DBTJ01000206.1 GCA_002306985.1 Verrucomicrobia bacterium UBA1319
GTGATCGGCGGTGCAGCAGACCACCGCGTTAATGTCCTTTTGCTCCAGACATTTGCGCCAGTCGAAATAGGTTTTTCCCTGGGGGAACCGTTTGGCGCCGAAGGCCAAATGGTCTTCGTTCACATCGCAGAGCGCGACCACGTTCTCGCTGGAAATGGCGTCGAAGTGGGCCTCGCCGCGGCCCCATGTGCCGATGAGCGCGATGTTCAGTTTATCGTTGGGCGATTCGCCCGCTTTGGGCCGCACCACCGCGGCGGGAGCGATCAATAAGCCAGCGCCCACAACAGCGGTGCGCTGTAGAAAAGAACGACGGGTTAGACGGGAAGTGTTTTGCATGGTCCCAAAATGCCCGAAAGCGCGGCATAAAGCAATCTTTACTTGCGTTCAGCCGCGCAACGTAGTTTTCCTCCCGGCGGCTGGAATATTACGCGGCGGAAGGCAACCTTAGGGCGATGGCAATATATAAAGGTATCAACTCAAACTCGTTTGATTGAGCTCAGTGAGGCATAATGACATAGTTCCAGTCACCGTGAAACGTGTTCCGTTCCAGGTTCACACGCTGCATCTCTTGCTCGGAAACATTTCTCCCCGTCGGATACTTCCGGCGGTCTAGGCGACAGGTTACGCTCAATCCCTTGGCCGTCGTCGTTCTCGCGATTAGATTCACGATGGTTTCGTAATCTCGAAGTGGCTCTCCCCGCCAGTTCGACGAAATGAAGGAAAAGAGTCGATGCTCGATCTTGTTCCATTTGCTGGTGCCCGGCGGAAAATGACAGAGGGAAAGCAACAGCCCGGCTTCGTCGGCCAATTTTTGCAATTCCAATTTCCAGAGGCGCAACCGGGCACCGTTACTCCCTCCGCCGTCGGCGGTGATGAGAATCTGGTTCGCTCCGGGGTAGAGGTGACGCCCTTCAATGCGCCACCAGCCACGGATGGATGCCACCGCAAAGGCTCCGGTATCATGATCGGTGCCCACGTTCACAAACCCCGCATTGCGGCCCAAGTCATAAATGCCATAGGGATACGCCCGCGGCACCTCGGGGCTGGGAAAATCATGCCCGCTCACCGGGCGGGGTTGTTTGGCCGGCAGCCATTGCTGGCCGGCATTGTCATAGTTGCTCACCAGTTCTTTCTTCTTGGTGTCCACCGAGATGACCGGCATTCCGGCCGCCAGGTTCTTCTTCACGGCGGTGTTGATGTGACGGAACTGGGCATCCCGGTCAGGATGGTCTTCGCCTTCCTCGGTCTTGCGATTGCTCTGCAAACTATAGTCCTGCTCGTGCAGGAGTTGGGCGACTTTGACATAGCTGATCGGGTGATGTTGCCGGGTGAGTTGCCCCGCCAAGGTGCGCGTGCTCTTGCAGATCCAACGCAGGGGAGATTCCGGATCACCCCGTGTTCCGCCCTCAATCAGGGACTCCAGGGCCTCCAATAGAGCCGGATCAGATGTCGTGATCGTCTTTCGTCCGCCACCGGGCCGACGAATGTACCTAGCCCCAGGGCTTGCTCCGCCCTGGATTTCACGAATGCCTTTAGCGATCGCTTTCCGGGATAATCCACTGGCGCGGCGAACCGTGGAAACTCCTCCATAACCTAGCCCGATAGCTTCACTCGCCGCCATGAGGCGTCGAGTGCGCTCGTCAAGAAGCGGTCAAACGGAGGCGAACTTTTGCTTTAATCCCGCCAGATAACGCATGCGGCCCGAGTATAACGGAACACCACCCGAAGTTGTTACCTTTATTTAATACCTCCACTTACGCCATTTTCCGGGTTCAAGAATCCATGGGTCTGCGGGCATTTTAGCGATGGTACATCCGCAGGAAGGCTGTATACGGGCAATGCTTATATTGCTGGAGGATATACTTGTAACAAAATAGCATGTGGTTACATTGGTCTGATCGATGTTAGCAATTACATTTTTATCCATGGTATCCCATATCAAGAGCCCATTCGCGGGCGCTGAAATATTTTAAATTACCAATTCCACGGCAATTACATTGCTTGGAATGCTTTCTTCGTGAACTTCTTCGAAAATGGGTGCATCGGCCGCAATGGATCTCTCGCTTCTTATTATATTGGTGTGTATACCGATCAAATCGTTTGAGTCGGCGAGGCCTTTATTTTTCAGGAAACATCTGGTTTGTTCTCGCCCCCCATGCGTTGGAGTCGCTTAGGAAGATAGACAGCGCATTTTTAAATTCCTGACTCTCGGCGGGATAAAATCTTAAATACTGGATTCCCTTTACACGAACTGAAAGAACAATCGATTTAGCAAAAGCGGCGTAACGTTTACATTTCTCCCAAGGTATCGGATCCAAGGCAAGCTCCAGACGTTTTATTTCAATACTGTTCAACAATTGCGCCGCTGCAATAATTATTACCGGGTTGTTTGTATCGGCAAGTTTTGCTACAAGCGCGGGTATTATCGATTCGTTAGCAATGCCAAGACGCACCAGCGACTTCATCGCATAATACTGAACGCCAATATGGCCATCCTCAATTGCGCGAAGCAATGCTGGAATCGATTCGCGCGCCACATCTTCCATTTCTCTCAGTATCCATGCGGCTTTTCCAAACCGGCGGATGCTTCCATCAACTTGGCATTTTTAAACCATACGACCATGGGTTTACCCGCATATCCCAACTGCCGGCGCGCAACAATTGATAAGATTATCCCCACAGGCAAAAATAATATAATTACTTTAACGATAACATTGTTCATACGTTCAATATTTCGTCGGGATGAATGAGAATATTGTTTGATAATAACGAAGTCACACATCGAATATCTGGAACGATTTGCATTTCCCTGCTTTTCCAAAGTATTCGCATTTTGCATTGATCTATATTAATTAATGCTCTTATTGCGCCGCCGCCTTGCCGCGACCCGGTTTCAAAAATGCGTTTTGCTATTTCGGACAGGCTATACTTCGCTTCGAGTTGAAGAAATGTAGTCGATAATGTGATCAAATCCGAGTTTTCGCCAGCTCCAGAAAGAATTGTTGTGTTTTCAATTATGACTCTTGCGGCTTTAAAATGAGATATTGGAATGCCGATTGCCTTAACACCATTATTATGCATGCTTATATTTATGATTATCTCGTCGGCGCCTATAAATATAAACCACGGTTTCCATTTCTTATATTTAGCCAATAAGTACAATGATGTTGAAGCCAGAAAAATACATGTTAATTCTGACAGAGAAGCCAAAACATTTGGCAAGTAATTATAATTCAGTGCGTAAAGAAATGTGGCGCATCCACATAAAGAGGAAATTAAAACAGTTAAAGATCTCGGCGCGCCTATTCTGCATTTAAGACCGCCTCGATTTAAACGCGCCCCAATATATGAATAATACACACATCCATCTGGCATATAACCTTAAACATGTAACATATATAAATAATAATAGTAAAGCGCTCGTTTCTTGCGGCCGTTATTTAATATTCGAAATAAAATCGTCCGTAAAACAGGCGTCAAGCAAGTCGTCGAGAAAATTGCTGCAAAATATATTTGCTAGTTTGTAGGTGTCATTATTTTGATGATAAACATATTCATGACGAAGGATTCCATTTTCTTTATAAAAGAGAATCCAGACTGGGCTTGCGTCAAGCGCAAATTTAATACGGCGATCTCGCACACCATCCAAATATACTTTAAGCAATCTTGGATCTTTGGAAAAATGTGCGAAGTTCTGTTGAACAAGTTCGAGACTATTTGGCATTATATTATTATAAAATCTGCCCAGAGTCTCTGTTGTGGCATTCGTCAGCAATCTATAATTGCTGACGTAAGCACGCAATGCGGAATTAGTGATGCGATCGTCCCGCGATGCCAAGCCGACATCGCAGGCAAATCCGTTGAATTCCATTGAAATCGGAAACGGAGCTTTATATATATTTAATGAGTACTTATATGTATTCGTATCGGGAGTCGAATTATCGTCCGGATGATTTTGCATGTATTGAAAGATATTGTTCAGCAAAAAGTCCTTAACTATGTTTGGATCGAAACTGCACATGAATGCTTCGTTGGTTTTAAATATATCGCATTTTCGGCAAATATATTTATCTTTGATCCATTCCGCGGAACCTCCGTTCGGATACTTCCAAACGAACATGTGGTCATTATTCACTCTAACGTCCGCGACCATTTCCATCCGATCCAAGGGGAATACTTTTTGAAACATCGACGAAAATGAGCGTGTCTTTTCAAGTGTATCGCAACAACCGCTGCTCTTCATCATCGCCTGTAGATTAGTTATGTCGTTGTTATGTATATAGAATAACAGGTTCTGAAAAGACTTTTCATAATCAGTAGAAGTTGGGAACGACAACGCCTTTCCAATAAGCGCCGTTTGATAAAATAATATTGATAACGATGATGAATGGAAACATTTATCTATATCCACTGGAACAAAAGTTCGGACCCGCACCGCCTCCGCCGCAATGCATTTGTCGCACTCATTGACTATTAACTGTGCGATTATATATGTTAAAATGCGTACATATTTCATAAGCGATAATCAACATGCGAAATATTCAAATGTTATATGACAATAAATGATGGCCGCCGATGCGATATCAGTTTCCCATGACCGCATAACCATGGTAAGTATATGTATAAGTGCTAGAAAATCCGGCCACTTTAAATGAATCAATGTAATTTATCGCCCCCAAATGCATATTTGCTGGAAAACCGTCGCTGCAGAAGTATTTATTGAGTGACGCGCCGATTGTAAAACTTAGCGAAAGCGATCTCGTCGTAAATATCATTCCAACGCAGGTTTCACTTGTCCAGGCGGTTTTCGTGCAGAGCATTGGTTCGCTGGTGGTTTCGAGGAGCACCGTACCGCTGAAATATACCTCACCGAAGGCGCAATTATTATTAGCGCTAGCATCGTTGCGCGCACCGCCGTTTACATCGATAGAAAAGCCGCTGTTATAAAACACGCCGCAATCGAAAGAGATCGTTCCGAAACCGAAATCATAAGATATATGTATTATTGCCTCCCATACGGGCAATCTTATTTTATCTAAAACGAACTTGCCGCTACCCTTGAGTTCTGTCATTCCAGCTCGATGCATATTGCCGGAGCTATCGCAGCAATCTTTAGACTTATATGCCGCACTTAATATAACCTCTTTCATTTCCATAACGCTTAATCCAGAAAATGCATGTAAAGTATTGATCACAGCTGCGGATATGTTCGGAAGAAATTCCCATGTAATACATGCGCTATCCAAATAAAATCGTTAAAATGAGCGCCAAAAAGATCGATTGTTATTTCCTTAAATACATATCTGCAGCCAGGCTTTCCGGTCATTCGACACCTGGCATTTTGTGAAAACATGAGCGAGCTAAAGAGCGGTATTGTCGACATCGATGGCATGCGAGATATGGAAATAAAAGCGGATTATTATTTGAAATGCTTATGCAAATATTCACGCTTTTTAGCTTTTTGCGCTATATTAAACAACGCCATTTCTTGGTCAAGCATATTCGATGTAATCGTTTCATTATTTATTAAATCTCGGCGCTGGCTGTCTTGGGCGTCTAAAGAGCTGTGAACCATACTTCGCATGCAAATGACCGTGCGAGTATCCACTGCTCTTCGAATCCTACGGACATCTTAAACGCATGCGACACACCTGTTGCAATTGTCGCTTAGGCTCGTTTTTCTTTGGCGTGCTTTTTCGATAATCCGCGTCCGCAAAACTCTGCATCATTGCTCCCCATTTTAGAATTCAGAATAGATTCATTTTCACAGTTCCTGTTCATACCAGAACGGATGGGAACTACGAAGGGGCAAACCCGGGCGGTATTTGCCCACGTTCATGGCTTATTCTGCACTTGGGTAGGTGCGGTTTTGTGTTCTCCATTTTTCAGGGGAGCGGCAAGGCAAGACCAGCTCATCACGCTAGCGATTCGTTTTATCCAATCCAAGGGCATGTGCCATACCGCCGGATCAGCATTATGTATAAAACTAAAAATGCCGCAAGCACGCATCATTTGGCAATTCGGCGATCAGGAACGTTTAAGAACACGGCCGGAGCTATGAACAAGGGAAATACTGTTGATGCGAATCGGGTATATGAGATAAATGTGCCGCTCAGGGCGGGAATAACACCTAGAACGAACGATCAGTGTGCGGCGCCAATTAGAATTCACCAATGACGACAATTTAAAAATCACCAATGAGCCGGTTAAGAGCAGACGCCGGTGGGCCGGTTTACCTTGGGGCCGGTTAGGCAAGACGCCGGCGGGAAATGATCACAAAACGACAGTACCAACGGCTCATGAGTGAATATCATGGAAGCGGTCAAGTTGGCGTCAGTGCGATGAAAGCGGACGTTCATTCCCAGACGGCGCGCAAATATGTCCGGGCGGACAAACCACCGGACGAACTGCAAGCCAAGCATACGTGGCGAACCCGGGCGGATCCCCTGGAGGCGATCTGGCCACGAGTTGAGCCCATGCTAGCGCCGGTCGCGGTGTCGGCCGACCCGCCCGCGGCTTTCCGGGGGCTGGCGTTCCGCCACCCGCGAGTCCTGCCGCGTGGAGGTCCATGGCACGGGTTCCCTGCGCTTTGATTTCGGGGTGGAAAGCGCCGCTTGGCCGACACTCTCGTCAACGGCGGCGCTACGGATTGGCGGGTTTCGAGCAGTCGCGCGATGGTGGAACTGGGACGCGGCGGCCGGGGTTGGCTGGTGCTGTCTCAACCCACCCCGTCCCCCCTCGCGCGCGAAAATCGAGTGTTCCGGGAAAAGATGGGCCAGCCCACCCGCTAAAAGGTCGCCCCCTGAAAACCCGCCGGGGAGTCCCGGGCGTAGAAAAAACCGGGCCCCCTTTTTTGTGCTTTTCTCAGGCCCGATAATTGGGGAGGATGGTTGCCATAAAGTACCCCTCAGCCCCTGCTAGCGGGCCGGAAGCATTGGATAAGCCCACAGCAGGGCTCGCGTCTTTTGCCTAATCCGGTCTCCCAGGCGGCATGGGAATTGCTTTGGTTTGGATTGAAGCCAGAAAGAAAGAAATGCGAATGCGTGCGATGCGAAAAGTGTTTTTAGTGGTCCTGTTCATGTTTAGCGCGGCCGTGCGGGGGCAGATCCTGATATCGGAGTTTATGGCGGGGGGCAACACTGTCCTAGCCGATGAAGACGGGCAGTATCCCGATTGGATCGAAATCCATAACGCGGGGGACGCCGCCGTCAATCTGGGTGGCTGGGGGTTAACGGACCAGACCAACAATTGGGCCAAATGGAGTTTTCCGGCCACGAGTCTTCCCGCGCACGGCTTTCTCGTGGTGTTCGCCTCGGGGAAAGACCGCCGGGTGGCGGGCAAGCCGTTACACACGAACTTCAAGCTCAACTCCGCGGGGGAGTATTTGGCTTTGACCCAGTCCGACGGGGTGACCAAAGCCACCGAGTTCGCGCCGTACCCCAAACAGTATTCCGGAATCTCCTACGGCATTGGTCATTCTTCGACTTTGATCGCGGACGGGGCGGCGGCGCGAATCCAAATTCCCACCAGCGGCGCGTTGGGCGCGCAGTGGACCGCCGCCGCGTTCGATGACAGCGGCTGGACCAACGGTCAAAACGGCGTGGGCTTCGAAATTTCGGCGCCCGGTTTCGCCTGCAAGGTTTACGTCGCGAACACCACGGTTAACAGCTTGGCTGTCGCCGAGCAAGTCATCGCCGATACCGCCCTCCAACAGAGCGTATCGACCGCTAATATGGACGTGGTCAATTTCTTGAATAACGGTGGGGGACAGCATTTTTACAACGATTTGGCGTTCCCCGGTCTTGAAATTGGCTCGGATATGGATAACTTCGTGCTGGAAGCCACCGCCACGGTCACCATTCCATCGGCGGGATACTGGTCTTTCGGCGTCAACAGCGATGATGGATTCGGACTAACGATTGGCGACCAGTCCATGGCTTGGCCGGACCCGCGCGGCTCGGCCGATACGGTGCAATCGTTTTACTTTCCCGCCGCGGGAGATTATCCCTTACGGCTCGTCTTCTACGAACAAGGCGGCGACTCCCAAGTGGAAATGTACGCCGCTTCCGGCAGCTATTCGAGTTGGGTCGATGGGGTTTTCACCTTGGTGGGCGACACCGCCGGCGGCGGGTTGAAAGTGCTCTCGACGCCGGTGGATAGCGGCGGCGGCTCCAGCTATCGGAGCTACGCGCATACGGACGTTGCCTCGGCCATGTTGAATCAACAAGTATCGGCTTATGTCCGGATTCCATTTGTGGCGACCAACCTTGCGGGCATGGAAACCTTGACGCTGGGCGCGCGGTACGATGACGGCTTCGCGGCTTACCTCAACGGCACCTTGGTGGCGCAGCGCAACGCGCCGGCTACGCCCGCGTGGAATACGCCCGCGACCGCGACGCATCAGGCCATCCCGGCGGAAACGATCGACCTTTCCGCGTTTCGCTCCTACCTGCGGGAAGGTTCGAACGTGCTGGCCATTCAGGGCATGAACCGAACCGCCGGCGATCCCCGCTTTCTCATTCAAGTGGAGTTGACCGAATTTGGGTTGGGTGACGGAACGTACAGTTTTCTATCGCCCGCAACCCCGGGGGAAATTAACGGTACGAGCTTTCCTTCGATGGCGGACCCGGTGCAATTTTCGCTCCCCGGCGGCGTGTTCGGCTCGAATTTAGTGGTGTCCCTTTCCGCGCCCAATCCTAGCGCGACGATCCGCTTCACGCAGGATAATTCCACCCCGGGGGAAACCTCGGCTGTGTATACGGGGCCGATCACCGTCTCCGCCTCCACTTCCATTCGGGCGCGCGCGTACGTGGCCGGCCAGCTCCCCAGCGAGCCGGCGGTGGAGGTGTACACCTTGCTGGGTTCGGATTTGCTGGCCTTCCGCTCCCAACTGCCGCTCATCATCCTCAACACCTATGGCAAAAGCATTCAGCAAGATATGACCGAGCGGGTGCCCGCCACCATCACCGTCATCAACACCTCGACGAACACGGGAACGGCTTCGTTGCTGGACGCGCCCGAATTCCACGGCCAAGCGGGCGTCGAAGGCCGGGGCCAAACTTCATGGGGATTCGCTAAAAAGCCTTACAATCTGGCCTTCCGAAACCAGGACGGCGACGACCAAGCCGTTTCGGTCCTCGGGATGCCCGCGGGCGCCGATTTTGTGCTGCTTAATTTGTACAACGACAAAACCTTCATGAACGACTTTCTGGCGCACGAGCTATTCGAAAAAATGGGACATTACGCCGTGCGGCGTCATTACGTGGAAGTCTTCTTGAATGGCTCCCATCCGGATGGCAACGATACCTCCGGTAAAGTGACCTACAGCGATTACGTCGGCATTTACCTGTTACTGGAAAAGATCAAGATCGACAAGCATCGCGTGGACATTGCCAAGCTGGACGCCGGTGACACCGCCGAACCGCGGATCAGCGGCGGCTATATCTTCAAGAAGGACAAGGATAGCCCGGATGATGTGACGTTCTACACCACGACGACCTACGAAGCCTTGAAATTCCATGATCCCAAGGGGAACGATTTGACCGCCGGGCAACGCCAATGGTTCATGAATTACCTCAATAAATTCGAAAGCGCTTTATATGGTTCCGCCTGGAAAAACCCGACCACGGGTTACCCCGGTTACATCGATATCGACACCTTCGTCGACTACCACTGGATCGTCGAATTCAGCAAGCAAATCGACGGTTACCGGCTGAGTAATTACTTGCATAAGGACCGGAACGGCAAAATTAAAATCGGCCCGATCTGGGACTGGAACCTGAGTTTTGGCAATGCCGACTACAATGACGGAGATAGCTCGTCCGGATGGTATTATAAGGTCATTTCGGAATACGATCACTTATGGCTCCGCCGGTTGATCAGCAATCCCGGCGACCCGGACTTCAACCAAAAGATCGCCGACCGTTGGTCGGTGCTGCGGACCAATATTTTCGCGCCCGCCAAGGTGCTCGGGCGGATGGATGAGTTAACGGTGTACCTTCAGCAAGCCCAGGCGCGCGATTTCGCCCGCTGGCCCCGATTAAACGGCTATGTTTGGCCCAATCCCCCAGGCTTGGCTTACGTCAATTCACACCAGGAAGCCGTCAATTACGTTAAAAACTGGATCAGCAATCGGTTTAATTGGATCGATTCGCAATACCTGATCCCGCCGGTGTTCAGCCGGGCGGAAGGCCCGGTGCAAGTTGGCGACCCCGTGAGCCTGAGCGCGGCTAAAGGCGTGATCTATTACACCTTGGATGGCGCCGATCCTCGAAAATCCGGCGGCGGCATTGCCCCGGGCGCCATAAAATACACCGACGCCATCGCGTTGACCAATAACGCTCGAGTCTTTGCCCGCGCGTATTACACGAACGCCTGGAGCGGTCCCGCGACGGCCACGTATTATACGCATACGCCCGCGCTGGCGATCACGGAGATCATGTACCATCCCGTGGCTAGCGGCACCAATAGCGCCGACGATTTCCAATACCTGGAGTTGATGAACACGGGAACAGTCGCGCTTAACCTGACGGGATTCCATTTTACGCAAGGCATTGAATTCGCCTTTACGGAGGGTTCCCTGGCCCCGGGCCAGCGCGTCCTATTGGTGGCAAACCTTGAGGCCTTCCAATCGCGGTATGGCGCGGGTTTGAATGTCGGCGGCGTTTTCACCAATACCCTGGCGCATAGTGGCGAACGCCTCACTTTAGTGGGCCCGATGGAGGAGCCCGTCTTGGATTTCACTTACGACGACAAGTGGTATCCCTTGACCGATGGGAAGGGTTATTCACTTACGGTTGTCAATGAGCAGACGGCCTTCAGCGATTGGGGCAACACCGCCAATTGGGCGAGTAGCGCCAAGCCGGGCGGTTCGCCCGGGACGGCCGAATCTACGCTCCAAATCCAGTCCGTGACCTATGTGGGCGGCCTGGCTCCGGCGGTGAAAATCGGGTTTAACGCGGCCGCGAACCGGGCCTATCGGCTGCAATACTCCGAATCGCTGGCGAATCCCGTCTGGCAAACCTTGTCCGAAGTGGCGGCGCAAAGCGCGGCCCACGCGGTGGAAATCTCGGATGGAATCCCGGCTGGCCAGGGTGCGCGGTACTATCGCCTGCAAGCCCTATAACTCCCCCCTCGCGGGGAATTCAATGGCTTGCGGCGGCTCCCCCGGTTTCGCGCTTCCAGCCGGTGTCCGACGGGTCCGGCTTGGCGGCGGCTGGCCGCGCTTCCCGTCCAATCCCTGGTCTCCGGGGTGGTCGCCCGGGCAGCGGGACAGTCCTATTGGGGAGTCAAGCCGCAGTTGGATGGTCGCTTCCTGGGAGGCGCAACCGGAGGGGGCTCGCTCCGTCAACCGGCCCGTTGATGATGCCGCCGCCACCGCCAGCGGGCTGGGACCCGCGTCGCCTGCGCGTGTAAAGCGGGAGCAACGCCGCCCCGGGCGAAAGAACCAACCAGGTTACGCGCGCTATGGTTATGCGACTCCTCAGCGTTTTCCCGCGCTGGTTGGACGGGGTAAACTGGAGTTTTTGAGCGCTAACCGCGGGTGAAACCACCGTCTGCCGACCTTGGCCATTGAGGGTTGGAAAGGTCTAAACTCCCCCAATCCAGGGCTTATGAGCGCTTTTGGCCGGGGCGGCCTCGCTCACGAACTTCCACTTAGCGACGCTTAAAAAGCAGGTTAGGCGCACGTTGGCACGATATCTGCTAATATTCCTGCTTGATTAGGTTATAGTGGAAACAAGACGCGGGTAATCGGGGTTGAGACCTACGCTTGCGGGATCGCCTCCGACTGGGTTTTTAACCGCGCCCTCAGAGTTGCCGTTTTTTATGGTTAAGCGCGGAGAACGCTTATTATTTTTATATGGTTATAAATATCGTCTAAGACAAGTAGACATTATAACATATTAGTCACTTTATATATTAGTATTTCGTTCGTTCGAGCCATTCCGTTTTATTTCGGCCGCCCGCCGCGTTGGGCCGCGTTTGCAAACAAATGTTCCTAGATGCATAAAAGAATCAAGTAAATTATTTGGCGCATAAAATGCTTAGTAACAGAATGCTAATTATGTGTGATAGTATTAAGCGAATATTTCGATCCGGGCGCGTCCTGCTCTTGGCCTTGGCGTTGGGGTGCTGCGCCGCGGCGGAGGGGCAAGTGGTCATCTCGGAACTCATGGCGGCGGATAACGCCGCCATCGCTGACGAAAACGGGGCGCACGGCGATTGGATTGAAATTCACAACCTGGGGGAGCAACCGGTGAATCTAACCGGCTGGTCGCTGACCGACGACGCCCGGGAGCCCGCCAAGTGGATTTTCCCCGCCACTAACCTTACCGCGCGCGGTTACTGGGTTCTATTCGCTTCGGGCCAGGACCGGCGGGTTCCGGGGAAACCGCTGCACACGAATTTCAAGTTGCGCGCCGAAGGCGAATACTTGGCCTTGTTCAAGCCCGACGGGGTTACTAAAACCACCGAGTTCGCGCCCTATCCACGGCAGTATGCCGGCATTTCCTTCGGCTTGAGCGGCGGATCGGCGAGCGCGGTGTATGACTACATGTCACCCGCCACGCCTGGGAAAGCCAACGATGTTGGCTACCCGGCGTTGTCGGCGCCGGTGAGTTTCTCCCTGCCCGGCGGAGTCTACGGGAGCAATTTGGTGATTACGCTCACCTCGCCGGAGAGCGGCGCGACTCTCCGGTACACCACCAACAACACCACGCCGAACGAAACTTCGGCCTTGTACCAAGGGCCGATCTCGCTGTCCGCTTCGGCGACGATCCGGGCTCGCGCGTATGTTTCCGGACGGCTGCCCGGCGAAACCGCCGCGGCAATTTACACGCTGCTGGACTCCGACGCGCTGGAGTTCAAATCGAATTTGCCGCTCGTGATCCTGAACACCTATGGCAATGCCGTGTTGGCCGACATGACGGACCGCGTGGCCGCCACCGCCACGATCATCAATACCGAGGCTAATACCGGTTGGGCGACTTTGCTCGACACGCCGGATTATCACGGTCAGGCCGGTTTGGAAGGGCGCGGCGCCACCTCTTGGAACGTCGTTAAAAAACCGTACAATCTGACGTTTCTGAATAACGAGGGACACGACACCGCCGCCGCCATGCTCGGCCTGCCGGCTGGGGCCGATTGGGCGCTCATTAATCTCTATAGCGATAAAACCCTCATGAACGATTGCCTGGCGCACGAACTCTATGAAAAAATGGGGCGCTACGCCGTGCGGCGCCGTTATGTGGAGGTGTTCATGAACGGCTCGCATCCCGATGGCGCCGATCGGTCCGGGAAAGTGGGTTATGATGATTATATCGGGGTTTACCTGTTGGTTGAAAAAATCAAAATCGACGAACACCGGGTTAATCTGGCCAAGCTTTCAGAATCGGACACCACGGAACCCGGCATTAGTGGCGGCTATATCTTCAAAAAGGATAAGCCCAGCCCCAACGACCTCACGTTCACCACCTACAGTGGCCAGGTGCTGACTTTTCATGATCCCAAAGGCCAAAAATTGACCGCCCTCCAGCGCAATTGGCTCGGTAATTACATTAATAAATTTGAGACTAACTTTTATGGCCCGCAATGGCTCAACCCGGCTACCGGTTACACCCAATACCTCGATGCGGATTCCTTTGTCGATTACTTTTGGATGGTCGAATTCAGTAAGCAATTCGACGGCTACCGGCTGAGCAATTACCTTTCCAAGGATCGCCTAGGCAAAATTACGGCCGGCCCCATCTGGGATTGGAATTTAAGCTTTGGCAACCTGGACGATGCCAAAGCGGGATCTAGCCAAGGCTGGTATTATCCAATGGTTACGACCCAAGGCTTTCTTTGGCTTAGCCGGTTGGTGAACGCGCCCGGCGATCCGGATTTTATTCAGCAGATCGCCGATCGTTGGTCGGTCTTGAGAACCAACGTGTTTGCGGTTTCCAACCTGCTCAGTCGAATGGACGCGTTGACCGTTTATTTGCATGAAGCCCAGGCGCGGGAGTTTGCGCGCTGGCCCCGGCTCGGGGTTTATGTTTGGCCCAACCCGCCGGATTTGGCGGCCGCCGTCTCCCACCAAGCCGCGGTCAATTATGTGAAAAACTGGATTAAAAAACGGTTTGCCTGGGTCGACTCCCAGTTTCTAATTCCCCCCGCGATGGATCGCCCCTCGGGCTTAGTCCAGGCGGGAACCCCCGTGCGCTTGAGCGCGCCGGCCGGAATGATCTATTACACGCTCGACGGCACCGATCCCCGGGCGTCCGGCGGTCAAATCGCCAGCGGCGCGATGCCTTACTCGGCTCCAATCACGGTGAGCAATAATGTTCGGATCATCGCGCGCGCTTGCCTCACAAACGCTTGGAGTGGTCCGGCCACCGCCACCTACTACGCGCAAATTCCCGCGCTGGCGATCACTGAGATCATGTATCATCCGATGGCCGGCGGCACTAACGAGGCCGATGATTTTCAATACGTTGAATTGATGAACACCGGGGCGAACACCCTTGGGCTAGCGGGGTTCCATTTTGCGCAGGGCATTGAATTCACCTTTACCGCCGGCGAGCTGCTGCCCCACCAGCGCATCCTACTGGTGAAAAATCTCGCCGCCTTCGAGGCTCGCTATGGCACGAACCTCAATATTGCGGGCGTCTTCACTCATTCCCTGGCCCATGGTGGCGAACGGCTGGTTCTGGCTGGGCCGTTGGACGAACCGGTGTTTGATTTAACCTATGCCGCCACTTGGGCTAGTGGAACCGACGGCCAAGGCTATTCACTGGTGGTCAATGAGAGCGCCGACCTCAGGGTATGGGAGGAGGCCGCCCAATGGGAACGCAGCGCCGCTTGTGGTGGCTCGCCCGGGCAAGGGGAAGTTTTGAACGTTCTATCCGTTGCATGCCAGAGTGGCTCGAGCGTCCAAGTTCGTTTCAATGCCGCCGCCAACCAGGCCTATCGCGTGCAATACTGCGATTCGTTAACTCATTCCGACTGGCATACCCTGGCCGAGGTGGCGGCGCAGAGCGCCAATCACGCGGTGGAAATCTCGGACTCCATGTCCCTCAGCCATTCCGCGCGGTATTACCGCTTGCAACTCCAGTGAGCCTTGGCTTCTAGCCGTTTTACTGCCAAGACGGTAGGATATAACACACTTCCGGTCGGCTCTTTGGCTGCCCGGCGGTGTGGCTCACTCGGTCAGAGGCCGCTGGCGGCAGCTTCCCTCGTTCGCGCCTAGCCGGACAGCCAAATATCTGTCCATGAATTGTATTCTCTCCCACCGTCTTGGCAGTAAGTATGCGATTTTCCCGGACGAACGATCGGCCGGCTGCAATTGCCATCAAGTTGGTGTATAATGAAGTTTTGCAGCCGTTGATTATGAAACAAATCAATTACCACGACGTGGCCTGGACCGAACAAAAGTCTCCCCAACAGCGCTACCACGTGTCTCGCCGCGAAATCACTTTGGCCCTCGGCGGCAAAAAAGACACGGGCACTTGGGGGGGCGGGCACCCGTTCGATGTCGAAATGACGCGGGTCCCTCCGGGTGCCGCCAACTGGCCCTATCATTTACACTCGGCCCAGTGGGAGTTTTACATTATTGTCAGTGGCGCGGGTGAATTGCGCGCCGAAAACCATACCGGACCGGTAAAGGCGGGCGACTGCCTTTCGATCCCGCCCCGCGAGCCCCATCAGTTGCGCAACACGGGCGCGGAGGACCTGGTGTATTTTGTGATCGCCGATAATCCCCCGGCCGACATCACGCATTACCCCGATTCGAATAAGTGGTTTATCAAACCCCAGCGCAAATTTCTAACCGCCCTGGAGGTCTCGTATTATGACGGCGAAGAGTGATGGCCACGCCAAGCCTATTCGGGGCGTGGCTTTCCCCCTTGTTGGGTCAATGGGCGCTCTTTTGCCAGAGGCCGTAGTCGCGCTGTTGGGTTGAATCCGTTGAGGTTCGATACCGCTCCAGCACTTGCTCCAAGCCCGTGGTGAGTTTGGCGGTGGTGCTGAGATAGAGGCGATCCGCCGCCGTTTGCGAAGCCGCCGGCAAAGGTTCCAATTTGCCCGCCCGCAACCGGTCGAATCGCCGGCAGGTGGCGGTAAAACTATCGATGACCAGTCGGGCGTGCGCGGTCTCGTAAGCCTCGGGCGATCCCGATTGGACCATGAGCCGGTGAAAACGCCGGAGGCGCTCCACCCGGCGGGTCAACGCCGCCAGATCTTCGCTCGCGGCATCGGTTCGGGTACTCTCCGCCACTTTTTGCCCGTTCAGGTAGAGGACGGAGTGACCCCGCGCATCCACCGTGGCCGCCACCCGGGCCCACTGGCCGGGAGGCAGCTTGGCCGCGAATGAAACGGTCCCGGCATCGGTAATCAGCCGCAACGCATTGCCCGGGTACAGGTCGAACGTGTAACCGGCTGAGCCCCCCACCGGGCATTTATCAATGAGGCGTCCCGCCGTGGTCTCGGGCCGGATCAACGCGAACCATGTCCCGCCCTTCGTCAAACTGAGCGCGGGAACCGGGGCCAACTCCAAATAACCTTCACCGTTTAAACGGATCGCTTTGCCAACGGGGCCCTCGACGGCGGTTACGGCCCCGATCTTTTTAGCTGGCAATTCCCCCTTAGCGCGGCTAACGAACCCGCCCTTCGTCTCGTCGGCGAAATCCCAATATCCCACCAGGGATGAATCCTTGGGTGGCGCGGTTTCCAACGCCGAAATCTCCGCCTGGCTCAGCGCGCGGTTGAAGATGGCGGCCTGCGCCAGATCGCCCCGGAACCGGCTGCCGCCAGCGCTATCGGCCCCCAGGCGCACGGGCAGGGGATTGGTGGAGATAACCGCCGTCTTGGGCCATTCATAGGCCAGTTTGGGCAAGGTTGGCGTCTCGCGGTCTACGGGCGGCGCGCGAAATGGCTTGGCCTTAGCCGTTCCCATCAACACTTGAATGGCCGCCGCGCGGGGTAGCGATGCGTACGGCAGAAACACCGATCCCGCCTCAAATTGTTTCCACGGTTTGCCGTTAAGCCAAACCTCGCGAATCGGCCCTTGCCCCGCCGCCGCCAGATACAGGCGCTTATCGCCGAACCGCACGGGAAATTTCTGTTCCAACCGCTCCAGGCCGGTGGGCAAGTGCGGCACCAGGGTCAAGCCATCGGCGCGATAGAGGTATTCGAACAATCCCCGGAGCAGCCCGGCGGGCGCGCCAAACGCGTCATACGTCACGTTGATCGGTTCGTTCGGTTGATAGACTTCATCGCCGAATTGCACCAGCGGATTATCCATGCGGAACCGCCGGGCAAAGGTCATGATTTGGCGCATCGACGCAAAGGCGTCCGCGTATTTGCCCAGGCGAAAATAGGCGAGCAGCATGCGCGCCTCGCACGTGGTCCAATGGCCGCCATTGACCCAAGTCCCGTTACTCCACAGGCCCGTGGGCGCCTCGTACATATCATCGAGCGAAGGCGCGTTGGGCAGGATCAGGTGATGCGGCCGCAGGCCGGGGATGGAGGCGATCTTGTCATAGATGCGGCGGGATTGCGCGTCATCCACCACGCGAAACGCGATGGCGTCATGATTGGGCGACGTTTCGAAGTATCCGAAATGGGCGGCGCCATAGACCCCGTGCTGGGTGCCATCGGGGTCGATGGATTTGACGAAACAGCCCTCGCCGTCGTCCAGCCGGGCGAGGCCCGCGCGCGCCGTCTCGCGCCGCTGGCGATACCGGGTTTCGAGCGCGGGGTTGGCCGCCAGTTTTTCCAGCTCGACCAAGCGGTCCAGGAAGGCGATGTAGGTCACCGAAAGCCCGGCCAGATAGGCCATGCCATACGTGCCATCGGGTTTTTTCCAGCCCGCGTAACTGGGGGCCAGCAAGTTCGCGGCGGGCCCCGCCCAAAAGAGGTTGTTGGTGGGATCGCGGCGGGTTTCGATGAAATTCGCGCACCGTTCCAACTTGGGCAGGTATTGCGCCAGGTCCGCCCGATTCCGGCTGATGAGCAGCAACTCCGATTGCAGCAGGCCGCCCGCGGCCGTGAACTCGACGGCCCAATCGTGCATCGCCACCCGGCCATCGCCCTGCCGATGCATCGCCCAGGTTTCATTTGCGCAATCCATCAGGCAGCCATCCGGCGGCACCCAGCTATCTTTGCCATTCCAGACATAGCTGGTTTTGCCATCGCCCAGTTTATCGAACCAAAGTTGCTGCGCGTGCTTTAAAAACGTAAAGAGCGGCTCCTCATAGAACGGCAGGCCGCAATACGTGGTGCCATAACTATTCTGAATCCACCACGCGCCCCAAGTGGGCCCTTCGACCAGCCCATTCCACGAAGGTTGGTAAAGCATTGGCAGGGAAAGATACTCCGGATCGGGAGCGAACATCCGGCGTGAAATATCCAGCAAACGCAATGACTCCGGATCGCCTTCCCCCTCGAAGTAGCGGTCTTTAAAATCGGCGGCCGAGAGGGAAGACGCGCCGACGCCTAACCAAGCGGCAAATAGGGTGATTCTGATTATACGAGCTACTAATGCGTGGAGGGAGGTAGCCGAGCCGGACGAGAGTGTCGGGGCCGGGTTGGCGTGTGGTTGAGGTTTCATGGGGAACAACCTGCCTTTCCGGTCGCTCGATGGCAATGCATTTTCTCGCTATCAATCGACAACCTCCGGCCGTCGCTTCACGAGTAGGCGCTTAATCCATCCGTAGATTTAACTCAATAGTTTGATAATCTACATATTTATGCTTAACTATGAGGACATCCTTTTACCCAACGGAAGGGCATGGCCTGTTGCGCAAGCCACCTTGATCCGCCGCCTATAAACGTATAACCATATGACAATGCCACTCGGATATCGCCGGAATTGCCTGGCCCGCTCGAACTCCCCCGGTTTCACCTTGATTGAACTGCTCGTCGTCATCGCCATTATCGCCATTCTAGCGGGCATGCTCCTGCCCGCGCTGGCCAAGGCGAAAGCCAAGTCCATCAAGGCGATGTGCGCGAGCAACTGCAAGCAATGGGGCGTGGCCATCAATCTCTACGCGATCGATGGAAACAACTCGTTCCCGGACAATTCGTTGGGAACGGATCTCAGCTGGATGATGCCCAGTATGTTAAGTTTTTATAAAAATTATCTCATGCCCGACCACAAGGGGACTTCCACCGAAAAACGCGCGCGTAACGACGTGCTCTTTTGCCCCACCGATGAATGGCACCGCGCTTATGAAATGGATACTTCGATGCCAACCAACGCGCCGCAATTGCTCGGCTACAATTACTTGCCCGGTCGCAAAGAAGGTTCTATGACCACCGCCAAAAGCGCGGGCACCGAGGCCTGGTTTTACCGCACAAAGCTCGGTTCCACCTTGCGGAACGCGCCGATTCTCATGGACAAGAACCAAGCCACTGGGCCGGTGACCACGAATATTTTCGACGCCCGTTTAAATTGGCACACCGAAATCGATGGTAAGCGCGTGATCAGCGGCACTCATCCCGGCCCCAAAGGACTGCCCGATGGCGGCAATTTTTTGTTCGAGGATGGCCACGTGGAATGGCACGGCAATCAAAAGCTATACCTGGGGGCGTCCATCGGTTCCTGGCAGGCCTTCTTCAAAATCCCCAACGTGCCGTAATTCTTTTCCTTAATAGGTAGAAACCGTTGGCGACAAATACCAATCGGGCTTATGTTAAGGCAAACCCAAACCCGACTAACTTATGTACTTTGGTGTCGATTACTATCCCGAACACTGGGTCTATCCTTACGGAGGGACACCCGAAAACCCCGAAAAACGCTGGGAGGAAGATGCCCATCTCATGGCTAAAGCGGGGATCAACGTGGTTCGCATGGGCGAATTCGCGTGGGGCCTGTATGAGCCGGAAGACGGCCGGTTCGACTTTGAATGGATGCGCCGAGCCATGGATGCCATGCAACGCGAGGGCATCAAAGTCGTGCTCGGCACGCCCACGGCCGCCCCCCCCATCTGGCTCTCGCAATCGCATCCCGAGATCTTGCCGGTCGATGAACGAGGGCTCAAACGCTACGAGGGCACCCGGCGAGCGTATTGCGTGAATAGCGACGTCTTTTGGGCCTACTGCGAGCGGATCGTTAAAAACCTCGCCCAGGCCTTGGGTAGCCATTCCCAATTAATTGCCTGGCAAATCGATAACGGTTTGGGCGGGCATACCACCGAAGCTTCCTTCAACGAGGAAACCCGGCGCGACTGGCACGCCTGGCTCCAAGCGAAATACGAGACAATCGAAAACCTCAACAACTTGATGGGCACCCGGTTCTGGTGCCAGGTGGTGACCGATTGGTCGCAAGTGCCCATGCCCATGTCCGCCCCCACCATGCATAACCCCGCCCTGGTGCTCGATTGGCAGCGGTTTTGCAGCGATACCTGGGTTTGGTTCATCAAAAAACAGGCGGATATCCTGCATGAACTTACGCCGAATTGCCCGGTGACCAGTAACTTGCGCTGCTTGACCCGCAAGTTCGATCACTTTGACGCCGCCGAAGCCCTCGATTTCGTCTCGCTGGACAGCAATGCCACCATCAACTCCCGCTCGGCGGAATTGGCTTGCGAGATCGACATGATGCGCTCCTTGAAAAAGACCGGCGTGCGCACGCCCGATCAGGACGAAGGCTTCTGGGTGATCGAACAAAAGGCGGGCAACGTAAATTGGCAGGAAGTCAATTCCCTGGTGCGCCCCGGCGTCGTGCGCCTCTTCACCTACCAACAACTCTCCCGCGGGGCGAGCGGCGTGCTTTATTTTCACTGGCGGCAATCCCGCATCGGTTCCGAGCAGTTTTACGGCGGCGTGCTCACCCATGATGGACGCACCGACGGTCGGGTATTCAAGGAAATCAGCCAGATTGGCGACGAAATCCGGCTCCTCGCCCCCATTCTCAAAGGCAGCAAAGTCGTGGCCGAAACCTGCATCCTCTACAGTCACGATAACGAATGGGCCATGGACCACGGCGCGCAGCCCAGCAAGCATTTCAGACTGCGCGAGCACATCCAATTATTCTATAACGCGTTGCACGACCGGAATATCCCCGTCGATTTTGCCCGGCCCACCGAGGATTTATCGTCCTATAAGGTCGTCTTCGCGCCTTCGCTCCATTTGCTTGCGGATGGCGAAGCGGACCGACTGAAGCTCTATGTCCAGGAAGGCGGCACCCTGGTGGCCACCTGCAACACCGGCTTGGTGGACGAACACCATATCGCCCCCGACAGCGGCTTTCCCCATGACCTGACCGATTTGTTCGGCATGGAGGTCGAGGAATTCGACCCGGTGCCGCCGCAGGATGAAAACCACCTATCTTTTAAAGGGTCCTTCCCTACCAGCCACATCCATCCCGCGCGGCTCTGGTGCGATATCATCACCCCCCGCGAAGGCGCGCAAGTGCTGGCGGTCTACGCCAAGGACTTTTACACCGGGCGCGCCGCCATGACGATGCATGAATACGGCAATGGCCGAGCCATCTATATTGGCACCACCAGCCATCAGCCGTTCTATTACGACCTGATCGCTTGGTTGCGGCAGCTCTGTAGTATCTATCCCTTGCTCAAAGTGCCGGATACCATCGAGGTGAGCATGCGGGAGAAAGACGATACGCGTATCTACTTCCTGCTCAATCACCAAAACTCCCCCGTGCGCATTCAATTCTTGAAACCCGCGCATGATTTTTTGACGGGCAACTCATTCTCTGGTAACTATGACTTGCCCCCGCACGGGGTGCTGGTGGTTGATGAGCGGCGTCCCAAAATCTGAAGCGCATAAATACATGATCGCCGCCGAGGCTCGCCGAAAAGCCTTGGCGGAGTGGCGGCGCATTGACCTGACCGCCCAAGAAGTCGCGCTCGCGAACAAGACCAAATCAATCAAGGACGTGGTCAACCAAGTCGTCTCCGGCATCCACCTCGAGCGCCGCCGGGGCGATGCCGAAGTGCTCAAGGCTTGGAGTCAGCTGGTGGACCCCAACATCGCCGCGCACGCCCAGCCGGTCAACCTGCACAAAGGCACCCTCTTCATTGCCGTCGATAGCAGCACCTGGCTGAGCGAAATCGTCCGCTACCGGCGCAAAGAAATCCTGGACCGCATCCAGCACTGCTTCGGCAAGGAACTGGTTACCAAACTTTCCTTCCGGGCGGGATAAGCCGCCCTGGCGGCAGCGCCCCGCGATCCCGAACGGGCGTGCGACAAACCAAAAAGGCCATGGCTGCCGAAGCACCCATAGCCTTCACGAAAAATCAGTAACCCAACGCGACTACAGTTTCTTCTTCACCTCCTCGGGCACTTCGACTTTCGCGGTGCCGAGGTCTTTGATTTCGACCGTGGTGGTCCGGTCCACCTTCATTTCGTTATTATCCCGGCCGGTGACAGTGCCCTGGACGTTGAACTCGTACTTCACCAGCGCGCCGTCCTTGAGCCAGAATTTGACGGAACCTTTGGCGCCTTTGGGTTCCGGAGCTTGGCCGCCGGGGCGTCCGCCAAAGGTCATCAGTTTTTTCACCGCGTCCTCCTTCAAGTCGGCCACGCAGGCGCCATCGACTTCCTTGAGGTCCTGGGCGCCTTCCAGCAAGGCTTCCGCCTGAGCCGAAGGAGCTTTGAAATTGCGGAACATCCGGCCGCGAAAACTGGCGGGACTTGGCTGGCCGCCCCCACCGGCGGCGGCTAATTCTTCAAAAGACTTCCAGCCATCATCCATTTTGACCGCCCCTTTCTCGCCTTTGATGAACGCCTCCGTGGTAGTATCCCGCATCGTCATCGAAATACACACCGTGCCATCTTTGGCATATTTGCCTTCCGTGGGCCCCGGCCGGAAACCGCCTTGCCCGCCTTCCGGCACTTTAACCGTCGTTTTCCAAGCGTAACTGTCCGCCCCGAGCTTCTTTACCGCCGCTTGAATGTCCTCCTTCGAAGCCGCGTAAGCTGTTAATATTGAACACGCTAATAGACCAACAATACTTGCCGTCACAGAACTTTTCATGAATTGCTCCTTTGGATGAATTTGACCATGGTTACCCCATAAGACGCGGACCAAACCAGGAAGGTTACTAAAAAAACAGAATATTTATTTCGGCCCGCCCTGGGTCCGGTCTGGAGTTTCCCCCCGGATAGCCCTGTGGGCGAAAAACCGCCCTTAACTCAGCGGCCGGAAACGGGCTGACGGGCTGCGACTATCGCGGCTCCCTGGCCGGCCGAGCCAACTCACGCTCCGACCGACTCGAACCGAGCTACTTGCCGCTAAACCACGTAAAAGCGGACCTGGAGGTGAAAGCGCCCCGCCAGCGCTACCGTGTCCAAACCACGGATAGTAAGAGCATGATCATCCGATCACGCCCAACCGCGTGGCAGCGGCTCCCATCCCCACCGCGCCCGACCCGATCTTGGTGGGCGACATCGCCGGCATTGAAACGCAGGACGGCTGGCTTTAAGCGCGCTCCACATGGCGGTGCGCCAGGGCCCATTACCGCCGCGCGCTGGAGCCGGTCGCCTCCATGAGCCGCAAAAGGCAACGGCTACGATAACCCCGCCATGGAAAGCTTCTGGAGCACCATCAAAGGGGAACTGGTTTTCCGTCGCGCCTTTGCTAGCTGGCTTCAGTCTCAATCCGAGATCTTCGACTATCTCGAAGTCTTCTATCATCGCCAACGTTCTCACAGCGCTTTAAATTTCGTTCTCCCGTTGACTTCAAACTCTAAATAAACTAACTAATAATTAAATCGGTATTACTGTCCGTTTTTTGAAGCACACACTTTTGGCGGATGACCTGAACCAATAGGATGTTACCCTTATGTTCATTTGTGACCAGCACCTGCATGACCGCCAAATCAGTATGGTCCACGGCTGGATGTTGAAGATCGGACGCGGGTTTGACATTTGCCAGAGGATCGACCGGCCCTGCTCAGGGCTGGGCGTGAACGGTTTAGGCCTGCGTCCTTGTCTCGAAACCATCGTTGATTTTTTCCGTGAAGGCAAGTAGCACTCTATGGCTGAAAAGAAACTCCTTGCGATTGATTTGTTTGCTGGCTGCGGCGGTGTGACCGAAGGGCTTCGGCAGGCAGGATTTAACGTCGTCGCCGCCTTGGAAATCGATGAGCTGGCAGTCAACAGCTATAAGCTGAATCACACTAAGGTGAAGCTGACGGCTTCTGACATCCGTGACGTTGATGGTCAGTTATGGATGCGGGAACTCGGAATACGACGAGGAGAACTCGATTTGCTAGTGGGCTGCCCGCCCTGTCAGGGGTTTTCCACTTTACGCACCCGCAACGGGGCGCATTGGAATCGCGATCCGCGAAACAACCTGGTTGGCGAAATGCTCAGGCTTGTTCTGGAAATGCTCCCCAAGGCTGTAATGATGGAGAATGTTCCGAGGCTTTCGGAAAAGCGAATCTTCAAAGAATTTGTAAATTCCTTGTTCAAAAACGGATATCAGGTCAAATGGGATTTCGTAAATGTTCAAGATTATGCAGTTCCTCAGCGCCGCCGTCGCCTCGTGCTAACTGCTGGACAGGGATTCGAAATCCCATCTCCACGCAAAGCACAGATTATGCGAACGGTAAGGGACGCAATTTATCACCTTAAGCCAGCTGGCACAAGCGGTGATCCATTACATGATTTGCCCGAAACTCGTGCTCCGGTGGTTCTTGATCGCATTCGTAAAGTTCCCAAAGACGGAGGCAGCCGGCTTGATTTACCTGATAACATGCAGTTAGCCTGTCATCTTCGCTGCAATGGCTTCAAGGACGTTTACGGGCGAATGGCTTGGAATGATGTCGCACCGACAATTACCGGAGGATGCTTTAATCCCTCGAAGGGTCGATATCTTCACCCATCAATGGACCGCAATATTACCATGCGGGAAGCAGCTTTGCTACAGACCTTTCCGGAGCGCTATAAATTTGACCTCAAAGCCGGCAAGCAAGGAGTCGCCCTAATGATTGGAAACGCGCTTCCCCCCGAACTGGTAAGAAGACAAGCAGTAGTGATCCAACGCACGTTGCTCGCCAACGCCAAGAGAGGACCAAATGACAATCCAGGAAATCAAGACCAAGCTCGTAAAGGGATTAACTGAAGGTCAATGTAATGCGGTTCGGTCGTCTAAACGACGGGTACTCATCGTCGCTGGCGCAGGTTCTGGAAAAACCGAGGTGATGGCCAGAAGAATTGCTTGGTGGATTGGTGTGGAAGGAGTGCCGAAGAATAGTATTGTCGCCTTTACGTTTACTGAGAAAGCCGCTGAAGAAATGAAGTTACGGGTGCGGCGATGGATTGGTGAGATTACTCCGTCCGATGAGGACATTCACCTGGGGGGTATGTATGTGGGTACTATCCACGGATTCTGTTTGGCCAAGATTCGAGAATTTTGGGCCAACGATTACCATAATTACGATATCCTCGACGAGGCCGCCCGTATGGCACTTGTTTTGCGCGGGTTCAATGGTGTCCTTGGTTTGAGCGCACTACGATCTGCATTGGGTGAGGGGCAAGGAATGTATGACACCATAGACAAATTCACCGTGGCATACGACCAACTTCATGAACATAACCGTTTTGAAATCGCATTGTCCAATACCGATCCACCTTTTCGACTTGGCACCGAGGAAATAGAGTGGTGTAAGAAGGCTCAGTTGCTGACAGACGTGGGCGACACTCCCGTATCAAAGGCATTCGCTGAGTCAGCGGCACGTTACTATGCCTATTTGCGGTGTCGGCGATTTCTTGATTTCAGTACATCGCAAACAGAATTCCTTCGGAGGTTATCGGCCGACAAGATCCGACAAAAGGAACTCAACGACATTGGAATTCACCTAGTTGTGGACGAAGTTCAGGATATTAATCCCGTCCAACGGGACCTGATGGCTTTGTTGGTCGGAATAGCTGGCAAGCTGACTTCGGTCGGCGATCACCGGCAATCCATTTATGGGTTTAGGGGTGCCAAAGTGGAAATCATCGGTGATTTGTGGCAGGAATTTCAGTTGGCAAACGATGCCGAAGTGGTGGATCTCAGGGAGAATTTCCGGTCGACTCCCAGAATCATCGAAATCGCGAACCAGTGGGCGGAGACGATCCAGCCGGTGAGGACCATGGACACGCCAGCTATGTTGCATGGCAAGAAAGACCGACTAGACACTCATGGGTCCCACATAGCTTTGATTGGTTTCTCTCAAAGAGTATTCGAGGCGGAGTGGATTGCGGAAGCAGTCAAAGCACTTGTGCCCTCGGAAGTCGAAGGGGCTTTGCACGATAAGCGCGACGGCAAACTCCGAGGTCTTGCCCTATCCGATATCGCAGTGCTCGTTCGCTCCTCGACAGACGTAAGAACCTACATGCGGGCTTTGGAATCTGCCGGGATTGCCTGCATCGTTCGTGCTGGCCCCGATTTATTTTCCCAGCCTGAAGTTCTTTTTTTTATGGCTGCCATCGCCCTGACAGGAGGTGTCGAGGAATTCTACGGTTCACCCTTCAATCCCAAGAGCATGCCTAAGAGGATTGAAGCGGTTTTGGGATGCGATCCGCAGCCCGAGCCTGTTCTACGGGCGGCGGCGCGAATGTTGCGGGAATCCGGGTTAACGATGAACCGCGACCTGGAGGATCGGGTATTATTTGCGTCCAAGGCGATCTGCTCACGAATTACCAACGAACGGTCTTATTCCGTCAATCAGGTCAAATTCCTCAGAACACCGAGACTTCGGGAATTTCTCTCCAACCAGCGTCCGTTACGAAGAGTGTTTCCACAACAACTTTTTCACTTGCTGCTGGCCGAGGCCGAGGTCGAGAACTGGGATACCTGTGAAGGCCGCGGCGAAACGGCGATGTTTCATCTCGGAGCCCTCAGCGGTCTGATTACGGGGATTGAGATGCCGGGTTGGACAAACGCGGAGTCCTACAAATGGCAAATCATCGGTTTGTGCCAATACGGCGCGGAAGAGGGTCGCGTCGAAGAGCAACCGTTGATCGTGAAGCCCGATGCAGTAACGATTAGTACTGTCCACTCCGTCAAAGGCCTTGAGTTTGCAGCCGTCTTTATAGCGGATGTAAATGCCCAGCGATTTCCCAGCAGTCGGGCTCGTCATGAGGTCAAGGTTCCTATGTCCGGTCCAATTTTGGATAAAATTGATATCGCCGGACTATCGGACAATGAGAATCATGATGGAGAGCGTCGATTGATGTATGTGGCTTTAACCAGGGCTGAAAGGTTCCTTTTCGTCAGCCATAATGGCAACCGAACTTCGTGCTTCATCAAGCAACTAGGTCCGATCATTGAAAAAGCCGGGGGGACCGTCACAAACGATTCAAAGCGAATTCTCAACGACATTAGATATGCTTCGCTTGAGCACAGGCGTGAAATCCAATTGTGCACCTCATTTTCAGATCTTCGGTATTACCTCGGTTGCCCTCATGACTTCTATTTACGCAAAGTGCTTGGTTTTGCTCCAACGATTGACCAGGCCTTCGGCTATGGACGCGGCGTGCATAATTTGATGCGCGCCATTCATTCCGATCCAAAAAAATGGGCTGCCCTGGCTCACGATGACGCGGCTCTGAAGAACGAGCTTATTAAACTAGTCGACCGAGGATTGTTCTATCTGCGGTATACTACCGGCGATCCTGCGGAAAACATGCGGGCGAAAGGCGTTCGCATCGTGGCAGATTACGTAAAGCACTTCGCGGACGAATTACGAGACCTGACGTTCGAACCTGAAAAAGAATTCGAAACAGTGGTCGAGTACGAGGACGGCTCCGGCGGCGCGATGATATCGGGCGCGATAGATATTGTGCGTTGTGACGATCCCCCCAGAGTCACCTTGATCGACTTCAAGTCCGGTGACCCCGATTCAGACAAACACCAGAAACTGGACGAAGACGAGATGCGGTTACAGGTTGGCATTTACGCAATTGCCGCAAAGAAAGAGCTTCAATACGCTCCAGATAAGGGGTTGGTTCGTTATCTTGACGTTGATCGCGAGAAAAATGAGCACCATCAGATTGATGTGCCTTTGGATGACATTTCGGTGAAGGAGGCAAAGAATATAGTTGTGAAGACTGCGAACTCTATCCGGAACCGGAATTTCAAATCAGACCCTTTGAAGCCCGGCAGTGACGGAAAGAATCGGTGTCCTAACTGCGATTTCCTAGGCTTTTGCGGAATGAGGGGCGCTGTTGGGGCAAAACAGCAAAACCTCGGGAACTGGGGCACGTGATGGCAATGACGAATCCACCCACGGGAATGCATTTCAAGAAGATGAGGTCGAGGCAGGTGCTTGTATTCTGCGACATCCACGTGCCCGCGAACGTTGTTAGCGGCCGCCCAAAGTCGAGTTTCAAAGACCAGCATTGATCATTTGATGATTCTATTGATAGATTTAAATCTAAATGTATATATGTCAATTCTGATTTAGACGTGATGGAGGTTGCTTTCATTTGCCGCCGTAGAATTGCAACGTTTGCACAATGTTAGAGCATGCGCCGCGTTTATTTCACCGGCCACAGTCGGAGGAGGGTGACGGCGTGGCGGGGGACTTCGGCTTCGTATTGGCGCTCGAAGTGGCCGAGGTTTTGTTGTCGCCAGAGGTCGCGGACGCGCTGCTGGCCGTGTACGCCTACGGCGCTCCAGGGGGCGCTGATGCGGGCGCTGAATTCGCCCCGGTTGCACAGGCCCACGGCTTTGCTGCCGTCGGCCATCGTTTTGACCATGAGGAACGTGTCCGGCGTCAAGGTGATGACTTCGGCGGATTGTCCCAGCGGGTCTTGGTCCACTTCGATCACTTCGGGGTTGCACAGGATGTTCAGCGTGAATTCATCGAGGCTGCGCATATCTCCGCTGTAGATGAGGGGCGAGGCCATGAGGCACCAGAGGGACATGAAGGCGTATTGTTCGTTGGGCGTCAGGGGGCAGGGGGTGGGCTCGCTTTGGTTGGCGGCGTTGCCGACCATGCCGATTTGCAGGTAGTCCGGGTCGTTCCACGCGCCGGGGCGCGAATACTCCCGGTGCGCGGCGTTGCGCAGGGCGACTTCGAAGATCCGGTCCAGCTCGAAGCCCAGGTCATCGGCCGTGCGCCAGCAGTGGCCGCCGACGGCTTCGCCCCATTTCCAAACTTCGCCCATGCCGTACTGGCAAAGGTTGAACACGACGTCGCGGGGCTGTTGTTTCAACAGGTCCCCCATCTGGCGATAGGGCTTTTGCAGGGCGTCCAGGGATTTGTCCCGCGCGGCGATCTCGGCGTAGGAGCACCAATCGTATTTGAGGAAGTCGAAGCCCCAATTGGAGAAAGTCCGGGCGTCGAGCGCTTCGTGTCCATAGGAGCCCGCGAAGCCCGCGCAGGTGCGGGGGCCGGGGGAGATGTAGATGCCGGCCTTCAAGCCTTGGGCGTGGAGGTAACTTGACAGGGCTTGCATGTCGGGGAAATGGCGGTTGGGAATCAAGACTTGGTTTTCATCGCGCAAGGGTCCCACGCGCAGGGGATCGCGGTTTTTAGCGGCGTTCATCCAGCAATCGTCGATATTCACGTATTGGTAGCCGACGTCGGCCATGCCGCAAGCCACCATTTTATCGGCCGCCTGGCGCATCAGGCGGTCGGTCACCGTGTCGTAATGCGCATACCAGTGGTTCCAGCCCATCGGCGGGGTCAAGGCGAGCTTATCGCCGCTGATAATCGTCCATTCCCGCTGGGCCGCGCCGCGCTTATTTTCAGCGGTGAGGAGAACTTTGAAGGTTCCGCGCGCGGGGGCGTCGCCGGTGATGATGCCGGTATCGGCCGCCAAGGTTAACCCGGCGGGCAGGCCTTGGGCGCTGAACTTCAGGGGGCGCTCGCCCGTGGCGGGGATGCGGTAAAGGAAGGGATGCCCCGGGCGGCAGCCGTAGACGACGGGCCCGTTGATTTTGGGCGCCGGGCCGGGTTTGGGGGTGAGGAGGACCGCCGCTTCGACGGGGGCGGCGATGGTTTTGGGCGGGGCGCCCGATACGAGGAAGCTCGCCTCGGCCCAATCCGCGTGGTCGTAGGCGATGCCGTCCCGGGCGTCCTCTACCAATAGTAGCAAGGTTTTCACGCCGGTGAGGTCGAGGTCGACTTGTTGCGCGGGCTGGCCCAGCTTCATCACCCCCGATTCGAAGAGCCGTTTGCCATCGCCGAGCGCCGTGAAAGTCACCGTGCCCGGTGAACCGGCGGCGTCATCCACGCCCACCGACGCGGTGAACCGCTCGGACCCGCCGTCCAGCTGAATCCACATCACGCTGCGGGCATGCGTGCCCACGCCGTGGGAGTAGGTGTGGCCCGCGATCGTTAGCGGGGTTTCGCGGATGGACCGGTCAACCTGGGCTTTCCCGTAGCCTTGCCTGACATGGCTCAAGTCCAGCGAGGATAAGCGCACCGTTTCCGCGGCGCTTCCTGGAGCGGTGGTGGCGAGGAGGCAGCCGAGCCCAAGCAGGCCGGTCAAGGCTCGGGCCAAATCAGTGAACACGGGGGTTGGTTTCATGGCAAAAAGTAATTGTCTTGGAGGTTAGCTGACCGGTGCTTAATCCGCCATTAAAATATGGCTGAAAATTGGCCGGTCTTGACATAAAAAAAGGCCGGCGCGAGGCCGGCCTGGAAGACGCGCGAGCGCGGGCGGTTATTGGCCGGGGATTTTCACCCAAGCGCCGCTGTGGGCGGATTTGAGCACCGCGTCGCAAACGTATTGGGTTTCCAAGGCGTCGCGGAACGTCGGCCCGGCGGGTTTGTGGTTGGACAGGCCCTCGACGAAATCCGCCAGCTGATGCACGAAGGAGTGCTCGTAGCCGATCTGGAGGCCGGGCACCCACCACTTGCCCATGTAGGGATGATCGCTATCGGTGACGTGGATGGAGCGCCAGCCGCGCAAAATCCCGGGATCGTGATGGTCGAAGAATTGGAGCCGGTGCAGGTCATGCAGATCCCACGCGATGGAGCCGTGTTCGCCGTTGATCTCGAAGGTGTAAAGGGCCTTGTGGCCGCGGGCGTAACGGGTGGATTCGAAAGTCGCCAGCGAACCGTTTTTAAAGCGCGCCAGGAACGCGCAGGCATCGTCGATGCCCACCTTTTCCATCTGGCCGGTGAGGTTGCTCTTGCGCTCTTTGACGAAGGTTTCGCTCATGGCGGTGACCGTGTCGATCGAGCCGTTGAGCCAAAGGGCGGTGTCGATGCAGTGCGCCAGCAAATCGCCGGTGACCCCGCTGCCGGCCACCTTTACGTCCAACCGCCACAGGGCGTCGCCGCCTTGGGGCAGGTCCTTGGAGATCGTCCAGTCCTGGAGGAACTTGGCGCGATAATGGAAAATGCGCCCGAGACGGCCTTCGTCGATTAGCTTTTTAGCCAAAGTGATGGCCGGCATACGGCGGTAATTGAAGGAGACCAGGTTGGCGACGCCGGCCTTTTCGATGGCTTCGACCATTTGCAACCCTTGCTCGCCGTTCATGGCGAGGGGTTTTTCGCAAATGATCATTTTTCCCGCCCGGGCCGCCTCGATGGCGATTTCGGCGTGGATGTTGTTGGGCGCGGTGATTTCGATTAAATCGATATCTTTGCGGGCGATCAGTTTGTGCCAATCGGTTTCCACCGATTCATAGCCCCAGGTTTGGGCGAATTCCTTGGCTTTGGCCTCATTGGAATCGCAGATCGCTTTGAGGACCGTTTGCGTGTCGAGTTTGAAGAAGTTGCCCAGGCGCCGGTGCGCGTTGGAGTGGGTGCGGCCCATGAAGCCACAGCCGATAAGTCCGACATTGATGGTTTTCATTCGTTGAGGTTTTTATTCATTAGTTGGTCAAAATTATCCGGTCTGCCCGGCTTACGCCTCGGTCCACCCGTGCGCGTCGCGCACCGCGATCAGGGCGCCGAGAATGTCGTTCCAGGTTGCTTGCCGCAGCATGACGTCGTTTGGGAACATGCAGCCATCCCAGCAAATGTGGCGGAGGGTCCGGGTGAGCGTGCCGTCCGCTTTCCGCAGCCAGAAACCCGCGTGGCGCGGGATGTCGAGTTTGCCCTGGGGATCTTTGGCTTGGCAATGGTGGCCCGTTTTGGCGTGCGTGCCCGAGCCGTGGACGGTGGCGTCGTTTTGGGCGACGTGGAAGTCGAAAGTCCAAGGCCGCAAGGCGGCGGTGAGCTGTTTCATCGCGTCGTCCAGCTTGGCCGGGTCCGACCAATCCCAATTGGCCGGGAGCAGCGCGTCTTCCGGCGCGTTATAGCCCAGGGTGTAGAGCAGCGTGTGGGCCATGTCCGCCTGGAATCCCAGGGTTTTGGGGCGGTCGACGCGCTCCAACAACTCGAGCATATGGCGCCAACTGTGCATGCCGCCCCAGCAGATTTCACCTTCGGCGGCCAACCGTTCGCCGTGGCCTTCGGCGATGGTGCAAGCCTCGCGGAACGTCTCGGCGATTTTCTTGGTGTTGCCGCGCGGGTCCGCCGCCCAGGCTTCGACGCCGCACGCGGAATCGATGCGGATAATCCCCTCGGGCCGGATGTTTTGGGCGCGGAATTGGCTCGCGATCCGGCAGGCTTTGCGCACTTGGGTGGTGAAGGCGCGCCGTTCTTCCACGCCCCCCATGGCGGAGCCGCCGCCGGTGGGCGCCCAAATCGGGGCCACCACCGAACCGATCACCAGCCCCTTGGCCCGCACTTTATCGACGATCAGCCGCAATTGATCGTCCGTCGAATCGATATCAATATGCGGGGCGAAGAGGAATAAATCCACACCGTCGAATTTCACGCCGCCCACTTCCGCCTCGGCGGTTAATTGCAGCATCGTGTCCAAGTCGATGCACGGTTCCGCGCCCGGGCTGCCTTTGCCCACGAGGCCCGGCCACATGGCGTTATGCAGCTTGGGATATTGGTTTTTTTGGCTCATAAAATGGTTGCGTTGAAATCGGCGGACGCGGTGGGTCCCCGGGGTCCCACCGCGTCCGGGCGGATTAGAATTGGTTTTTCTTGTAGGCCCCCAACTCCGGCGCGTCGGGGTTCACATCGGGCCCGAAATAGCGGAGGGTGACCAGCGGTTCGACGGGGGACGTGTTTTCGAACACCACCCCGGTTTTGGCCGCGCTTTCGGTGCAGAACACCTCGTCCTCGGTCAATTCATGGAACCGGATCATTTTCGGGCAATCCAAGTTAAGGTTGTTCATCCTACCTTGGCCCTGGGTGACGATCATGCTGTAAGCGCCGTTGTCTTTGACGACACATTTGGCGCCCGGATCGAGGGTCAATTCCTTGGCGGTGAAAGACTGGCGGCCATTGATTTTGCCGTAAACGATCCAGCGGTCGACGTAACCTTCTTTGCGGGTGTCCGCCACCGGGGTCGGCTCCAAATAATGGTTTTCCTTAAAGTTCGGGTCCACATTGGCTTCCCAATCCAGCTCGCTGACGATGAAGTCGAAATCCTGGTGTTTCGCTTTCGGCATATCCTTGACGAGGAGGGACCAGGGTACTTCCCGGCCTTCCACCAAGTTCTGGTACATGCCGAACACGTCGGAGCCCCATTGCGGCTCGTAAGTGCACAGGGAGCCGGGGGCGTGCAAGATGCCCGGGCCGACCAGCCAACCCGTGCCGGGCTTCAAACGGTAAGCTTTGGAGAGATCGAGGATGCCGTTGTCGCCGCGGTTCCAGTTTTCCAGGCATTGGCGCACTTGGGCTTTAGTGGTGCCTGGCTCCAAGCCGAAGAACGTGTGGGGGAAATGGTTGCCCACATTGTTATGTTGCGGCGGGAAATAGTAGGACTCCGGCTTGCCATCCTGGCCCACCAGCTGGGCGTGTTTTTGCGATTGGTGCATGTGATGGGGGATGGGGCCCATGTTATCGAAGAACTTCGAGTACACCGGCCAGCGGCCGTATTTGTTCCAAATTTTCTTGCCCACGATCTCCGCGCCCATTTCGGCCACGGCATCCAGCAGAGTTACCCGGGAATTACCCTCCACGACGTAGCTCAAGCCCTCGTCGGGGGTGCGGTTTTCATTGGCCGCGGGGGTGGTGGAGCCGAACCAGCGTTCGTCGATGCCGCCCCGGTTTAAGCCAAAAGCGTAGACATCCTGGGGCGCGAGTTTGAGGCGTAGGCCGGGGTGCAGGAAAGAGCGGGGCACCCAGTTGGGCGCCAGGCGTAACAGGCCGCCGCTGGCTTCCAGCGCGCCTTCAATAAGTGATCGACATTGACCTTTAACCGTTTTGAGGGAAGTGACCGTATTCATTTTTGTATTTCTCAACATTGGTTTTTACTTCATGCAAAATAAAAGCCGCTAATCGCTGGCCGGCTTTTTTCAAACTTCGCTGATAAGGCACTTTTACCTGGGCGCGGATGAAATTGCAAAGTGAATTGTAGGGGGATAGAACGAGCCCAAGCCGCCGCTAATCGTCGGTCGGCTTACAGCTAAGGTCGGGTAAGCCGTTTTTTTCGACCGTGCCCTCAGACGCACACTTGTTTTTTTAAGGTAATCTAGGCATAATCACTTCATTATTCCCATTGCTAGAGTGGCGAAGGCCTACCGCCCACTGGGCGCGGGTTTCACTTTGATCGAGTTACTGGTGGTGGTTGCCATCATCGGTATCCTGGCCTCCCTCTTGTTGCCCGCGCTCGCCCAAGCCAAAGCCAAGGCGAAACAAACGGCTTGCCTCAATAACCTCAGGCAATTGGGGGTCGCCACCACCCTGTACGTGGGGGATTTTGGATATTATCCGGGCAACCTATCCGTGGCGTATGGCAACTTTTACGTTTGGCCATCTCGGCTGGCGACGCAGACCGGAAAAAATCGGCAGGTGTTTTATTGTCCCGCGGCGCCGTTGAATAGCGCTTGGGACACCAATGTGAACCCTACTTTGGGCGCCTCCGGGCTGGACGGCAAGTATGATCCTTACGGCGTGAGCGAGCGCACCCGGTTTTCCTTTGGCTATAACGATTGGGGATTGAATTTGAAGCACGATCCCCAACTCGGCTTGGGCGGAGATATTAATGGCAAGGCCAGTAAGGGCTTGGTTGCCGAAAGCATGGTGGTCAGCCCCTCGCGGTTGGTGGTGATTGGGGATGTGCGAGTCGCTAAACCGGACGCCCCAGTGGCTTTTAACGCGAATCTAGACCCCGTGGATCGCTCCGCCACCCACAGCCAATGGCCCTCCAATCGCCACCAATACCGGACCGATCTCGTTTGCGCCGACGGCCATGTGGAAGTGGCGCTTCGCCGCGAAATCATCGATCCCAACAATCGGGTCTGGCGGGCGCGCTGGAACAATGACAACCAGCCGCATATGGAAATCACTTGGTCGGTCAATTGGAAAGCGGAAGCGGTCCTGGAATAGCGAGTTTTGACCGAGTTTGCCCTCAATTCATGATCCTTCCGGAAATTTCCCCCCGCGCCGGGCGGTTTTGTGTTGTCAAACCCACCGCGAGCCGGGTAACAACGGCGGCGCATGAAAATTGAAATGATCACTTCGGGCACGGGCGCCGCGCCCCAAAAGGGTAATCGTGTCACTGTCCATTACACCGGTTGGCTGCTAAACGGCGAGAAATTCGATAGTTCAGTGGATCGTAACGAACCGTTTTCCTTTACCCTGGGCGCCGGAGAGGTGATCCAAGGCTGGGACGAAGGGGTGGCCAAGCTGCGGATTGGCGACAAAGCGAAATTGACGATTCCTCCGGAAAAGGCTTACGGCATCGATGGCTATCCCGGCGCCATCCCCCCCAACGCCACGTTGATATTCGAGGTGGAGTTGCTGGCCATTGGCTAGAATCCTGTCCGGGGATGGAAGAAATAGGGTGCGTGCGGTCCGAATGGGTTGGCGATTGGCCTTTTGAACCCTGCGGACCAAACCGGGATGTCTGGCGTCAATGGCGGGTTTTGAATGGGCTACCCATCCCGGAGCGGGGCGGCGGCCTATAGTCGTCTTTATTTGCGTTTGGGCCCCCCTGAGATTGCGGCAAGTGCTTGCGTTGGAATTATAAGACGCTTCGTCGCCACATTTTAAGCTGGCGGATGCGCGCGAATTTGGTTTAATGAAGACCAACATTTTCCGAAAGCAAAGCCATGGTACTTGTCCAATCTTATTCAATCGCGGTGGTGATGTGTGTCATCACGATGTTATGCTGGGGGTCCTGGGCGAACACCCAAAAGCTGGCCACTAAGGAGTGGCGGTTTCAGTTGTTTTATTGGGATTACGCCATCGGGGTGCTGTTGCTGGCCTTGCTGCTGGCCTTCACCCTGGGTAGCACGGGCGAAAATGGCCGCGGGTTTCTGGCGGATTTGCGGCAAGCGGACGCGCAATGGCTCAGATCCGCTTTTCTTGGCGGCGTCATCTTCAATCTCTCGAATATTCTCCTGGTGGCGGCCATCGATATCGCGGGCATGGCGGTGGCTTTTCCGGTGGGGGTGGGCTTGGCGTTGGTGCTCGGGGTGATCACCACTTACCTGGCCAAACCCGAAGGCAACGTGATGATGCAGGGCTTGGGCGTGGCCGCCGTGGCGGTGGCGATTGTGCTGGACGCCCTGGCCTATAAACGGTTGGCCGCGCAATCGAAGAGCACCCCGGTTTTGGGCATGGTGCTTTCGGTGGTGGCGGGCGTTTTGATGGGCTTCTTCTATAGTTTCGTCGCCAAATCGATGGGCATGATGCAGAGCGCCGGCGGGGTCATGACGTTGGAGCCGGGCAAGCTGAGCCCGTATACCGCGATCGTGCTGTTTTCCGTCGGGTTGCTCGTCTCGAACTTCCTGTGGAACACGCTGGTGATGATCAAGCCGTTCAGCGGGTCCCCGGTGCCGTTCGGCGATTATTTCACCAAGGGCAGCATCAAACTTCACTGGGTGGGCATTTTAGGCGGGATCATATGGAACTTGGGCATGTCGTTCAGCATCATCGCTTCCAACGCCGCCGGGCCTTCGCTCTCGTATGGGCTGGGGCAGGGGGCGACCATGGTGGGCGCGTTGTGGGGCGTGTTCATTTGGAAGGAATTTAAGGGCGCGCCTCCCGGCACTAATAAACTACTGGCGGCGATGTTCCTGTTTTACTTGGTGGGCATCGGGACCTTGGTGGCCTCGAAACTGTGACTCGGCTCGCTCTTAATGTTGCGTCTTATTCCAAACCATTGCTGACATATGTCGAAAAATAAAATCGTGGTCATCGGCAGTTCCAATACGGACATGATCATCAAACTCGACCGCATTCCCCGTCCCGGGGAAACGATCCTCGGCGGCGATTTTTCCATGGCGGCCGGGGGCAAAGGCGCCAACCAAGCGGTCGCCGCCGCGCGGGCGGGGGGCCGGGTGACCTTGGTGGCCAAGGTGGGGGACGACATGTTCGGCCGACAAGCCCTCCAGGGTTTCGAACGCGACGGGATTAATGTCGATTATGTGGCTAAGGATGCCAAACGGCCTTCCGGGGTGGCGCTGATCTTTGTGGCTAAGGACGGCGAAAATAGCATCGCCGTGGCGTCCGGCGCCAATGGCCAATTGAAACCGGCGGAGGTGAAGGCGGCCAAAGGCGCCATCGCCAAAGCGTCGGTCGTGGTCATGCAATTGGAAACCCCGCTGGAAACCGTGCGGGCCGCCGCCGAGTTGGCCGCCAAGCAGGGCGTGCGCGTGATCCTGAATCCCGCTCCGGCGCGGCCGCTCGACGATCGCTTGTTAAGCAAAGTCTCCATTCTAACGCCCAACGAGACCGAGGCTGAGCTGCTCACCGGCATCGCGGTGACGAATGACGAATCCGCCCAGCAAGCGGCTCAAGCCCTATTGGACAAAGGGGTGCGGACGGTGATCATCACCCTGGGAGCGCGGGGCGCTTGGGTGGCGACGCGCGAGCAGAGCTATTTAGTGCGCGGGTTCAAAGTAAAGCCGGTGGACACCACCGCCGCGGGCGACGTGTTCAACGGCGCTTTGGCCGCCGCCTTGGCCGAAGGGCAGCCGTTGGAAGCGGCGGTGCGGTTCGCCAATGCGGCGGGCGCGCTCTCCGTTACCGTCCTGGGCGCCCAGCCCTCCGCGCCCCAACGCAAGCAGATCGACAAGCAACTTAAGAAGTGATATTGCCTATCCCGCAGTCAGGAGACGAAAGCATGCACATTATCCGTATTCGATCAATGAAACGACCATTCACAACGGGCCTTTGGCTGGCGCTGGCGCTCGCCGGTTCTTTAGTGGCCACGACGTCCGCCAAACCCGGCCCGCGTTATATCTCGCTCGCCGATTTGGAGGACAAGATTCGCGGCGGTTGGGCCGGCAAGATGTTTGGCGTGTCCTATGGCGCGCCCACGGAGTTTCAATCCAACGGGAAAATCAACGAAAGCCAGCTCACGTGGTCTCCGGAGCGGGTCGACAACGCCATTATCCAGGACGACCTGTACGTGGGCATGACGATGTCCGAAACGATGGATCGCTTGGGGTTGAACGCGACCGTGGAGCAATTCGGGGAAGCCTTCAAGGACAGCAAGTATCATCTTTGGCACGCCAACGCCGGCGCCCGGCGCTTGTTGAACCAAGGCATCAAAGCCCCGTGGTCCGGGCACCCGAAATATAACATTCACGCCAACGACATCGATTTTCAAATTGAAGCCGATTTCGTGGGTCTGATGACGCCGGGATTGCCGCGCGAATCCAACAAGTACGGCGAACGGGTGGGCCGCGTGATGAATTATGGCGACGGCCTCTACGGCGGCCTGTGGCTGAATGGCATGTATTGCGCCGCCTTTTTCCAGAGCGATATCCGCCAAGTGGTGGCGCAGGGCTTGGAATGCATTCCCGCCAAGAGCGAGTACCGGATGCTGATCCAAGATGTGCTCGATTGGACGCTGGTGGAAAAGGACTGGCGCAAAGTCTGGCGGCGCATCCAGGACAAATGGGATAAAAACGATCCGTGCCCCGATGGCGCGCTCAAACCCTTCAACATCGACGCGAAAATCAATGGCGCGTACATCGCCCTGGGCTTGCTCCTCGGCGAAGGTGATTTTGAAAAAACCATGGAGATCGCCATTCGCAGCGGCCAGGATTCCGACTGCAATCCCTCCACCGCCGCCGGGGTGTTGGGCGTCATCAAAGGTTTCAATGCCATCCCCGACCAATGGAAGTCGGGCATCGCGGCGATCGCCGATCGCAAGTTCGATTACACCCAATCCTCGTACAATGACATCTGCCGAGCCACCCTGGCGCGGGCCTTGAAGGTCATCCAGTTGGCGGGGGGGCAGGTCGTGGTGGGCCATGTTTACATTCCCTATCAAAAGGCCAAGCCCGCCAAATTGGAACAGTGGGATATGGGGGTGCCGGATAAACGGGTGGACTTGAAGAGTTCCGCTTGGACTTGGAAGGGGAGCTGGCCCGACGATATGCGCGGCGAGCCGGGCAAACAATGGCGCGTCGGCGTGGCCGCCATCACTCCGGGCTGCGAAGTCGCGTTCACCTTTACGGGTTCGGCGGTGGCGCTGGTTGGCGATTATACCGACGCGGGCGGTCGCGCCGATGTGTACCTGGACGGCAAGCGCATGCAGGATATCGACGCTTACGCCGCCGCTTGCACGCACGACAACGATTTGTGGCATGCTTACGGCTTGAAAAACCGCCAGCACGTGGTGCGGATCGTAACCCGCGGCGACGCGGATGCCCGCTCCACCGGGCACAAAATCCCCCTCAACGAAGCGGTCGTGTACCGGCCGCGCTGATATTACCCTCCGCCTATGACGTCCAACTCGGAGTACGCCGCGCCCTTTGGGTGGCAAGTGAAATGGGTGTCGGGCTTGGTGCTGGCACTGGTGATCGGGTGCGCCATCGTTGAGGCGGTGAACCTTTATCCCGCGCCCGGCTATTTGCGCTGGACCTTAGCGTGCGTGCCCGTGGCCATCGTGGTCCTGACCATCCCGTTTACGGTGCGCGGCTACGCGCTGGAGGGCCGGCATTTATTGATCCGGCGGCTGTGGTGGGTTACGCGCATTCCGCTGGCTGGCCTGCAATCCGCCACGTTGGATCGCGCGGCCATGAAAGGTTCCTGGCGGTGCTTTGGCAACGGGGGCTTGTTTGGGTTGACCGGTTGGTGGCGCAATAAAAAATATGGGGTCTATCGGACGTTTGTCACCGATCCCCATCGGTGCGTGGTGCTGCGGTATGCGGAGCGTACGATCTTCATCTCCCCGGATCGGGGGGAAGACTTTATTCGCCAACTCCAAGCCCGAATGACGGAATGCGCGGGCGGCGTGGCCGGCGCTAGTGGCGGAGCCCGCGCCTGAGCTTCATGCCCCATTACGATTCAATGGAGACACATTCGCGGGGTTTCTTCCGGCCTCTGGCTCCGTGATTCGCCCGTGGCAGATCCCGGCGGTGCCGCGGCTTTCTCCTGGTTGGCTGGCGGCCCGGCCTTCGGCGTGACTTCGGAGCCCGCCATAACTTAAGGGAGCCCGCTGGCGCGCGAAGCTTTGCTGGGCGAAAGGGCGGCTAAATCAGCCCCCGCAGCAGGCGCGCGGAGGCGCTGATGGCGGGGGAGATTTCCTTCAAACGCTGGCGGACTTCTTGGGGCTCGGTGAGAAAGCCGGGCGCTTTTTTGGCCAGCGTTGGCTGGATGATCCAGTCTTTCGGGTCGGTCTGGCGGATTTTTTGCAGGGCGGTTTTCTGGTAATCGGCTTTTTCCAGACGGGCGATCCAGAGGCGGTGCTCGCTGAAGGTGAGCATGGGCAAATCCCCCGGGCTATCGCCCGCGCACAGATAGGGGCGCGCGCCGATATGATCCCAAATCGCCCCGATTTTACCCGAGTAGGTCGGCGCGGGATACTGCAACAAGTGGGTGAGCCGGTAGGACTTGAGCACCTTTTCGTCGAGATTGGCGTAACCGGGGTTGGCTTTAACCAAGACGCTATCTTTGTGCAGTCCGCCATGGCGATCGGCCAGCAGCAGGGAGACGCCGACCACGCGTTCGGGCGGCACGCCGGCGCGGACGCCCAGTTTTTTAAGCAGCGGGTTCAACCCGTTGAGCACCATCCAGCGAACGCTCCACACGTTGCTAGCGGATACGATCCAGACTTGGAACCGGTGTTGAATGAGGGCCGCGATCAGCTCGACAATGGGCGGATAGAAAAACGGGATGGGATACGAAGTCTTGCCCGGAGTCACCTCCAATTTGCAGGGCGGTTCGCCTTGGGCGTGCGCCATGACGTCGCGGGTCGCCTGCGCGACTTCCAGCACGGTCATGCCCCGCATGACTTCCGTGGCCCAGATGTAGCCGTTGGCCAGGGGCGCGGGATCTTTCGCCCCGTGCATGGTGGGGGCGAGAAAGGCTTCGTAGTAGGCGGTGGCGTCCGCGGCGCCCGCCAGATCGAACCGGCCGCCATCGGGCAGCACCAGCGGCGGGCAGAGCGCCTGGGGCAAACGTTCCCCGGCCAGCGCGCCTTCGCGGACGAGCCAGCCGAGGGTGGCTTCGCCAATGTCGCCGCACACGATGGTGTTGTCGAAATCGAAGACCGCCGCGCGGTTCTGGCCCGCGCCTTTGAGGAGGAGGCGTTCGAGGCGCGCGCGGGCCGCGTCCGTCCAACCCGGCGCGGCCAATAAGTGAGCTTTTTTCATGTCGTGGTTTTAAGTGGAAACGCGTCCGGGCGGCGGGCTATTTGGCCCCCTTAGGCCGCGCGTTCCAGATGGAGACCATCAGCAATGCGGAAGCCAGGGACAACCCGGCCAGCACCCAAAACACCAGCGACCAATTGCCGTGGGCTTGATCTTTCAGCCAGCCAATGCCCGCGCCGGAAAAAATCGCGCCCGTCGCCCCCAGGCACATCGTCAGGCCCGTCGCCATGGAGGCCGCTTTGGGATGGCTCACATCGACCGTGGCGGCGCCGCTCATCAGCATGTCCGGGCCGTAAATCAAAAAGCCCGCCAGGCCCAAAACGGCGGTGGCCAGCTGCCATTGGCCTTGGGGGATGAGGGGGAAAAACACGCAAACGACGGCCAGCCCGGCCAGCATAATGGCGCACACGGGGGCGCGGCGGCGGCCGAAGAGGTGGTCCGACGCCCAGCCCGCGGAGATCGCGCCCAAGGAGCCGATCAACGGGATGGCAACGGCCGTGATGGCGCTGCCCTTGATCGAGCGCCCCTGGTATTCGGCCATGTACTGCACGCTCCAATTCATGAAGGTATAGCGCACGGAGTTCATGCAGAAAAAGCCGAGCGCCAAAATCCACAGAATGCGGTTCGAGAGGGTCAGCCGCAGAATCTCCCAGGTGTTATCCCAGCTGGAATCCGGGGCGCCG
>DBTJ01000194.1:0-23014 GCA_002306985.1 Verrucomicrobia bacterium UBA1319
CCCCCATGCTTCGTGACGGGTATCCCGGCACCGGCAACAACAAATGCAGTGGCCGTGGAGATGTTGAATGTGCCCGCGCCGTCTCCTCCTGTCCCGCAGACATCGATCGCCCGGCTTCGCACGGCCTCATCCAGACGGGTTCACTTCTCATCCTCACAACGTAAGCCGGGGAACGGGCGCTCAGGGTGTTTACCCTAGCGGCTCCGCGCAAAGAACAAGCGGCGCGTGAAACCGGATGGACCAGGGATAAATTATTTTGACATGCTTAGCAATATCGCTATATTGCTAATAATTCGAATGAATCAACAACTCGTTCAGTTCAAAAAACCGGCCGGTATTTTCAAGGCCTTGGCGCATCCAGCCCGACTATTGATTGTGGATGAGCTATCGAAGGGCGAAAAATGCGTTTGCGAGTTAACGGCTATGATCGGCTCCGAAATGCCCACTGTGTCCCGGCATCTGAGCGTCCTGAAAAACGCCGGTATCATCACCGATGACAAGCGCGGCACCCAGGTCTTTTACCGGCTCGTAATCCCGTGCGTGATGAATTTTTTCAGGTGCGTCGAATCCGTCCAGAAAAATCGGTCATAGCCGGGGGCGGCGGCGCGCGGCGCGCCACTTTTTATTTTGTTATTACGCTAATTAGACATACAACTATATTCCAAAGCTTATGAAAAAACTTCAGGTCTTGGGCCCTGGCTGCCCGAAATGCCAACAACTGGCGGTAACGGCCGAGGCGGCCGCCAAATCCCTGAACCTCGATTGCCAAATCGAAAAAGTTACCGATTTGCGACAAATCATGAGCTTCGGCATCATGAGTACACCCGCGCTAGTCGTGGATGGCATCGTCAAAGTCTCCGGCCGCGTACCCTCGCTCAATGAAGTAAAAACCCTACTGCGATAACCCAACCCTAACCCCAATGCGCATATGAATCAGAAATCCTTTGGTTTTATCGGTGGCGGCCGTGTCACTCGTTTTCTTCTGGCTGGACTCCAACGAAAAAACCGGCTGCCTGCCCGCCTCAAAGTCACCGACCCCGACGCGGAGGCCATCGCCAAATTGAAGGCGCTGGCACCCCAAATCGAATCCGCCGAGCTTTCAGCGACCGCGGGTCAGGACGTCGTGTTCCTGGCGCTTCACCCGCCCTTGATGACCGAAATCACCCGCCAATTGGCCGGCAAACTGCGTCCCGAAAGCATACTCATTTCCTTGGCGCCCAAGTTCACCATGGTCAAGCTATCGGCTTTGACAGGCGGATTTTCGCGCGTCGTTCGCGCCATCCCCAACGCGCCCTCCATCGTTAACGCGGGTTACAATCCAGTGACGCTCTCACCCAGCTTGACCGGCACGGATCGCCAGTATGTCCTCGAGTTATTCAGCGTCTGGGGTGAATGCCCTGAAGTCGACGAGTCTAAACTCGAGGCCTATGCCATCACCACCGCCATGGGGCCCACCTATTTTTGGCACCAATTCTACGAACTCAGAACATTGGCGGTCGGTTTTGGCATGACCGAAGACGAGGCGAGCCAAGCGATTGCCGGCATGCTGGCGGGCACGACAAAAACAATGACCGATGCCGGCCTCACTCCTGAAGCAACCATGGATTTGGTACCCGTGCGGCCTATGGCGGAAACCGAATCCGCATTGCTCGAGACTTACCGCACCAAACTCAATGGCCTATTCCAAAAAATCAAACCCTGATCCGCCGAGAGACTAGCTTTCCCGCCCTACCTATGAACACCCCTCACATCGGCCGCAATTTCCTGAATTGCCTCCTAGCCATCATTACGGCGAATACGCTTTGTCTGGCCACTCTGCAAGCCGCCGAAATTAGCTCCGACACCAACTCGTTACCCCGCCTAGTGGATCTGGGGGCGGACAAATGCATCCCCTGCAAAATGATGGCCCCCATATTGCGGGAGTTGAACACCGAATTAGCCGGGCGAGTGCGCGTGGAATTCATCGATGTTTGGAAAAACCCGGCAGCCGCTAAAACGCATGGCATCAAGCTCATTCCCACCCAAATATTTTATGGAACCGGTGGTAAAGAACTATATCGTCACGAAGGTTTTCTGGGGAAGAAAGATATCCTAGCCAAGTGGCGGGAATTAGGCGTGGATTTGACAGTCACTGACCAATCCGGCTTCGTTCGTGAAATCCCGGCGGAACCCGCCCCCCGCCCGCAAGCTCAAATTTGTTTTATGTGCGGTGGGAAGGTGAACGCCCCCGACCGCGTCTTGGTCAAAGGACAGAAAGAACAGCGCATCCTTTGCTCACCGCATTGCTATTTCATTTTCTATAGTAGCCTGACCAAACCGGACGAGCCATTGGAATTGGGTGAAGTGCTCGTGACCGACGCCTCAGGCCGAGAAATCCCAGCCCGGTCAGCCCTGTATTGGCGTGGCCAGGATAAATCGGGACGCACCACGATTCGGGCATTCGCCAGCAAAGAAGCCGCCACCCAGACACAGCAAGCCGAGCCGGGCAACCTGGTTTCCTGGGACGAACTGAAAGCGGCGGAACTGGCCACCCGATGTGGATTCTGCGATCGCGCGGTGTATCCCCAGGACGCTATCAGCGTGAAAGCAGGCGAACAAAGTCTGCGCGGTTGCTGCCCCATGTGCGCCCTCGGCGTGGCGGCTCGGCTCCAAAAAGACATCGCCGTCGAAGCCAAGGACGCCTTGACCGGAGAAATCCTGAAAGTGAAAACCGCCGGGGGCACAGTGGCTTCGCTAGAACCTAAAACCATGGTCGCCTGGGCTGGCGAAAAAAAGGGGCCGGATGGCCATCGGGTTTCGGCGGGATGCTTTCACCAGGCTTGGTTCGCAAACGCAGCGAATTTGGTAAAATGGGCCGGTCTGCATCCGCTCGCCACCGGACGGCAAATCACCATCGAAGCCGCGTTGGCGGAAAAAATGAGTTTGACCCGCGAGCAAATCGGCCAAGCCTGCAAGTTAGACAAATGCCCATGATTAGGCACCGCTAAACCACCTTATCTAGCTATGGAAAATGTATTCGCGGCACTGTCCCACGCGCTCGAGAGCGCGCCGCTAACGGCGCTCGCGGCGGCCGCGATCTGGGGCGTGTTAAGCGTTTTGCTGAGCCCGTGTCATCTTTCCAGCATTCCCTTGATTGTCGGCTTCATCAGCGGGCAAGGCCGGATGACCACACAGCGCGCGTTTGCCATCGCTTCTCTTTTTTCCCTAGGCATCCTCCTGACCATCGCCGCGATTGGCATCGCCACCGCGGCGGCCGGACGTATGTTGGGCGATGTGGGCCGATGGGGCAACTACGGCGTGGCCGGGATATTTTTCCTCGTCGGTCTCGGCTTGCTGGGTATCGTTCCGTTGTCAATATCCGGGCCGAGCGCGATGGGCATGCGCCGTCGCGGCCCGCTTGCCGCCTTTCTCCTCGGCTTGATTTTCGGAGTTGCGCTTGGCCCTTGCACCTTTGCTTACCTGGCGCCGATTCTCGCGGTAGCCTTCACCAAAGCCCGGGTGAACTTGGGGTATTCCGCCGCCTTGCTGCTTGCGTATGGCATCGGCCATTGCCTGGTGATTGTCGCGGCGGGAACTTCAACCGAATGGGTACAGCGCTACTTGAATTGGACCACGCAATCCAAAGGCGCGACGAGCTTGAAAAAAGCCTGCGGAGTTCTCGTTATGCTCGGCGGCGTTTACCTCATTTACGCGGCTCCATAAATCTTTTGGTTTCCCGCCATCCGCACGAATCCATGCACCCTATCTCAGAAAACCCACGGGGCGAACCACCAACCGGAACGGCATCGTTCCCCCTGCTGACGCGCCATTTCTGGTTCGGACTGGCTGGTCTGTCGGTTTGGTGGCTGGCGTATCATAATCTCGCGAGCGGCGCGGCGTGGCTCGTTTATTCGCTAATGGGTTTGGACAAAGGCTCGCGCCTGGCATCGGCCGTTGAGTTTTTCGCTTATGAAAGCCCCAAAGTGCTGCTCCTGCTGGTATTGATCGTCTTCGGCGTGGGCATTCTCCGCACGTTTTTCACCCCGGAACGCACCCGCCAAATTCTGTCGGGTCGGCGCGAATCCGCGGGTAATGTGCTGGCCGCCCTGCTGGGAGTGGTCACGCCATTCTGCTCCTGCTCCGCCGTGCCGCTGTTCATTGGCTTCGTCACCTCGGGCGTGCCATTAGGGGTTACCTTCTCCTTTTTGGTATCGGCTCCGATGGTCAACGAAGTCGCCTTGGTGCTCCTATTCGGCTTGTTCGGTTGGAAAGTAGCGGCGTTATATGTCGTTTCGGGTCTGACCGTGGCTATCATCTCGGGCTGGGTCATTGGCCGGCTACGCATGGAAAAACAGGTTGAACCGTGGGTCTACGAAATACCCGCCGCGACCACCGCTGGCCAGGTTCGAATTGATTGGAATTACCGTCTAAAAATGGGGGGGGAAGCGGTTAAAGACATTGTGGGCCGGGTGTGGATCTATGTGCTGGCGGGGGTCGCGGTGGGCGCGGGCATCCACGGGTATGTGCCGGAGAATTTCATGGCTTCCATCATGGGCAAGGATCGCTGGTGGTCGGTGCCTTTGGCCGTGGTTCTGGGCGTACCAATGTATTCCAACGCCGCCGGCATCATTCCCGTCGTCCAATCCCTACTCGGCAAGGGTGCCGCGTTAGGAACGGTCCTAGCCTTCATGATGTCCGTCATTGCGCTCTCCTTGCCGGAGGCGGTGATTTTGCGCAAAGTGCTTAAGCCCCGGCTCATCGCCGTCTTTTTGGGGATCGTGGCCACGGGCATCCTCGGGGTTGGCTATTTGTTCAATTTTCTTCTGTAATCCGGCCTGGAAAAGCCCCGCGTGTGCCGGTTCGCAAATCCTGGGAATTGCGGCGCAAGTCCGAGGTATTTTGAGGGGGGCGTTGAGTAAATCGCAATTTAGAGAATTTGGCGATTGACACTCTAGGGCTGGCTTTTTTATCCTGGCGGTTCGACTAGAAGATCGACTGGGAATTATCTTCCCACTCGGTTAGGTCCTGGAGAGGAGTGAAATACTTTGACAGAAATAAAGCTTAAAAAAGGCGAGTCGCTTGAAAAAGCTCTGCGCCGCTTGAAAAAACGGATCGATCGCGAAGGCACGTTAAAAGAAGTCCGGAATCACCGGTACTTTGAAAAACCTAGCGAGAAACGCCGCCGTAAGATGAAGATCGCCCGGTTCTCAGCCATGCTGAGTGCCCGGTATGCGGATCTGTAATCTTATCGTTCTCCTTTCCATGCCGGAGGCCGCCCGCAAGGCGCGCCTCCGGTCTTGTTTGTTCCAAACCTTCTTCTAATCGCTTTAGAAGCACCGGAATTCCGCCCTTTTCACCGTTGGTGGCAACCCTTATTCTGGGTGGCGGATTCGGATAACAACTCAATGCAACACGCGAACCAAAGGTCGAAAATCTGGGGGCTCTTAGGCCGACTGCTGGTTTGCGGCCTGCTTCTTTTGGCTATCTTTAACGCCATTTTCAAGCAAGAGGGCAACCTGGAATGGACGCGTCAAAGGCTGGAACCTGCCTGGAAGGAATTGCCTAAAGTGCAACAATGGCGTTTCTCTTGGGAGTATGGGCCCAAAGTTTTGTGGAAAACCCTCCGGGAAGTGGATGCCCAATCATTTGCAATTTCCCAGTTTTGGATGGCCGTCATTTTGCTATTAGGGGTAATTCGCTGGCGCATGGTACTGAAAGTCCATGGTTTACAATTGCCGATAAAACGGGCTTTTCACATTTCGATCGTCGCCCAGTTTTTCAATTCCTTCCTCCTAGGATCCAGCGGCGGCGATGTACTCAAGGCCTACTATACCGCCCGAGAGACGCATCATAAAAAGACCGAAGCGGTCGTCACCGTCTTTGTCGACCGCTTGATCGGCCTCTTTTCCATGCTGCTGTTTGCTTGTTTGATGATGATTCCCAACCTGCCGCTCCTCCTCAGTGGCAACTCGGAATTGGCCGTAACGTCCGCCATCATTTTAGCCATGACCCTGGGCTTGGGTGGCCTCGTTGCCGTTTCCTTTTGGGGAGGGGTTTCGCGCAGCATCCCGCAAGCCCGTATTTGGCTGCGCAAAATTCCCAAAGGCGAGCTGATTGAAAAGGCGATCGACGCCTGCCGGATCTTTGGCCGCGACCCTTCCTTTTTATTGCGCACGGTGGGTATTTCCATGGTGCTCAATGGAGCGTGCGTGCTGCAAATTCGCGTGCTCGCGCTGGGCCTGGGCATCCATCTTCCCGATGATCTGTTATTCTTGATCGTGCCCATGATCACCTGCATCTCGGCACTACCCGTCACGCCCGGCGGCTTGGGTGTGCGGGAAAACTTATTCGTGCTCATCTTAAAGCCATTTGGCATTACGGAAACCCTCGCGCTGTCCTTATCCCTGCTAGCTTTTGTCGTCTTTATTACTTGGAGTCTCATCGGCGGACTCGTTTACCTCACCATCCGTCATAGTGCGCACTTGGACGACATGGCGAAGGAAGAAAACTGACCTTCAATTCCGCTATTTCCCCCAAACGTCTTAAAAACACACCCGTCCGAACGGGGGGGGCTTACAAGATTCATCACATTGGTATCCATCTAGATAGACGTACGTTTGTCTTTTCAATTCGCGGGTTGCTCCAACCCGGGAATAAATTTTCATTTGACGGCGGCGAGAAAACAGCTATATTACGACCATATTGATCGTATTTAATTATGCGGTCAGTGCTTGCGCTCCGGGAATCCTGATTTTTTCACCTCCGTGACAAAGTCAAGGCCGCTGATTTCCTGGGCGTTTTTTTAACCCTGTATTAACGACTTGTGTAGACGTATATTGATTTATGATGAATCCGTTCAAATCTCTCTCGGCCAACGCTTGGCTCTTAGCTGGCCTCTTAGCTGGAATTTCTGGAACCGTTTTGGCCAAAGATATTACTTTGCTGAACGCCTCCTACGATCCTACCCGTGAGCTTTATCAAGAGTACAACGATGCCTTTGCCAAGTACTGGAAAACCAAAACGGGCGACACTGTCGTCATCAACCAGTCGCACGGCGGTTCCGGTAAACAGGCCCGTTCGGTCATCGATGGTTTAGAGGCGGATGTGGTGACCTTGGCCTTGGCTTATGACGTTGATGCGCTGGCGGAGAAAGCCAAACTATTGCCCAACGATTGGCAGAAACGCTTACCGAATAACAGCGCTCCTTACACGTCGACAATCGTATTCCTCACTCGCAGTGGAAATCCGAAAGGAATTAAAGACTGGGATGATTTAACCAAGCCGGGCATTTCCGTCATTACTCCCAATCCCAAAACCTCGGGCGGGGCTCGCTGGAACTATCTGGCCGCGTGGGGCTATGCGCTGAAGAAGAATGGCAATGACGAAGCCAAAGCCCGCGAATTCGTGACGAAACTCTTTAAAAATGTCCCCGTTCTGGATTCCGGAGCGCGCGGTTCAACAACCACCTTTAGCCAACGAGGCATCGGCGATGTGCTGATTGCGTGGGAAAATGAGGCCTACTTGGTGGTCAAAGAAGCGGGACCCGGCAAATTCGAGATCATAACCCCATCGATCAGCATTCTGGCCGAACCGTCCGTTTCGCTAGTGGACAAAGTGGTCGATAGCCGCGGCACCCGCGCGGTTGCGCAAGCCTACTTAGATTACCTCTACTCGCCTGAGGGCCAAACCATCGCCGGCAAAAATTACTACCGCCCACGCCAAGCCGAAGTGGCCGCCAAATTCGCCAAACAATTCAGCGAAGTAAGCCTATTCACCATCGATGATATCTTTGGCGGCTGGCAAAAGGCTCAAAAAATCCACTTCGCCGACGGGGGCCTCTTCGATCAAATCTACAAACCCTAGTTTTTGAAGCGCTCCCATGAGCAATGACGCCGCTATGCTTGTCCGCGAGGGTTCCTCACCGCGAAGGATAGACCCCGTCTTAGCGCCACTCGAACAATTGAGTGGCGCTTTACCTAACTTGTTTGCCAAACCCCTGGGGCCCCTTTCCTTGAACGGCCGGAGTATCACCCTGCCCCGTTACATATTTCAAGGCTCGCCGCGCGGGGAAGAGGCGATCCGTTTGGGACTCTTCGCGGCGATTCATGGCGACGAACCCGAAGGCACGTACGCGCTCATCGAACTGCTTCAAGTCCTGAGTCAGCATCCAGAACTGGCCGCCGGTTATTGCTTGTTTCTATATCCGGTGTGCAACCCCACCGGCTTTGAAGCCAACACGCGCTTCACGCAAAGCGGACAGGACCTGAATCGCGAATTTTGGGGAGAAAACCCGTTAGCCGAAATTTCACTGCTGCAAAGTGAATTAATCATGCATGCGTTCCATGGGTTGGTCTCCTTACATTCGGATAACGATAGCAATGGGTTGTACGGTTTTGCGCGAGGAGCGACCATGACCCATTATTTGCTGGAACCCGCGTTGTCAGCCGCCGAGAAAATTCTGCCTCGGAATATCGCCCCCGTCATCGACGGCTTTGAGGCCAAACAAGGCATCATTCACAGTTGCTACAAAGGCGTGTTAAGTTCACCGAAGCAACTCCGACCACGCCCGTTCGAGATCGTGTTTGAAACACCCCAGAAGGCCTCTCAACTTCATCAGACACAGGCAGCGGTGGTGGCCTTGTTGACGATTCTCTCGGAATATCGGAAGTTCATCGCCTATGCGGCGAATCTTTAAAACAATATGCGGGCTTTAAAACCACGAAGCGTCATTCCCGGATTTAATATTACCCTGGGTTTCACCCTGTTATACCTGTGTCTGATTGTATTGATCCCGCTCTCCGCCACCTTTTTGAAGTCCGCCACGCTCACATGGCCTCAGTTTTGGGCCACCGTCACCGCGCCTCGAGTGCTAGCCTCCTATCGGCTGACCTTTGGCGCCTCATTGTGCGCCGCGCTGGTGAATGCGGTCTTCGGTTTTTTAATCGCTTGGGTCCTGGTGCGTTACCCTTTCCCCGGTCGTAAACTACTGGATTCCATAGTGGACCTACCATTTGCTTTACCCACAGCGGTGGCGGGAATATCCCTCACCGCCGTCTATTCTTCCAACGGTTGGATGGGGCGCTGGCTGGAACCGCTCGGCATCAAAGTCGCCTTCACCCCTATTGGGGTATGGATGGCGCTAACCTTCATCGGCTTGCCCTTTGTCGTCCGCACCGTGCAACCCGTGATTGAAGAACTAGAACATGAAGTTGAAGAGGCGGCTGCTAGCTTGGGGGCCAATCGCTGGCAAACCTTTTGCCGCGTGATTTTCCCGGCGGTCGCGCCCGCACTGTTAACCGGCTTTACCCTCGCATTTGCGCGCGCACTAGGAGAATACGGCTCCGTGGTTTTTATCGCGGGCAATATGCCCATGCGGACGGAAATTTCCGCTCTGCTCATCATTACGAAGTTGGAACAGTATGATTATCAAGGAGCCACTGCCATCGCGGTGACGATGTTAGTGATCTCGTTCACCTTGTTGTTGTTCATCAATTGGCTGCAATCGCGATATAGCCGGAGATACGCGTGATACGCTTAAATCAGAACGATAATCTGTTGCTTATGAATATAATCCACACATCTACCGATCACAACCGTCATTAACGTTACAACCGCTATTTCCCATGGCAGCACTCCCTCATATCACCAAAGAAACACCGCCCAACCGACGTTCAACTGGCGATCCAATTCTGACAAAAACCATTCTTATTTTGATCGCCGTAGGATTTCTATTCCTTTTCCTTTTGCTGCCCTTGATCTCCGTATTTGCGAATGCGCTATCCAAGGGATTCGGCGTCTATTTTGAAACCTTCAAAGATCGGGCGACGATTTCATCGATCTGGTTAACCCTGTTGGCGGCAGCGATTTCTGTGCCCCTGAACTTAGTGTTTGGCATCGCCGCGTCATGGGCGATTGCGAAGTTTGAGTTTATGGGCAAAAATCTCCTCATAACTCTCATCGATCTGCCATTTTCCGTCTCCCCCGTCATCTCCGGGCTGATATATGTCCTGATTTTTGGCCGACAAGGATGGTTTGGGCCTTGGTTGGAGGCGCATCATTTGAAAATCATCTTCGCGGTGCCAGGCATCGTATTAGCCACCATTTTCGTCACTTTTCCGTTTGTCGCCCGGGAATTGATTCCCTTGATGCAAAGCCAAGGCAAAGAAGACGAGGAAGCGGCTATCGTGCTGGGAGCCAGCGGTTGGCAAACCTTTTGGCGAGTCACCATTCCAAATATCAAATGGGGTCTGCTTTACGGCGTCATTCTCTGTAACGCACGGGCCATGGGTGAATTTGGCGCCGTTTCCGTGGTGTCAGGTCATATTCGTGGTTACACCAACACGATGCCCCTACAAATCGAGATTCTTTACAGTGAATATAAATTTGAGGCCGCCTTTGCGGTAGCCTCGCTCCTAGCGTTATTGGCATTAGTTACCTTGGTTGTTAAAACCTTGGCAGAAAGGAGGAATGCCATAACCCTTAAAGCTCAGAGTATGCTCGAAGCATGACGTTCGATGTACCAGAGCTGGTAGATTTGCCACTTTAAACACGATGACTCGTGTCTTGCCACCACTTTATTGATTCTGCTATGGTGGACGACAGTATTTGAAAAACATTCATGCAACTCCATTTGCCGCGAAACCTAAAGGTTGGCCTTTGGTGTATTCGCTGTTGGTTGGACTTTTCCTAGGCTTCAGCCTCATTAAATTCGGTAATCCAATTATTCTGGATCATCTAATCACTCGTTCACCGGCTGACATTTCAGCCGAAAACCCTGCTTTATCGTTTGCGTTTAACCAAACCGAGCCCGTTCAAAGCGATTGGCTCGAAAAACTCTACATTCCGTGGTCCTTTTTTCAAGGGCTCTGGGGGGTATTACTATTAGGGCTGTTCGCATTCAAGAACTCGAAATGGAAGCTAACACCTCCACGATGGCTTTGGATCGCGCTACTTTTTTGGTTTTTTTGGCAATTTGTATCCGCCTCTCACACCGTTAACGATATATTAACAAAAAACACTTTATTCCAGTTTACCGCCTGCTTGGGCTGCCTCTTTATTGGCTGGCATGGTTTGCCTCAAAATAAATCGATCCGGTATCTTTGGTTAGGCCTCGTCTTGGGTCTCCTTTTCGTTTTGTGGCGAGGTTTTACGCAGCATTATGGGGGATTGGAGGCCATGCTAAAAGTGCCCAATCTCGAAACGCTTTCTCCAGATCTCTATAAGCGCGCTCTAGGCGGCCGCATTTTTAGTACCCTCATTTACCCCAATGCCTTGGCCGGCATCATTTTGCTCCTACTCCCATCCACCTTGATTGCACTCTGGCAATTGACGGATCGTTGGCCCAACATCTATCGAGGACTTCTCCTTGGTTTCATCGCTTATTTGGGTGTTGCGTGCTTAGTGTGGACTGGATCCAAAGCAGGGTGGTTGATTGCTGTGGGGATGCTTGTGATTTGCCTATTTCAGATCAAAAAAATCGCCCGAATTCGCGGTTGGCTGGTTTTAGCAATCTGCGTGATCGGCATCACCGGTTTCTTTATCCGGTATTCTAAGTACTTCGAACGGGGTGCCACAAGTGTGACCGCACGCTTCGATTACTGGCGTGCCGCCTGGCAAACAGCGGTTACGCACCCCTTTTCGGGCACCGGCCCAGGCACTTTTATGATTGCCTACAAACAGGTCAAAGCTCCCGAATCTGAAATGGCCCGACTGGCTCATAACGACTATTTAGAACAAGCGTCGGATGCGGGTTTTCCCGCTTTTTTCGCATTTATCGCATTTATCGTCGGATCTTTGTATTACCTATATCGAAATAGTGCCGTTAAAAGCGATCCGCTACGCTATGCGGTTTTGCTCAGCTTAACCGCCCTTTTTGCGCAATCTTTGCTGGAATTTGGCCTCTATGTCCCCGCCGTCGCCTGGCCGGCTTTTACCTTGCTTGGCTGGTTGCTGGGAACACCAACGGCTCCCATCCCATCACCCAGCATTACGAACGAAAGCAAAACTGAAGCGGCTCACCCACTCCCCAAACGCTCCCAATCTCCGCCCCGATTATCCCATCGACATTAAACAAGCGATGTTTTACCCTGAACTTGCGTTATATGAAGATACTCTTCCTTAACGGACCCAATCTTAATTTGTTGGGATTGCGTGAACCCGCAGTCTATGGGCGAGTAACCTTGGCGGAAATCGAAGCGCAAATTAGATCCAAGGCGAATGAACTAGGCGTTAACGTTGACTTTCGGCAAACTAATGCCGAAAGTGAATTGGTCGACTGGATTCAACAAGCAAGGGAAGTTTTTGACGTTATCGTTATCAATGCTGCGGCCTACACCCACACCAGCGTGGCGATTAGGGACGCAATCTCGGGAGTTGGAATTCCCACTATTGAAATCCACTTAAGTAACGTCTACTCGCGGGAAGAGTTCCGTCACCATTCCTGGATTGCGCCGGTTTGTAAGGGACAAATCACCGGGTTTGGCGCCAACTCCTATCTATTAGCCCTCCAAGCGGCGATATCGATACAGCTATAATTTTAACCAATGTTTTTAGCATTTTCCAATCGAAATCGGCACGCCAATCTGATGTTTTCTATTCCGCACTTGACGCGGCCCAGCACACTCGTTACCCTCCCGTTACATTATTAGTTAATTATTAAGCAGCGTCGGTTGGTTCCGGCTCTGCTTTTTTCATAACGGCAAACCAATCTAAACAGTTTTTGAAATCTGGAGAGCGTTGTGGACCTAAAAGATATAAAAGCCATCATCGATTTGATGCGTAAAAACGCCATCTCTGAGTTTGAAATGGAAAAGCAGGATTTTAAGATCAAACTCAAGAGAAGTGGCAATGGCGGAACGTTAGTCAGTTACCCGGACGATACGCCCGCTGTGATTTACGCGCCGCAGTCCGCACCTAATGCGGTGCCCGCCCCGGCGGCTCCCGCCGCCGCTGTCACCAGCACGGATATCGAAATCAAGAGTCCTATGGTTGGTACTTTTTATCGATCCCCCACTCCGGATTCGGGCCCTTACGCGGAAATCGGCACCGAGTTAAATCCTGATTCGGTCATTTGCATTATTGAAGCAATGAAAGTCATGAACGAAATCAAGGCCGAGGTACGGGGAGTCGTCACCCAAGTCCTGATCGAAAACGGCAAACCGGTGGAATACGGTCAACCGTTGTTTAAACTGCGCCCCCTTTAACGAGGCAACCCTTCAAACGCAGCGTTTATAAATCAAACCCAATTCCACTGAGTTAATTCAGTTTTTGCCGCATGTTTGAAAAGATTTTGGTCGCTAATCGCGGGGAAATCGCCGTGCGAATCATCCGCGCCTGCAAGGAACTTAACGTCCGAACGGTAGCGGTTTATTCCGAAGCCGATGCTAACTCCATGCATGTGCAGCTGGCCGATGAAGCTATCTGTATCGGTAAAGGACCCGCCTCTGAAAGCTATTTACGCATCGAACGGCTCATTAGCGCCGCCGAAGTCACCGATGTCGATGCGATCCATCCCGGGTATGGATTCCTTTCAGAAAATGCGCATTTCGCCGATGTCTGCGAAAACTGCAACATCCGTTTCATCGGCCCCAGTTCCCGGGCCATGAACGCACTGGAAGACAAAGCCGTGAGTCGCGTGCTGGCCAAGAAAGCCGGCGTCCCCCCACCGCCCGGATCCGAAGGCGTGGTTGAAAACGAACAAGACGCCTTAACAACCGCCAAGCGAGTCGGGTATCCCGTGATGATCAAAGCGGTATCCGGTGGCGGCGGCTGCGGCATGCGCGTAGCCCACAATGATATTTCCCTGCTCAAAGGGTTCCATTCCGCCAAGAACGAAGCTGAAAAGGCGTTTGGCAATCCCGGGGTTTACATCGAGAAATTCATAGAAAATTCACATCATATTGAATTTCAAATCCTTGGAGACAGCCGTGGAAACATTATTCATTTAGGAGAGCGCGATTGCTCCATCCAACGGCGCAACCAAAAGGTGGTCGAAGAAACGCCTTCACCGCTGATCGAAGGCAAATTCAAGGATCTGCGCAAGAAAATGGGCAAGGCGGCCATTCGCATCGCCGAATACGCCCATTACACGAACGCTGGCACGGTGGAATTCATCGTGGATGAACAGGGCAATTTTTACTTCTTGGAAGTCAATAAACGCGTCCAAGTCGAGCATCCGATCACCGAAGAGGTGACCGGTATCGATATCGTACAGCAACAAATCCTCATTGCCATGGGAGAACCGTTGCGGATCTCGCAAAGCGATGTGCAATTCAAGGGTCACGCCATCGAATGCCGCATTAACGCCGAAGATCCGTTCGACGATTTCCGCCCCAGTCCAGGGCGCATTGAGATGTATTACGCCCCCGGAGGTCGCGGTGTGCGGGTCGACAGCCATGCATACGCGGGCTATACCATCCCGCCGAACTACGATTCAATGATCGGCAAACTCATCACCTACGGCAAAGACCGGCGCGATGCGATGCATAAGATGAGCCGGGCACTGGGTGAATACATGATTACCGGCATCAAAACGACGATTCCCTTTGAGCAGGCGATTTTGCAGGATCCCAATTTCCGGCGGGGAGTCTATTCCACAAGCTTCGTGGAACAACTTCTTGGGGGCGCGCGTCGCGAATTGATCGATGACCGTGCATAAACGACGAAAATAGGTTTTTGGGTAAAAATGAGCCTTTTTTCGAGTCGTTTATACACTTTTATCGATACCGCTTATCTAAATGGCCGTTCAGTGGCGGATGTCGCCCAAGCGTTATGCGCCGGCGGATCGGATCTCATTCAGCTGCGCGCCAAGGATTGCGCCCCAAATGAAGTGCGGCACTTAGCCGAACAAATCCTGCCGATTACCACCAGCGCAGGCGTGCCCTTAGTGATTAATGACTATCTGCCGATCGCGAACGATTTAAAGGCCCCGTATTGCCATCTCGGGCAAGAGGACTTTTTCCAAACTGGACACCAGTATCTTCGAGAAATCCTCCCTCCAGGACAAAGCCTTCGCGTTGGACTCAGTTCCCATAGCCCCGAGCAGGCCAAACGCGCGATCACAGCGGGAGCGGATTATCTCGGAGTTGGCCCCGTTTTTCCTACCGCCACCAAGCCCGAAGCTTCGCCGGTTACTCTGGATTATGTTCGCTGGGCGGCGGTAAACATTACGATTCCCTGGTTTGCGATTGGCGGCATTAATTTGAAAACCCTGGACCAAGTCTTGGATGCCGGGGCTCGCAGAATTTGCGTCGTTTCGGCCATCTTGAACGCGCCAAGCATCTTCCATGCTTGCCAGGAGTTCAAACGCCGCCTACCCTTGATCCCCGAACAATAAACCCTGGGTGTTAATCCCTAACTAATATGAGCGTGCTTGTCGTCGGTTCCACCGCGTTAGATTCGATCAAAACCCCTAAAGCGGAAAATCCGCGCCTATTAGGCGGCTCCGCCAGCCATGCGGGCGTCGCGGCGAGCTTTTTTGCCCCGGTGAAATTAGTCGGCGTCGTCGGCGATGATTTCCCCAAAAAATACCTCTCGCTATATCGCCAACACAACATCGACCTAGAAGGATTACAAGTCGTTCCTGGCAAGACGTTCCATTGGTCGGGCGAATACGAGGTCAACATGAACAACCGGCGCACTCTGGGCACGGAACTAGGGGTTTTTGCCACTTTTTCGCCGGCATTGCCCAAGGATTACCAAACGACCCCATTTGTGCTGCTGGCCAACATCGCTCCTTCCCTTCAGCAGCATGTCTTGGATCAAATGCGAAAGCCCAAATTCGTAGTCGCCGATACTATGGATCTTTGGCTGAACATCGCGCTGCAAGATTTGCTCAAACTAATGAAGCGCATTGATGCCCTGGTGTTGAACGATAGCGAAGCTCGCCAGTTGACGAACGATGATAACGTCATCACGGCTGCGGGAAAAATCCACAAATTGGGTCCGAAATTCGTCATCATTAAAAAAGGCGAACACGGTTCCATACTCTCCGGCCCATCTGGATTGTTCATCGCCCCCGCCTACCCGCTCAAAAAAGTCGTGGATCCAACGGGTGCCGGTGATTCCTTTGTGGGCGGTATGATGGGCTATTTGGCGAGCGCAAAAGGCTCGATTGAAACCAACTTGCGCCAAGCGATAATCCACGGCAGCGTGGTGGCCTCGTTCTGCTGCGAAGGTTTTGGTTTGAAGGCGACCACCAAAACGACCCGCGCCGATATTGACCGGCGCGTGCGCGAATTGGAAAAAATGACCCGGGTCTAAATTTTGGCCTGAGTTGCGCCAGCAGCGGGGGGTTCCGGGTTAAAATCCGCCGCATGATACGAACTCCGCACCAGCGGTGCGGAGGCAACGTGAACGAACCCCATTTTCCGGGCTTCTTCTCCGTAAGCCTTGAATTGGTCCGGGTGGATGTATTCCACGACTTGGAAATGATTCCGCGTCGGCTGCAAGTATTGCCCTAAAGTGAGCAAATCACACCCAATCCGTCGTAAATCGGCCAGTGCCGTCCGCAATTCCTCGGGAGTTTCTCCCAATCCGAGCATCAATCCCGATTTGGTATGCAATCCCGGATGGCCCCTTTGCCGGGCCTTCGCCAGCACACTTAAGGACCGGTCGTAAGTGGCCCGGGATCGAATCTCAGGGGTTAGCCGCCGCACGGTTTCCAAGTTATGATTAAAAATGTGCGGCCGCGCCGCCAAAACGGTCTCGATAGCCGAATCTCGGTCATTGAAATCCGGCACGAGTACTTCGATAATAATACCCGGATTAAAACGCCGCACAGCTTCGATCGTATCGTGAAAGTGCGCCGCTCCGCCATCGGCCAAGTCGTCCCTAGCTACCGCCGTTATCACCGCGTGTTTGAGTTTCATCCGTTGCGCCGCCTCGGCCACTCGTTGGGGTTCCCCGGCATCCAGCGGCAGGGGCTTCGCCGTATCCACCGCGCAAAAAGAGCACGCCCGGGTGCAGCGATCCCCGGCAATCATAAAGGTAGCCGTCCCCTGGCTCCAACATTCCCAATGATTGGGACATTGGGCACTCTCACAAACCGTATGTAAACGAAGATGGCCAAGGAGATGCCTCGTCTCGCCAAACGAAGGATTCGTCGGCAACGGCATGCGTAGCCATTCTGGCAAACGCGGACGCGGTTTAGTTGCAGTCGTCATGGTACTGAAAAGGTGGCCCGTGCTGGAACGTAGGGGTATCGACGGCGAAATCGAACGTTATCCAGCCGAAATAAAATAATATATCCTACTTATTAATAATATGTTACATCGTTTTTTATCACGCCCGTGGCCGCTTCGAATCGGCCTCCGCCCGGGCTAACCGGAGCCACCCCCCGAAAGGTAAAGCAAACCCTACGGTTACGCAATCCGCCTCTGCGGGATGAAAGAATAAGTAAAAATGATGAATACTCTGACGCGGAGTTACATCTAAACGTAGTTCATGATTTAAAAAGCCAATGAATCTGGTTTTTACATCGAAAATCAAATGTTTGCATCCGGTCAACCTCCGGACGTTCCGACGGTTTTCGCATGAACAAGGGTATGGGGATGTGTCTAAAGGGACATAAATTTTAATCGAGGCCCGTGCGGAGGACGTTATCCATAAAATGTAAAATCCTTCACGGGGGACGGCGTGCAGTTGCGTTGATACCATCATGAAGGATTCGGAACGAGTGGGGAAAAACGGCAAAACTTTTGCCGGAGCCTGTCTTTTGCTCGCTATGCTAGGCATAGCGCACCTAGGCTGTTCAACCGATCATTACCGTAAATCCGCCGATAAAGAAGCCTACCAAATCATCAAGCAGAGCAGCCCCAAGGTCCCCAACATGGAGACCCAGTTTTCGATCGAGACCAATCAGATCGTGGCGCTGAATGATTTGCCTGTGGTGGAAAAGATCGACGAAGTTTTAGGCCCCACCGGAACCAACGAAATAAGCTGCCGGATTCTTCCTCTAAGTCGGGCTTTGAAAATCGCGGTCAAAAATAGCCGCACTTACCAAACACGCAAAGAAACCCTCTACATCGAAGCCTTGTCGTTATCCCTCGTTCGCCATCGATACACCCCCATCTTTAGTGGCGGCGGCAGCGCGTATTGGAAGCGGTCAGCGGAAGATGGCGTCGATGGACTCGTGGAAAATCAGAGCGTGGAAACCAGCGGAAACGTGGGCATGGATATGCTCATGAGCACCGGGGCCAAGCTCGCCACGGATTTCACGGTGGATTTTCAGCGGTTTTTCCTGGGTGGCCCGGGAACGGTGACCTCCTCCTCGTTAAGCGCCACCCTGACTCAGCCACTATTACGCGGTCGCGGTTATAAAGTCACCATGGAGAACCTGACGCAGGGGGAGCGGGACTTACTCTATGCCTTGCGGGATTTTGTCCGATTTCGGAAAGATTTCACGGTCCAAATCGTCTCGGCTTACTACAGCGTGCTGCGCGAGCGCGACCAAGTGCGCAACGCTTGGCTAGGGCTCGAAGCTACGCGGAAAAGCGCCAAAAAAAGCCGCGCCCTCTTCAATGAAGGCCGCACTCGCATGGCTGACCTTTCCCGGTATGAACAGGACACTTTAAACAATGAATCGACCTGGATTGGCGCCATCCGCAGTTACAAACAGAGCCTCGATTCCTTCAAACTAACGCTCGGACTGCCGATCGACACTAAACTCGTTTTGGATGACCGCGAGCTAGCCAACCTTAAAATCGAACACCCTGCCATCACCACCGATGATGCCATCCGGGTAGCGCTCGTATCGCGGTTGGATTTTTACACCACGCGCGATCAATTCGAGGATGCCGCGCGCAAGATCGATCTGGCCGCCAATGGACTGTTGCCGGACTTGGACATGGTTCTCCAAGCGAATGTGCCGAGCAAACCTGGGAGCGGCATTCCGGAACTGGATTTTAAGAAAACGTCGGTTAGCGGCGGGTTAGCGTTGGATCTTCCTCTAGATCGTAAGGCGGAGCGCAACACCTACCGGGGATCGATCATCACCTATGAACGCGCCCGGCGCGCCCTGGAGCAGGCGGTCGACGACATCAAACTGCAAATTTTAAATAGTTGGCGCCAATTGGACGAAGCCAAGCGACAATACGAAACAAGCGTTTTGAGTGTTAACCTGGCCGAAAACCGGGTCCGCGAGCAAACTCTGCTCGATGAACTTGGCCGCGCCAATTCCGAGGAAGTTCTCTCGGCCCAAAGGGACCTGACGAGCCAAAGGAACAATCTCACCACCCAATTGATTAGCCATGTGGTATCGCGCCTTTCGCTTTGGCGGGATATGGGCGTGCTCACGATCAAAGAAGATGGAAGCTGGGAGGAGTCAACCGATGCCAAACGAAAATAACTTTTTCACACGCCTGCGCAAACAACCGCTTTGGCTCTGGGCCATGCTAGGCTTAGTGGTGGCCGCCGCGCTTTATTATTCCTTTGGCCGGCCCACGGTCCGCACCGTGGGCACCACTTTCGGGGTCAAACGGGGCACCCTGCCCATCAATGTGCTCGAAGGCGGCAGCGTCGAAGCCCTGGAGTCGCAGGAAATCCGCTCTCAAATCAAAGGCTACCAGGGAACGAAAATCCTAACCATCGTCGACGAAGGATATTTGGTAACCGACGAGGATATTAAAAAAGGCAAAGTACTCGTCGAACTCGATTCTTCGGATATCAAACAGCGGATCACCACCGAGGATATATCCTACCAAGGCACCCTGGCCGCGCTCATTCAAGCTCAACAAGCCTATGACATTCAGAAAAACCAGAATGAGAGCGATTTGAAGGCCGCCGAGCAAAAAGCGCGTTTCGCCCTGATGGATTTCGAAAAATTCTTAGGCAAAAGCAACACCACCGAAATCATCGAACAAATTGGCTTGAAGCTGGACGCGTACACCAATTCCCTGGAAGAGGCGGAGTCCGAACTGGACCTGGACCCGCAAACCATTTTGCGGCTAACGCAAGATCCGACCAACCAACCCACCACTCTTCCCGGACCGGGAGCGATCGCTCCGAAGCCGGCGGCGCCAGCCCTTCCTTCCGCTATCGTCCCGCCCCGCGCCGGTAAAGGCAGGTCGACGAACAAATCGGATTCCGCCTTCGCCCCGCCGATCGACTTTACGAAATATGCCAAAGCGGAGCTTTTGGGCGACGGCGCCGCGCGCCAGGAATTGCGAAAACTCGAGGACGATATGTATGTGTCCCAGCAATCCTACGAGCTGGCCAAAATAAAATTCGAGGGGACCCAACGGTTGTTCAAAGAGCAATTCGCCACGAAGATGGAACTCGATAACGACAGCCTCAACATCAAGCAAAACGAGGTCAAATTGGCAAGTGCCCGCACCGCCCTGGATTTGTACATTTACTACGAGTTCACCCGAACCGCGGAAGATTTTCTCTCTAAATACGACGAGTCCTTGCGTCTGTTGGTGCGCGCCCGCAAAGAGGCGATTTCCAAACTCGCCCAATCGCGCGCCCAGCTTAAATCTTCCGAACGGCGCTGGCGGATTGAATCCGAGCAACTGGCCGAACTCCGCGAACAGATGTCTAATTGCGTCATCCGCGCCCTGCGCCCCGGCTTGGTCGTCTACGGCGGTGGCGAGGACCGTCGATTCGGCAACGAAGAACCCATCCGTGAAGGCGCGACGGTGCGCGAACGCCAGACAATCATCACCATTCCGGACATGACGAAAATGTCCGTTCGCTTGAAGATCCACGAGTCGTACATCAAAAAAGTGAAGAAAGGGCTCAAAGCCAAAATCCAAATCGACGCCTTTCCCGATCAAAAGCTCGAGGGTGAAGTCATCAAAGTCGGCGTATTGCCCGATTCCGGCAACCGCTGGATGAATCCCGATCTGAAGGTGTATATCACCAGCGTGTCCATCTCCACCGTGCAAGACTGGATCAAACCGGGGATGAGCGCCAAAGTGGAAATTTTGGTGAAAAACCTCGACGATGTGGTGTACGTGCCCCTGCAAGCCATCGTTCCAATTAATGGTAAACACTTCGTGTTCGTCGAAAATGGCATTCGCACCGAGCAGCGCGAAATCCAGACGGGAGAATTCAACGATGAGTTTATCGAGATCAAAAGCGGCCTGAAAGAAGGCGAAAAAGTGCTGCTACGCGCCCCCGATGGCACCGATACCGGCGGCGATGGCAAGAACGCCGATGAGGATAAGGATGTGGCGCCCGGCAAAGACGGCGCCGCCAAGCCCGCCGCGCCGGCGCCCCCCGCCGACGCCGCCCCCAAAGCCCCTAAAAACAATCGCGCGCCGCGGCAATGAGCAACCCCGAAACGACCGACATTGTCCACCTGGATCAGCTCCGCAAGACCTACCAAATGGGGGGAGTCGTGGTGGAGGCGTTGCGGGGCGTAACGCTCGGCATCCAGCCCGGCGAATACGTCACCATCATGGGCCCCTCCGGCTGCGGCAAATCCACGCTGCTCAATCTGCTCGGCTGCCTCGACCGTCCCTCTTCGGGCCGCTATTACTTGGGCGGTGAGGATGTGTCCGAAATGGATGACGACATGCTTTCGGAAGTGCGCGGGGCACGACTGGGTTTCATTTTCCAGAGTTACAACTTGATCCAGCAACTCACCGTGGTCGAGAACATTGAAGTACCGCTTTATTACCAGGGCTGGCCCGAACATGAAAGCCGCGCGCTCGCCACCAAACTAGCCGCCCTGGTCGGCCTGGAAAAACGCCTGGACCACAAACCCACCGAGTTGTCCGGCGGACAGCAGCAACGGGTGGCCATCGCCCGCGCCTTGGTGAACGATCCCTTGGTCATTCTGGCCGATGAGCCCACCGGCAATCTGGATTCGAAGTCCGGCTTGGAAATCTTGGAAGTGTTCGACTCGTTGCATCGGCAAGGCAAAACCTTGATCATGGTCACGCACGACGATGATGTCGCCCACCGGGGCACGCGCAACGTTCGGTTTCGCGACGGGTTGCTGGAAAGCGACACTCGCTTGCGTGAACCGGCATGCAAATTCCCACCCGCGGGAGAGCAACGACGCGCATGAATCCAACCCCGCAAACCCCCTTTAAAATCCGGCCCGCCAGCGCGCCGCAGGGACTGTTTGGCTTGTCGCCCAGCCGGCTGAAGCGAGCGATCCGACTGGGGCTGCGCAGCCTCTGGTTGCACCGGTTGCGCTCTTTGCTCACGATGCTCGGCATCGTCTTCGGCGTCTGCTCGGTCATCGCCATGTTAGCCATTGGCGAAGGCGCCAGTTCCGAGGCGCAGGAGCAAATCAAGAACCTCGGCAGCCAGAACATCATTCTCACCAGCGTCAAACCACCCGAGGAAATGAAAGTCTCGGGCAGCGCCAGTTCCCTGCTCGAATACGGGATTACCTACAACGATATCCGCCGCATGCGCGCCACCATTCCGGGGGTCACCATTGTGGTGCCCGGCCGTATCATTCGCGAATACGCCTGGAACATCAACCGGAGGGTGGATTGCGAGATCGTCGGCACGGTTCCTTGGTATCCCGAAATGCGCAATCATCATGTCGTGCAAGGCCGCTTCTTTAGCGATGTGGAAATGGAAGAAAACAGCGCGGTCTGCGTGCTGGGATCTGAAATGGTCCCCTGGCTATTCCCACTGGAATCTCCCATCGGCCAAACCGTCCGGGTAGGCAGCACGTATTACCGCGTGATTGGGATCATGGCCCAGCGCGCCAAATCCAAAAGCGCCGATGCCCAACCCGCCAAGGGCGGCGCGGTCAATCGCATGTACATCCCCTTGAACACCGCCAAAACCCGCTATGGCGAAACCATCATGAAACGTCGCTCGGGCAGCTTTGAAGCCGAAAAAGTGGCGCTGCACGAGGTCACCATCAAAGTGCATGACAAGGACGAAGTGGTGAACGTGTCGCAGGCCATGAAGGATTTGCTGGATCGCGCGCATCAGAAAAAAGACTACGAAATGACGGTGCCCATCGAGCTGCTTAAACGCGCCGAACGCACCAAACAGATTTTCAACATCGTCCTCGGTTCCATCGCCGCCATCTCCCTACTGGTCGGGGGCATCGGCATCATGA
>DBTJ01000194.1:23270-25012 GCA_002306985.1 Verrucomicrobia bacterium UBA1319
GGCATCATGAACATCATGCTAGCCAGCGTCACCGAACGAACCCGCGAAATCGGCATACGCCGCGCCTTAGGCGCCAAACGTAAGGACATCGTCGTGCAGTTCTTGATCGAAACCGTAATCCTCTCCGGCACCGGCGGAGTCATTGGGGTGCTGTTGGGCGTGGCGATTCCTTTCTTTGTCACTTATTTCGCGGGCATGATTACCATTGTGACTCTTTGGTCCCCCATTATCGCCTTTTCGATCTCCGCCTTGGTCGGCGTGGTGTTCGGCATCTACCCCGCATTGCGTGCCGCCGACATGGACCCCGTGGAAGCGTTGCGCCACGAATAAGCCGCCGGGGTGCGGCGGATAACTCGCGACCAGCGATCCATGCGTAGCAAGAATGTCCTGCGTCATCTTCCCAGGCCACGGGGAATTGCTTTCAGATTCCATCTTTGTTCGAGCAAACGAACTCTCCATGGAACTACCCGAAGCTTTAATTGAACCGAGGAATCACGTAAAACCGCGCAGCTAAAAAGCTGCTCGTTCTAATAAATCTAAAATTATTGCTAATTCTTTTTAGCGGTTTTTACTTCCGAACCATCCCACCATCGACAACGCGCCACCCAACAAGACCAGCGTACAGCCGCCTTCTGGAACCGTATTTCCCAAAGCCTGTATCTCGCAAGCCGAATAGAGCATGTCTCCACCAGTGGCGTAAAACCGAAGATCCGTTGTCGTAATCGCTTTCTCGAGTTCCTGCGAACGAGTCATGAGGCCCCAACCACCAACACTAGGAATATCCCATGCCGTTTGCCAAGAGGAACTAGTCAAATCCCAATACTCCAGTCGATACGTATCGTTGTTATCCACCTGAGCGGTGAAACTATTGATGGTGCAGGTGCCTCCCAGATTAATAATCAGGCTGTTTCCCACCGATGGTTGAGAGTTTTCATCCCACCATACCGACCCCACATTCCATTGCGTCTGCTCGGTTAGAAAAAGGCCGTCAGTTAACGTGGCCTCCGCGACAGAAGTCGAACCGAATACACCGCTCAGCGTCACGTTCTTATCAAGCGCGACATTAATGGTTGTGGCTTGCGCCGTTAACAGACTCAACGCACCCAGCATCCCCGCCCATAACCCAATGTACTTTGTCATACCTCTTTTTGTTTCTAGTTACACCCCCAATTTGAAAGACCGGCCATTTTGCAGGCAAATTAGCCACAGCACGCTTTATGCCAATCAGGTCAACAACTCAACCAATAGTATGTATGTATTTTTTAATAAACGTATTACACACTAATTAAATATCAAAGCCCATGTTGTCCAACGTAAAATCCGCTGACAATGATGGGAACGAACTCTCTCCTAAAAGCATTCTATTATACTAATAATAAGATAGTTATATATCACGACCCTGAATGTAAACCTTTCCGACAGCGTTAGACCACTCCTGGATGTATTGCGCCTCAACCAGCTAATAGTAAGACATATGCGTAACTCACATTAAGCGTAAATTATTCCGACAAACAGTTGTATGCAAATGATGGATAAGTTATTCATCCTTTCACCCTCCGCCCCTAAACGCAAAACTGGCGGGAACAGGGTTCCCGCCAGGCGTTGTGAAGTTATGTGGCGGCTAAGCGCTCAAGGTTTGGTTAAAATCACCAAACTGTGATCGCCCCCCGCCGCGATGTCCTTGACTCCGGATATGCCCGTCGGCACTTCGGTTTGTAGCCATTGATTGTGGCCCCAGGTCG
>DBTJ01000191.1 GCA_002306985.1 Verrucomicrobia bacterium UBA1319
GGGGTTACCCCGGCCTTCTTACTTTTCAGAAAGAACCTCCATGCCGTCAACTTTCGTTGCCTTACACCACGGGATTTTCACTTCTTTTCCACATAATTAGGTTGATTTAATAGCCTTTAAATTATTATTGTAGCTGCTTTCAAACCGAATAACATGAAACAGTCCCGCATACAACGCCCCTTTATCGGCCAAGGCATTCTGGCAGTCCTCTGCATTTGGGCGGCACTCGGCAACCAAGCCTCCGGCCAATACTTAGGCGCCGAGGCGGTATTGAAACGCATCGCCGAGGGAACCAACGCCAGCGTCGCCATCAAGCCGAGCCCCCAGGAAACGTTTCGCGCGAAACTTAAAACGTTTCAACAGCAATCCACCGCGCTTACGCCAGAAGATAGCGCCGCGCAATGGCTGGCCTTGGCGCAATCTTTCGGCAAACTCCCGGCTGGTCCTTATGAGTCCGGCGTGTTGCCTTTAACCAGCCAGGATTTGATCGCCGCCCTCCCCGGCCCGTCCGTCTGGGGCGCAATCGAAAAACAAGCCGAAGCCCTGCCGATGGACCTCAATAATCAGGGCCAAATACTAAGTCTGCGGCTACTGGCACACACGCTGACGGGTAATCCGACTCAGCGGCAAGCGGATATTACCCAGATTCGCACGTTGGCCGAACAGGAAAAAATGCATCTAGGCCAAATGAGATACATCCTGGGAAATTTGGATGAAGCCCTGCTCCAATCGGCCGCTTCAGCGGAGGAAATCATTGCCCTCTTGGAGCGAAAACTGACCCAAGGTGACAACCTGGAGGAAACCGGTAATCCAAACCTGCGCATCCCCGACTTGGTCCCGCTAGTTGGCGAAATCAAAGCTGAAGCCTTGCTCCGCAAAGCCCTAGTCCGACCGTTTCTAATTAATATCGACGCACAAACCGCCACCTTCAAGCTGGCGCAAAAGTTAGCGCTAGCCATGATCGCCGAACTGAAAGTTCCGCAGTGGCAGCTTACCATGTCCCTTGACGCCCATGAGCTCTACCTCGCGATGCGAAAGCAGTTTCCGAAAACGACCCGGGAAATGCCCTATGAGAATGGCGGCACGCCGTATTATTTCACCTTTCTCATCGCCAACCACCGTTGGGCGGAAGCCCGGGACGAAGAAAAACAATGCGTCAAGGAAGCCTATTTCTCACTCCCTTCGGAAGCTCTGGAACACTGGGCGATCGAAGGCAAAGCGGCCGAATTCACCCAGTATTTCCATGACCGGCTGAGGGAAGACCCCGAGTTGCCTTTCTGGGATGACTATCAACGCCTAGCCGCTTATGGGGGCAAGACCGCCGAAGTAACGACTCTGCTCAAACAGGCCGCCGCCCAATCGAACCTCAAAACCGCCACCCAGGTAATGCTCCTAAACCTGCTTTGCCAATCGCAGTTAGCCAGTGACGACCTGACTGGAGCCGTCGCCACGGTGCGGCAATTGCTACAATACGGAGATTTGCCCCAAACAAGACGAATGACGGCGGATATCAAAGACAAAAAAACCTTGGCGATCGAATTAGCGCGCCTGGGCGTCATCGCCGGAAACACCAACTGGATCGAGACCGGGTTAGCTGCGGCCGGGAAAGCCGCGACACAAAACGAGCCGTACAATTTCAATCTTACGCATCAGGTCCGTCTGCTTCTAGAATTGGGACGGGGGCCCGAAGCGGAAGCCCTGCTGGCGGAATCGCTGGCCGCGCAGGCGGCCAAATTAGGCTACTACAGCCATAACGTCAGCCCGGCGTTAAGCCTGTTGTTGCAAGTTTACTATCGTGCCGGACGCTACGAAGACGTGGTAATGCTGGCGGATAATTCGCCTAATTGGGGCGTAGCCGACGCCGCCAATTTGGGAGAGGCTCTTGAAAAGAACACGCCCCTCGCGGCTTACCTGGCGGGAGCCCTTGCCAAAACCGGCCGCACCCAAGAAGCCATCGGCCTCGTAAACGCAATGCTATTAAAGCATCCTGGCTCGGACCGGCTCTACGAATTACTGATTCAATTATCCCCCCAGGAAGCAGCGGCCAGACTTGATCAACTCTTCGCCTTAGATCCCTTTGAAGAGCGCCCCTTGATCTGGCAGGCCTACCGGTTGCGAAAATCCGGTCAGCTGGAAGCAGCCGAACGCCTCGCCCGCCAAGCGATCGCCATTGACCCCACCGACGGCGAGGAAGGACCCGGCGACCGTTTACGAGCTTACGCCGAGCTATGGGAAATCGTTAAATTGAAGGGTAACACGTCGGAAGCCGACCCGTTAGAAAAAGTGCTCCAAGCAGTGCATGACGCCGAGCGGGCCGATGAGCTTACCGCGTTGGGGCTCTCCAAACGCGCCATCGAAGCCTACCAAAAATCCACCAGCGTGTTTGACGACGCCTATTGTATTCATGCCCGCTTGGCGGTAGCCCTGGCTAAACTTGGGCAAATGGAGGCGGCCGAGCAACATTACCGCCGCGCCTATGAATTGATGCCCGACAGCTTCGGGCGGTTGGAAAGTTACTGTTTTGGTTGCGAACTAGCCTTCTCTGGCGAGCGAGCGCAAGCCATCGCCGAACGCGTGTTCACCGAACTGGCGGCCAAAAACCCGGAGAAAGCCCAAGTGCAATACTTGCTCGGCTACCTGCGCGAAGAGCAACAGCGTTACGCCGAAGCCTTGCCCTGTTACTGGAAGGCGGTCGAATTGGACCCGAATTATTTCCGAGTCTGGCGCCAACTCGAAGGCATCAGACAAAAAATAATCATGGTCCCAAAGGATCGCGATACCATTACCCTCAATCTCCTAAGGTTGGACCCGCTACGGCGTCATGCCCAGCCAAGTTGTGAAACCACAGGCAATCTGGTTGCCCTTTGGCAAGCCATCGAGCAGGCCAATGCCAAGCGTCCCACCACCCCCGCCAGCCTCTATCCTCTGCGGGCCAGCAAGGCCGCGCTGGACGCCCAGGCAAAATCCCCAATCCACGCCCATAGGTTTTTAGAGTATTATGAAGCGGAGCGCCAAACCCCCGCTAGTTTCGTCATGCAACACCCCTATATAGCCGCCGCCCTGCGTTTGCTCGACAACGAAAGAAGCGGTATGTGATCGGTTTCGGACCCGTGAAATGTCCCCTACGGAAGGCAGCTTCATAGGAAGGAATACTGTCCCCGGCGCTTGTCCCCAGAACTGGTGACTGGCGGGAAATGGCGGATCGGTTATTCTGTTCTTGTCTTTGATCGAGGCAGAAATG
>DBTJ01000042.1:0-4361 GCA_002306985.1 Verrucomicrobia bacterium UBA1319
CGTGATGTTTAGGGTGAGCGGCTTGATCATGAAGTTCGCCCTGCCCGACGGCCAAATCTCGAGTGTTTACCAATCGGTGACCCAATTACCCGAGCAGGAATACCAGCTAGGCAATACCAATCGCCTGCCCGCGGAATTGAAATTGGCGTTTCGATCGCTTTTGGACAAAAGCCTGGACCAAGAAGCATACGCTTACATCAACGTAAATTTTCACACGGACCGCTGGTGGGTGAAGGGCAAGCCGGGCTGGGCCAGGCCAGCGGGACTATTTCTCCTGAACTACGCCAAGGCGCTCAACATCCCCGTATGCAGCGCGCGGGAAGCCTGGGCCTTCGTGGACGCCAAAAACCAGACGACGGCGGAAGTCGAGTCCTTCAGCGGCCAAGTCCTTCGGTTTACCCTGAAACCCGCCGTGCCCTGCCCTGGCTATACCTGCATGCTGCCCCTCGAATTCCAGCGCAAGAACTGGGCGCTCACCAGCGTTCTAGCCGCTGGCACGAATGTGAATTTCACGACGGACACCCGCAAGGGCACCGCCTATGCGTTTTTCACGCTCGACCTCGACACCACCGACGTTCCAATCCAGGCGACCTACAGCCGCAACCAGCAAAGCCTCTTTCCCGAAAACGGCGCCGGCAACGTGGCCAGCGACAAGCACATTTGGGAGTTGGGCACGCGGTTTTCGGCCTCCCAGGCCGGCCAGATCGAGGGCATCCGCGTATTCGCCCCTCCCGGTGACACGGGCGCTCATCACTTCCGAATCTGGCGTAGCGATAGTAGTGAATGTGTCTATGCGACCAACGCTGTCTATGAGGGCGCCGGTCAGTGGATCACCAACCTATTGGCCACCCCCATCAACATTGACTCCAATGTCGAATATACGGTTTCAGTTTCCACCGCTTACGACGCCACGAATAAGTATCCGTACATTTTCAAATCGAAGGCCGGAAATGACGGCCGTTATTTATACTGGCCCGATCACGCGGGCGTGTACACCGCGTACGCCGGGCAAATGCCGGATCGGCGATATTGCCTAAATTTCCTGCGCGATGTTCTCTTTACCCCCACGCCCAGCGAACACTACGAAAATATTTTCACCGACCAAACCCCGGCCGCCAGCGCGGCCGCCGCGCCCCTCGAATTGGGCGTAAAATTCAGCCCCACGATTCCCGGCAGACTCATCGGCGCCCGATTTTACGCCGTCGTGGGCGAAGGCGGGATACACGCGATTCGCGTCTGGAATAACAACGGTTCCAGTCAACCCATCGCCGGACCTTTCTATATCAATGTGACCGGGCAAAACGCTTGGTATAACTATACCTTTAGCGAACCGCTGGAAATCGATGCCAATACCGAATACATTGTCTCGGTGAGCACAGGGGAGCGACGCGGCGGAACCTTTCGTTACGCCCGCATCCCGCAGGAAGTAGCGGTCGCGAGCAACCATAGCGGCTACCTCACGTATCCCGCCAACGCGGGCGCGCAATCCTCCATCATGGGGCAAAAACCGGCCACATCATCGGGGGGCGCGAGTTTTTGCCGAGATGTGTTATTCGAGCCGCGTGAATCACTGTTCAACCTTAACCAGGCGGAAACCGGCACCGACCAGAACCTGTACCATTTGGGAACAACCTTTTCCAGCAAGGTGGCGGGCAAGGCCATCGGCATCCGCTATTTTTTAGCCAAGGGCGAACCCCGGGGCGAACACACCTTCAGGATCTGGCAGAAGAACACGCAAGAAATTTTGCCCGGCTCCGAAGTGGTCGCGCAACCCCAATACGGAAACACGCCATGGGCGGTGTATCGGTATGATACCCCGGTGCATCTGGAGGCCAACACCGAGTACATCGTATCGGTATCCACGATCGCCAATAGCTCTTTTGCTTTCGTGCCCCAGGGATGCTTCTATCCGGGCGACAATGGCGACCATCTTTCCTACCTTTCCGGCGCGGGCGTTTACACGACGGAACCCCACGAAATGCCCAGTCAGATATGGAACCAGTGCTGCTACCTGCGGGACCTCATTTTCGAGCCGGATGGCGATTAATTCCCCGCGCCCTGGGCAACCGCGGCGGCCAATTCCTCGGCGCTCAGGATTTGCGCGTACACCGCGCCCAGCGCCGATAAAAAGGCGAACTGCACTTCGTGCGCGGAAACGGTTTCACCCTGGAACGCCAAGTTGCGAGTGGCGCAGGCGTCATAGGCCACGCGGCATTTGAACCCCAAATCGAAAGCGGCGCGCGTGGTGGCGTCAATGCACATATGGGTCATCATGCCCACAATCGATAACCTCCCGATCTCGAGCTTACGCAAGGTGTCGAGCAATGGCGTTTCGCGAAAGCTGTTGGGAAAATGTTTGGTGATGACGGTTTCGCCGGCCAGCGGCCGAACGGATTCGTGAATCAACGCCCCAACGGTCCCCGGCAGGAAAAAGGTGGCTCCCGGACGATCGGAGACGTGCTGGATATGGAGAACTGGTAATTGGGCTCGCCGATACGCCTGCAGCACTTTGGCGGCGGCGGCGGTGGCCTCGACACTACCCGCGACCTCCATTCGGCCGCCGGGAAAGTAATCGTTCTGTATATCGATGAGCAGCAATGCGGTATTCATATAAAAAAGGCCGCCGGTTATTTCGCCAGCGGCCTTAGAATTAGCTTTGAACAGGGAGGGTTATTTGGTGGTTTCACCCGCGCCCGTGAGGTTTTTCGCCACGGATTTCTGAGTGAACACCAATTTATTATCCATCACGGTCACATTCACCGGCTCGTTGGGATGCAACGTGCCGCGCAAGACTTCCTCCGCTAACGGATCTTCGAGGTATTGCTCGACGGCGCGGCGCATCGGGCGCGCGCCATAGGCCGGGTCGTAACCTTTTTGAACCAACAGATCCATGGCCTTTTCGTCCAGCACGATCTTGACGCTTTTGGCCTGCAACCGGTTCGCCAGCTTGGCGATTTCCAAGCCCAAGATCTCGACGAGATTCGGCTTCGTGAGCGGACGGAACACGATCACATCATCGAGCCGGTTCAAGAACTCCGGCTTGAAGGTGCGCTTGGCTTCCTCCTGCAATTTCTCGCGGACGCGTTCGTAGCTCGAAGAATCGGCGGGCACGCCGAAACCGATGGAACCTTGCTTCTTGATGGTCTCCGCCCCCACATTGCTCGTTAGCAAGATGATGGTGTTGCGGAAATCGATCACTCGGCCCATGCTATCGGTCAGTTTCCCTTCCTCCAAGATTTGCAGGAGAATGTTCCAGACATCGGGATGGGCTTTTTCCACCTCATCGAACAAAATCACGGAATAAGGTTTGCGACGGACCTGCTCGGTCAATTGCCCGCCGTCCTCGAAACCGACGTCCCCCGGCGGCGAACCGACCAGGCGCGAGACGGTGAATTTCTCCATGTACTCGCTCATATCGAGCTGGATCAAGCTCTTGGAATCGCCAAACATGGCTTCCGCCAGCGATTTGGCGAGCAAGGTCTTGCCGACGCCGGTGGGCCCCAGCAACATGAACGTGCCGATGGGGCGCTTGGGGTCCTTCAAATCCGCCCGGGACCGGCGCAACGCCTTGCTGATGGCGCTCACGGCGCTCTCCTGGCCGACCACCACTTTGGTCAGCTCTTTTTCCATCGCGAGCAATTTATCGGCCTCGTTCTGCTCCATGCGCTGGAGTGGAATACCCGTCCATTTCGAGATGACATGCATCATGTCTTCATCGTTGATGAGCACGCGCTTCTCCTCGCGGGTGGCGCGCCAGGTACCCAAGATGGTTTCGAGCTTTTCCTTCGCCTTCTTTTCCTGATCGCGCATGGTGGCCGCGCCCTCGAAATCTTGCTCCTTAATGGCTTTTTCCTTGCGCGCCTTAAGCTGCTCGATCTCGACTTCCAAATTCTTCACGTCGGGCGGGCGGGTCATGGATTTGATGCGCGCGCGCGAACCCGCTTCGTCCATCACATCGATGGCTTTATCCGGCAGAAAACGGCCGGTGATGTACCGATCGGACAGCCGCACGGCCGCTTCGATGGCGACATCGGTCATCTCCGCCTTGTGATGCTCCTCGTACTTAGGACGCAGCCCCTTCAAAATCAGGATCGCCTCGTCGACGGACGGCGCTTCGACTTTGACGTTTTGGAACCGGCGCTCAAGCGCGGCGTCCTTCTCGATGTACTTACGGTACTCGTTGAGCGTGGTGGCGCCAATGCACTGCAACTCGCCCCGGCTCAGCGCCGGCTTGATGATATTGGAGGCGTCCATCGTTCCTTCGGCCGAACCGGCCCCGACGATGGTGTGCAACTCATCGATAAACAAAATGACGTTCTTGGCTCGCCGGATTTCATCCATCACCGCCTTGATGCGCTCCT
>DBTJ01000042.1:4634-12084 GCA_002306985.1 Verrucomicrobia bacterium UBA1319
TCGAACTGGCCGCGGTATTTGGTGCCGGCGACCATGAGGGCGAGGTCCAAGGTGATGACGCGTTTCTCGCGCAACAGCTCGGGCACGTTACCCTTGGCGATTTCCTGGGCTAAACCTTCCACGATGGCGGTCTTCCCCACCCCGGCTTCGCCTAGCAGCACCGGGTTGTTCTTCGTGCGGCGGCATAGAATCTGGATGACCCGCTCGATCTCGTTCTTGCGGCCGATCACCGGGTCCATTTCACCTTTGCGGGCGATCTCGGTCAAATCTCGTCCGAACGCCTTCAAAGCCGGAGTTTTGACGTCCCCTTTCTTCTCCTTTTCGGGACCGCCCGACTCGCCCGCCGTGGCGGGTTCCTCGGACACGCTGTAGTTGGGATCCAACTCCTTCAAAACTTCCTGGCGCGCCTGCTCAATGTCGACGTCCAAATCCTTGAGCACCCGCGCGGCCACGCCGTCGCCCTCGCGCAGCAAGCCCAACAACAAATGCTCGGTGCCGACGTAAGTGTGATTAAGCGCTTTGGCTTCTTTGCCCGCCAGCGCCAAGACCTTCTTGACGCGCGGCGTATAGGGGATCGCGCCCACGACTTTTTGGTCCGGCCCGGTGCCGACTTTCTTTTCCACCTCCAGCCGGACGGTTTCCAAATCCAGGCCCAAACGCTGCAATACATTAACCGCCACCCCTTGCCCCAACTTGATCAACCCTAACAGCAAATGTTCAGTGCCCAGATAATTGTGGTTTAACCGGTCGGCCTCCTTGCGGGATAAGGCCAGCACCTGCTGAGCTCGGGGTGTAAAATTATTCAACCCCTCTTTACCTTCTTTATCTTCACTCATACTCTTAGACTCCTATGGACTGGCCGGTTTGTCTAGTGTTGTGCCCTCAGCACCGGGAAATCGCGGTATGGGGCGGCTTACTTTTAACAACCGATCCCTCAACATGTCTGCTCTAAGCAAGTCCCGTTCCTCAGCTGAGAGTTTTTCGGTATAATTTTTTTGTAAATGCGCCGGCTGGGTGATCAGGAACAACTCATCCATCAAATTGCGGTCCGTGCCCGGAAATAATCCCAAATCGATCCCCAAGCGCATCAACGACAACAAATTCATCGTCTCTTTGGAGGAAATACTATGGGCATTGGCGAGGATGCCGTAGGCCCGGCCAATATGGTTCAGCACGGTCTTGGGACTCTTCTCGATCTGCTTTTGGCGCGCATTCTCCTCGTGTTCAATCAGTTGAGCAACAACCTTGCTCAAACGCTCCACAATCTCGATCTCCCCTTCCCCCAGCGTCATTTGGTTGGAGACCTGGAAAACATTGCCCAGCGCTTCCGTACCTTCTCCGTACAGGCCTCGAACCGCAAACCCCAGCTTATTAACGGCTTGGATAATCTGGTTCACCTGTTCGGCCAGCACGAGGCCCGGCAAATGTAGCATGGCGCTCACCCGGATGCCGGTGCCCACATTCGTCGGGCAAGCGGTCAAATATCCCAGCTTGGAGTTAAACGCCAGATCCAGCTTCTTTTCCAGCGCGGAATCGAACTCATCCATCACCTGCCATAATTGGCGGATCTGGAGCCCGGGCCGCAAGGCCTGCATGCGCAGGTGGTCCTCCTCGTTGATCATCACGCAGAGCGATTCGTCCTTGCTGATCACCAGGCCGCTGCCCACCGTTTTCGCGGCGTGCTCGCGGCTAATCAAATGCCGTTCCACGAGAATCTGCTTATCCAGCGGATTCAAGTTATCCATTGCCTCGGCAAAGGCGTTTTCCATCTGCGGCAAGCCGGAGACGGCTTCCCGAATAATTTCCAGGCTCTTCAGCCGGTCCCCTTTTTTTGCCCAACCGGGAAAAGGAAACCCCCGCAAATTCCGCGCCAAACGCACCCGGCTCGACAGGACAATCCGGTCATTCGGGCCGCTTCGCTTCGCGGCGTCCGAAGGGCTGGCAAGAAATGAATCAAGGGTCATAGTATCTAGGCGGTGCGAACCGGATTCGGTTGCGCCTTAAGCTTTTTGATCTCATCGCGTAGCACCGCGGCGCGTTCGAAATCCTCCGTTTGCACGGCTTGTTCGAGCAACGTCTGCAACTCCCGCACTTGCTCGGCGACGTCGCGGGCGGGATGCGAGCCGGGGATTTTCCCCGTGTGCTTGGTGCCTTTGTGCATCGTTTTCAGCAACCCCTCCAGTTGTTCGGCGAAAGTCTGGTAACAATCCGGGCAGCCGAGCCGGCCGGCTTTCTTGAAATCCGCCGCCGTGAAACCGCAGGTGCCGCAACGTAATTCTTCCGAAGGTTCCGTCGCGGGCGTCGTCGCCGAAGCCGTTGACTCCTCTTGAGACACCCCCAGCCCCACGAGCAAGCTCGCCAGCGAAAATCCGGTGGGATCGTCCACCCCCTTCGCCTTCGAGCAGCCTTCGCATAAATCGATCGTTTGCATCTTGTTTTCAACTATTTGAGTCAGATGCACAGTCGCCTCGTTTTTTTTGCAAACGTCGCACAGCATAGCGTTAGTTATATCGGCTCTCCCGAGCTTTGGGTTAATGCGTGATATTTCGCGGTCAAACTCTGGATCACGGCCCCCGGTTTGCCGGTGCCAATCACCCGGCCATCGATCTTGACGACCGGAATCATCTCCGCGCCGGTACCCGTCAGGAAACACTCGTCCGCGTTAAACAAATCATACCGGGTCAGGTTGGGCTCGCTCACCTGCAGGCCCGCCTCGCGCGCCAAATCCATCACCACGCCCCGGGTGATGCCGTACAAAGCGCCCGCCGATAGGGGCGGCGTCTGCAACTGATGGCCTTTGACGATGAAGATATTATCGCCGGTGCATTCGGCCACATAACCATCGGCGTTGAGCATCACCGCTTCTTCCACGCCCGCGTTGTTCGCCTCGATTTTAGCCAGAATATTATTGAGATAATTCAGTGATTTAATGGCCGGATTGAGCGAATTATGCAAATTCCGCGTGGTCGGCACGGTGACAATATCCAACCCGTTGTTGTACATCTCTTTGGGATACAATTGAATCTTATCCGCAATGACGATGACCGACGGGTTTTTGCAGCGATTGGGGTTCAACCCCAATGTACCGACACCCCGGGTGACCACCAGCCGAATGTACCCATCGCGCAAGTGGTTTTGACGGCAAGTCTCCACCACCGCTTTGATCATTTCCGCGGGCGAAATCGGGATCTCGAGCAAAATGGCCTTGGCGGAATAAAACAAACGGTCTACGTGTTCTTTAAGCCGGAAAACCCGGCCGTTATAAGCGCGAATCCCCTCGAAAATCCCATCCCCATAGAGCAAACCATGGTCGAATACAGAAATCTTCGCGTCCGCCTCGTCCAAATATTTACCGTCGATGTAAATTTTCATAACTTTGCACTACCGCAACCCTACTTGAAATCCCCCCGGCGATGCAACAGAGTTATTTCCCCTTATGCGAGTGAACTGGCCCCGCGAAAACCTATGCTGTATAGCCGTTAACAACTTAAAAATCACGCTCATCCGCTAAACTTGCCCCCGCGCAGACGCGCCCCATTCGACGGCGCGCAACCGCGCGAACCGCCCCAACTTTTAGCCGATACAAATTCCTGAAGCTACGGCGTCGCCGGGGTCGAGAATCGAGCCTTGCCTGAGTTGCCCAGATTCGCTGAAGTTCCATTGGCTGGCCGACTGCCCAATCGCATCCCCCCAGCCGTCCAAAACTGCCGCGCAACCTGCTGGCGATGAACCACTGGCGCTTGCCGAGTGACGTAGCGAATTCCGCCGGTTCCTTGCGGGTAATTGGGCGCCACCGACGCTCGGGCCACCGGCACGCCAACCCCACCCAGATTCCCGCTACCACTGCTATTAGGGACACTTTGCGCGCCCAAACTAAACGGGAAAAATACCATTGCCAACCCGGCCATGAAAAAGGTTGATTTCATTCCATCAACACCGTAGCCCAATTTTCTTAAAATGCCATCCATCCCATTTAAAAGCACGCGCCATGCCATGCCCCAAAAAGATTTTCTACTCGCCAGTGGCTCTCGTGTAACAAATTAACCGGGCGTTTTGGCTCTTTATGCCCAGATTGTGCCGTTTTGAGCCAATATGGCATTCCCAAAAGCCGCCGAGTAAAAGCATCTGCCCGGGGAAATCAAGGCTACAACCACCAAAGAGATCGGCTAAAGGCCCGACGAAAAGCAGTTCCCGACGCCATCACTTTCCTTCCACTTGAATAATTGCGCAAAACCGATTTGGCCTACGGCTCTCGTTTGATTCAGCCCCCTGGCGCCGAAATTATTTAAACCGGGATTCCGATGCGCCGGCGATCCATTTTCGAGATGATCGGCAAGCGGGCCCGAAACGTCCCGAATGCCACGCAAAAAGAAGTGCGGCGCCCAAGAAACCCAAGGCCATCGTGGAAGGCTCCGGTTCGGGTTCCAAGACAATGGTAACGTTATACGGAATTTGGAGCATAACACTATCCGGGGTTGAGGCGGGTTGGGAATCCGTAATCCATGTTCCCGTGGCTTGGGTCCACAGGCATTGCGTGACATAATAAGCATCGCGGGCAGAGTCAGCGCGCGTCCAAAGCAACACTTTAAAAACGACCAGCGAATCGGGCTCGATTCCGGGAATAACGCCGATCCCGGCATTGAAATACCCGTTCTCGTCCAACTTCCAGGACGTTTCCGCCGGATTGAGCCCGGCTTGAACCGGCTCCCAAATACCTCCATTGGCTGAAGCCCAAAATTCAACGTACAGGGGGTCCGAAACGCGTATGCCATCCCAAGTGACACAATACATCGGTTTATCCGCTTCCGTATTATTGAGGTTAACCACGGCCACTTCGGTTGCCGTAGACGCATACAAGCCTGCAAAAAGCCCCCAGCAAACGAGAGTGGAAATATTCATATCCATTGCTTTCGCTAACACCAAAACAGCCGAGTTTAAAAAGCCGCTTTGCTTACGCGATTCTCACGGATGTCCCGCCCGGCGTAAAAATTCACGTTTACGTTTTTGCGACCCGGTCAGTCCAGCTGCCACTAGCCGCGCGCCCGATCGGACGGCTTCTTTTCGTCACCACTAATGATTTGTTATGATAACAATTCGCATCTGCTTTACAAACTCATTTTCTAATTAAGGTAAACCCTTTAACTCCGGCCGATTCGATCGAATTCCGTCAACTGCGCCAGCATCCGAAACAAACGCGGCTACCGTTCGCCCCATTAGAGGCCTTTGAAACGTCTATGGGGGTAATCGATAAACAAGATCTCGAGCTATGCCCAATCCCCCCTTGATCGCTCAACCGCATAATGGGCTGGCGGAAAAGCCAGGCATGCGATTGCACTCATGTCGCTAAAATAATCCGGCTATCGTGGCGTCTGGTTTTCGACTATATTGTGGTAGCCATGAAACGCCGCGCTTTTATCAAACGGGCCGCCATCGCGAGTTTCACGCTGGCGGCGTCACCGTATAGCAGCTTCGCAAAGGCGGAAGCGCCAAGCGCCGCGCCCATGGATTCATCCCTGCGCAAAGACTGGCTTGACCGCTGGGAAAAGCGCATTCTCGCCGACGCCAAAAATCGCTATTGCGACAAAGCAAAGGGCGAGGAATTAGGCTGGCTGGCCAGCCCGTTCTTAAATGGCTTCTATTATGGTTATCTGGCGACCCGCCAAACCCAATGGATCGATTTGCTCGACGATTGGATGGAGTCCTGTCTCCGGCGGGCCAGCAAAGAACCGGATGGTTACTCCGGTTGGCCCAAAGGCGATGGCGGTGGCGGGGAATCTCCGGAGTATTACGCCGATAGTTTGCTGGGCGAGGCGATGCTGTTGCGCCCGGTTGTGCTCATGGCGCGGGAAATCCTTAATACCCCGGACTTGGAAGGCCGCTATGGCGGCCCAGCCCGAGCTTACCTGAAATTCGCCGAGGAGATGTTCCAGAAATGGGACGCGCGCGGCGCTTGGCGGGAAACCCCGGAGGGCGGCCTGTGGGTGGTTCCTGAATTCGGTCTCGACTGGATAACCGGCGCCTGGTCCAGCGGCTACGCCAGACGCCAGACCGGCGGTTTTTCAAATCCCGCCAACAAGCAAAACCACATTGCCCGCTGGCTGGTGGCCCTGCATGACGCCACCCAAAAGCCCGTCTACCGCGAGCGCGCCGCCAAATGGTTCGCGCTCATGAAGACCCGCCTGCGCTCCCGCGAGGACGGCAAATATTACGTGTGGAACTATTGGGACCCCGCGGGGCCGTGGGATCGCAAGGCCGATGGGTCCCTCAAACATTGGGTGGGCGTGCATCCGAACGGCGGTTACTACGCCATCGATATCGAAGGCATGGCCACCGCCTTTAAACACGAGCTATTTTTCAACCAGGAGGATATGAACCGGCTCGTCGCCACGAATCGCGATTTCATGTGGAATCACCAAATCGAAGGTGCCCGCTTCCAAAGGATCGACGGTGGCGCGCCCGACCCGCGCTGGAAAAACACCCCCGGCGTGCTCTGGGAAGCGCTCATTCCCTTTGACGCCACCTTGGAAAAAATCTTCCTAGCCAATCATGACCCCGCCTCCTGGGGCGGCATCAGCGCCACTCCGTGGTATCTCTCGCAGCAGGACCAGTCACCGCGGCAAAAGCCGCGCTGAGAGTCTCCACGCCACCATTGCCAGCCGCGCAAAGGCGAATCAGGCGGACGCAAGACCTTCCCGGGCGGAGGCGCGCAACGCCTCCAAACCAACTCGCGCCCAAGGTCAACACCCCCATCGCTCGCCGCGCCTTGCAGCCTGGAAAAACCGCTCGCCGCGAAGGGTTGCTACTTAAGGGATACTACCCCGGCGGAAAACTATTTTGCGAGTGCTCCCGGAGGCGGGAAGGGTTGGGAAGCATCGTCCAGGACCAACACGTAATCCAGCATTTCCCCCAAGTCCGGAGGCGTGAATTCGCGTTCTCCGGCGGTGGGGAATTCGCCGATCGCCTTCGCCTCGCCCGTGCGCGGATTGAACCACCAGGCTTTGGCTTTAGACCCGGAGAGCTTGTCCATATGAACCTTGAATTTGCGGCCGACGGGTACGTACACCATGGCGTAACTGCCGGATCGGTCGCGCGTGGCCACCAACCGATAGCGGCCCGCGCCGGGCACGGAATTTTTCTCCCGTTCGGGCGCGATGATCGAATCATCCGGAATGCGAGTCAAGAAGGGGCGCGATTCCAGGAGGCGGCGGCCGTGTTGCATTTGCGCCGCGCCCGGCTGGTCGATGGCTTCCCGCCAATACATGAGAGGGCCATTGATGGGCTGACGACCGGGCGCCCACATCTGCCAAACGGCGTGATTGCCGTAGGTATGCCCGCAGGCCCCGCTAAACAAATCCCAATAAAGCGCGTGCCGCGCGTCGACCGCGAGGGAGCGACCCAGCTTGTCCGCGTCGAAGGACACGGGGTGATCTTCGTAGATCGGCTCGCCATC
>DBTJ01000042.1:12349-14463 GCA_002306985.1 Verrucomicrobia bacterium UBA1319
ATCGATCACCGGTTTGGCGGGCGTACGGTCATAATCCCCGCGCGTTTTGTCATAATGGCCCGTGTACTCCGCGTCATGTCCATTCTGGCGCAGGTTAAAATCAAGCCAAGCCTCTTGGTGGAACCAAGTGGCGGACCCTTCGGCTCCGGGCGGATGGAACGTGATCAAATGCTTTCCCCCATCGCCGCGCCGCAACCCGCGCGCCATGGCGCGAATAACCTCTTTTTGGACCTCGCTATCCACACTACGGTCGCCGCCCAGGATCCAAATAATGGGTTTATCCTGGTAGCGTTGGCCCAGCCACGCCCCATATGTTTCCGCATTGGCCGCCGTAAAAACGGGTTTCCCACCCTTGATCTTATCGTGCCAGAGCGATCCCCAAGTGGGCAGAAAACCGAGGGTTAAACCGAGCGACTCGGCTTTGTTCACCACGAAATCCACGTGATCCCAATAATCGTTATCGGGGCCGTCTTTGACGGCGGGCCGGGCTGGGTCTAGATCAATCAACGGCAGATAACCATAAGGATTCGCCTCGCCTTGACCGTTCAATTCCGCGATCGCCACCGCCTGGATGACCGTAAAGCCCTTATGCGCCCGGTTCTCCAGGTACACCGCCGCGTCTTCGCGATTCAATCGGTGAAACAGCTCCCAGGCGGTGTCGCCCAGATAGAAAAATGGCCGGCCATCTTCACGCACCAAAAACCGATGATTATCGCTCACTTTCAGCGTGGGCGCGGCGACGACGTTCCAAGCCAGCGCCAAGAGCAAGCTGCCTAGAGTAAAACCCAGGAGGGCCCGTCTGGCCGGGTTTGCGTCATGCCGCCGCGCGGGAACGCTGATATTAAAGAGATGATTCGAGGGGGGGTTCATGAAATAAGATGGCGTCTGGCAAGACTGAAAAAAACGGTCGCCTCGGCGTTTGACGCGTCACGACCGTGGCTAAATGGGATGTTCTTGCCATGAATGGCGCATACTCTGGCATGCCAGATAATCGGCGGCAAGCCGCCAGCGCACCCTTTTTAAAAAAAGCGCGAAAACCGACTTTGCGACGGGAAAAGCCCCCCGGGATCAAAACCGCCACCGGGATTTCCGAACCGGACATTACTCGGGGAAATACAGGTCATCCGAACCGGGTTTTTCCTGATTTCAAGCTGGCATGAGCTATAGCCTTTATCGTATGCTAGATTTAATGAAAGGCTGGTTAACCAACAAATAACGCGGGAAGAGCGCTATGCCCGTCCAAATACGCCAGGCCACCCCCCAAGACGCCCCACTTTGGCTGGATTTACTTCAGGCCGCCCTCGGTTCCAATTATCCAGTCAAAACCATCTATGACCCCGCCTGGGCGGCGGCGCAATTAGCTCCGGCTTCCGGCCAGGAAACCTGGGTGGCGGAAGTGAATGGCCAATTGGAAGCGGGCATTTCGTTTTTATCCCCCGCCGGGGCTTACGCCAACCCCATCACCAACCTAGCCCGCAATTTTTTCCGTACCCAGAGCCATCCTTCCGGGGCGGCGCGCCAGTTGGTGGAAGCCGTGACTTCACTGGCGGCGCAACGGGGCCATTGGGTCATTGCCCGGGTGCTGGCTTCGGACTTCGCGCAACAGACCTTGCTCGAGAACGCGGGGTTCGTTTGCGTGGGATTCCAGCCTTTCAAACACGCGCACCCCATCCGCGAAGGGGTTTTATTTTACTTACGCATGGGGCCGGGGGAGCCGATCGCCCGCCTACCCCTGTCCGAATCCCTGCCGCAAATCAATGAACTGGCGGCCACCGTCTTGACCCGTTTTAACATCTCCCCGCCGCAAGTCATTCGCGACGGCGCCACGGGGTACCCCCTCTGCAACGAAATGACGTACCACGAGGCTTCGCTGGATGATTTCGAGCTTTGGCGCACGCAAGCGATGGCGTCCAACCTGCCCAATGAAGTTTCCAGCGGTTACAATTTGGGCTTCGGCCTAATGCGCACCGAGCCGGAAAACCCGCCCATGGCATTCCTGGGCCAGCGGGATAGCCGCATCGTCTCCGGCTTGGCCTATATTTTTGACGCGCAAGACAAATGCCTGCGCATCATCGACGCTTTTTCCAGCGACGACCTATCGGCGGGCGCGATGC
>DBTJ01000042.1:14740-21722 GCA_002306985.1 Verrucomicrobia bacterium UBA1319
CGCGGTCCAGCGGGCGCAAGCCGAGCACGCCGCCACCCACATCGAGATCGATCTCCTCATGACCGCGCCTCGCCTGCTCAAAAGCGCCGAACAGTTGGGCTTTGTGCCGGTGGCTTATTTCCCGGCCTTTTACTTGCAGGGCAACCAGTGCGCCGACGTAGTGAAATTGCTCAAACTGAACACGGTTTACACGTTCGAACCGGGCGAGTTTACGGCGCAAGCCCGGCGCGTGGCGGACATCGTGGATAATTATTTCCAGGATCAAAAACTCGGCACCGCGATCATTAGCTTATTCCAAACTCTCGCCATTTTCCAAGGTCTTGGCGAAGGGGAATTGCGCAAAATGGCCCGGTTGTTCGCCCAAAAACTCATTCGCCCGGGGGACATTATTTTTCAGCAAAGCGAGCGTAGCCACGAGGCCTATGTGATCATGCGCGGAGAGGTGCAAATTCTGCTCGAGAACCAACCGGTGGCCACCGTTGGCACCGGGCAAATCTTTGGCGAGCAAGCCTTCCTCGATGGCGGCGCGCGTAACGCCATGGCCCGGGCCGCCAAATCCTGCATCCTGCTGGTCATTCAACGATCCGCCTTCAACGAACTCATTCAGCGGGAGCCTCATTTAGGCATGGCCGTCATGCGCAACATCGCGGGCGATCTCTCCACCAAATTGCGCCGCACCGATGCGCTACTCTCATCGGTCCGCAGAAACGGCTAGCCACCACGCCGAGTTCCATCGGCTCCCCCCCGACTCGTCTCTTTCTTAACCTCATCCGGGCCTTTAACCGGCGCATGCGGGCGGCAAAAGCAGGAGTCTACCCGGTTCCCCAACGCCTGCAGTCACCCCGTTTATTCACACGCTCGTAACCCCGTCGCCACGCACCCGCAACTCCTCCATGGGAGCTTGAAGCCTCACGGCTGCGCGATCTTCGGGGCATACCCGTGATGGCCAGCAGCAAACCATAACGATACAGACTGCATGAATAAACGCGACAAAGCATATTGGTCCGCCACCGCCGCAGGCATCCTGGCAACGATAGCCAGCGGGGTTGCCACGCAGGCGCAATCTTCAGATGCCCTGTTAGACAAACTTGTGGACAAAGGCATTCTGACGGTCAAAGAGGCCAATGACCTCAAGGAGGAATCCGACAAAAACTTCACCACGGCCTTCCAAGTCAAAAGCGGCATGCCCGATTGGGTTAACAGCTTCAAGCTGAACGGCGATTTCCGCGGCCGCTATGAAGGCTTTTATTCCGATTCCGTCTCCGACCGGAATCGTTTTCGTTACCGTCTGCGCTTTGGCGCGGTCGCGACCCTCAAGGATGACTTCGAGGTCGGTTTCCGGCTCACCTCCTCGGAAGCGGCCCGCAACGGCGGCAGCGGCGGCGACCCCATCTCCGGTAACACCACGATGACTTCCAACGGGTCCAAAAAACTGGTGTATATCGATTTGGCTTACGGCAAGTGGAGCCCCATTCATAACAACGGCTGGGAAGGGTCCTTCAGCGTCGGCAAAATCCAGAATCCGTTCCAGACCTCGGACATGGTGTTCGACGGGGATTACACGCCCGAGGGTTTCAGCCAGCAATTCGGTTACAACTTTAACGAACAGCACGCCTTGCGCATGAACCTGGGTGAATTCGCGGTCAATGAAGTTTCGGGTTCCAGTCAGGATTCCTATTTGTTCGGCGCTCAGTTGCGATTCGACTCCAAGTGGAACAAACGCTGGGAAACAACCTTCGGCGTGGGCGGCTTCGCGCTCACGGATGAAAACCAGTTGAACGCCTCTTCCGGCTCCACCTTCTCGGTGCCCGATCAAAACGGCGGCAACTCACGCAGCGCCACCGCTACCGGGGCGGCGGGCGGCTATTTGCTCAGTAATTATAACCCGGTGGTGGCTGACGCCTACGCGACCTATTATGTGAAGGAAGTCCCTTATTATCCGGGCGACTTTCCGATTCGGTTCGGGGGTGAGTACATGAACAACCCCGGCGCGGACGAAATGAATGAGGGTTATAACCTGGGAGTGCAATTCGGCAAATCCGGCAAAAAAGGCACCTGGGATGTTTCTTACCGGTACAAGGAGTTACAGGGCGATGCTTGGTACGACCAACTGGTCGACTCCGACTTCGGCGCGGTTTACAACGCGGCCTCGGCCCGCAGCACTGGCTTATCCACCCCGGGCTATATTGCCGGCACGAATGTGCGCGGCCATGTCATCCGAGCCAATTACTCGCCTTACGATTCTTTAACGCTGGGTCTGACCTGCTTTATCACCGAGGCGATCGACGAGGCTACGGACAGTATGCAAACCACTCGGCTGCAAGTCGACGCGATGTGGAAATTCTAAAACTTACCCCCGCCGCCAGACCCTAGTTTCCTCCCCTGGTCCGCAGGCCAGGATGGGCTAGGAATCCCATGGAGGCTGCGCCGCAACGCGCAGCCTCCGTTTTCAATCACCGAGAGTTTTTCGCTATTTCACCAACCCGCCAAGCGCTTTTTTGGCTTCGTCGACACCTTTGCTGGCGATGGCTTTGTTGATCTGCTCTTTAAGCGCGTCCACCAATTTTTGCTGGGCATCGGTCAGTTTCGTCGCGGAGAGATCGGTCACAATTTTCAAGGCTTCCTCGAACTTATTGGCCGCCACCAAAGTTTTGGCGCTGTCGATCAATCCTTGAACTTTATCGACCACTACGGTTTCGGCTTTTTTCTCGGCGACACCCACCTCGGCGGCGGCCTTTTCAGCCGTCGCTTTCGGAATTTCAGCGGCATTCGGCGGCGCGGGGGCGGCCGGAGCGGCGGCGGCGGGGGCGGGGGCGGCCGGTTTTTCAGGCGGCGCGGATTCGGATTTCCCGCAACCCGACAAGATCGCAATTAAGGCGCAAAGCCCCAACACCCATGATGCATTTTTCCCGTTTTTCATAATGATTTCGTTTTTCCCAATCCTTGATTTGTTTGGCGTTTCATTTTCAGGCGGCCACGACATACGTTTGGCGCGGTAAATCCAATGCTTGCTCACCTCAAGTCAACGACAATATACCCGCAAATCGAGTTCGCGGTTTTCACTACACATCCACCTTGCAAATGAAACTTGGAGAAGGCCAGGCATCAGGAAGCGACGGCTATCTCGTTGATAATGTAACCTATCCACCAACGAAAGCAAATAAGAAACCACGGCCATGAAGGTCCGCTCGCGAAAAAAAGGAAGCTGACGAAAAAACGCGCGGGTTAATTAGTCTTCCGGCCTATCGCTATACTGTGTTGCCAGTAAATGCGACGGCGCGGGTGGCTTGATTCACCACTCCGCGCTGTTGCTTTCGATAGGGCAGCCATCCCCGGCTGCAAAAGGTGATCCGACCTTGGGAGAATTGGATCCATCCCGGCACCGTGTCGAGCCCGCGGTGTAAGGACCCGCAACCGAACGTTACGCTAACTTGTCCAAGACGTTGGCGTTATCCGTATTATTTGAAGAAGGCGTGTCATTGGCGGCCGACTCGCCACTTGATTTGGCGGTTTTGTTTTGCGCCCGCTGAATCTGCATTTCCACCTGCTGAATTTGCAATTGCAGCTGTTGTATCTCGGTTTGCTTCGTCTTCGCGTCTTCGTTGCTGTTGTTGAGTTCCTTTAATTCCTCTTCCAACTCTTTTTTCTGCTTTTTAAGCTGGGCAACGGTCGTCGGACTCGAATCACCCGAGTACGAACCGGTCGATACTGCTGATACATTCATTTTTATCCTTTTGGTTAAGGCCATCCCAAATATCGACAAGCGGCGCAATTACTTGAGTCATCGCGACCGTGATCGTGATACGCAAGCTTAGCATACCCAAGCCATTATGAATCAGAAAGCCAGCCGGGCGCGGAGCCCGAACACCCCAAAACTCGGGTTATCCCGATTCCCATCCGGGTTCATAACCCATTGGATATCAGGCGTAAATTCAAGATACTCGGTCGCTCTTAAGCGATAGTACACTTCCAGGTGCGTTTCATCCCCCGCCCTCGCGCCGCTTAAGGCATACAACTGCCTTGAATCCGATCCCAGCAAGGCCCATCCGCAAGCCACGCCAATCGCATCGTCCGGCCGACCAAAGGTTTTGCCGGAGATTTGCAAGCCACCACTGCAAGCCTGCTCGATCCGGGCGACATCCTCCGGTTGCCAGCCATAGCGAGCAAACGCGGTGAGCGTGCTCGTGATTTGTTGATCGAAGGAGAAACCAAACCCATAAGCCTCGCCCCCATTCTCGGTTGGATTGCAAATGCGGGCATGATTCTCGCCGTTAACCCAAGTGTAAAAACGGTAATTGCCCGGTTTACCGAAGATCTTGGGTTTGAAGTCGATTTCGGAGATGGCAAACAAGCAGTCTCCCACCCGTTGCCAATCGGCGTCCGCCTCGGCCACCCCCGCCCCCAGGTCGATCCATTCGCAAGGCGATCCCCAGACCATGGCCCCGATCCCGTTATCACACGGGAACTCGATGGCGAGGTTATTAACAAACCCGCTGGAGAGGAACTGGGAGTGTTCGCAATTGGCCACTTCGTTCCGATCGAAATCCGTGGAGAGATCCACCCAGCCGCCGCGCAGCCGCAATTTATCGTCCAGCCAACGGTGTTCGTACCAGACTTCGGATGGCCGCAAGGAACGCTCTCCATACGCATCGTGATTCACCCCGGACAGCGTGCAAAAGTTCGCGTCTAATCCGCATCCGGAGCCCGCTTCGATCAAGGCATAGGCCGTGCCATGTTCCGACACCGGAAAGGTCAAAGCCACATCGAGCGAAAGCGAGGCGTCGAACTCGTTTCCCCCCGCCGCGAATTGGCGCTTCACCCCGGTACTACCTTGCAGGACGGTGGTGGCGCCAAAAGCGAGATCGAGTTTTTCATGCCATTTCTTGGGGGTCCCCGCCGCGTCGTCTTGCGCCGCCGCCGGCGTGACCCGACCATCGATCAACTGGCGCTGGGCCTCGATGGTCTGGGATTGTGTGGCGACGGTTTGCTCTAATTGATCGAGCCGTTTTTTGAGCGCCTCCAAATCGGCGGACGGTTCCGCCGCGCCACAAATGGCGCGCGCCGCCAGCAGCACGGGCAGACCGAAGGCGGATAAGGTGGTGGTTTTGCGATGTTTGAGGTTCATCATAAAGGGCAATAAAAAAGGGTGCGACCTCCGCCCCGGCCAACTAGGCCGGGACGGCATCACACCCTCACTTCCTGGCGCTAAACGCCAGGCCGTAGGTTTTTAGATTTCAGACAATTTCAGCCAACGCGCGGGTGAGTTTCCCGCGCAGTAACTCCAGGGATCGGGAATGGAAAGCTTTCTTGGATTGCTCCAAGGTTTCGATGGTTTCAAGCAACGTCGCTTTGAGGCGTTGTTTGTGCGGGCAATCGCCCGGGGCGCCGGCGGCCGCGCCGTCGCAGGCGCACTCAGGGTTCTGGCTTGGCCCCAGCCGGGATTCTAAATTCGCCAAGCGGCGATTAATTTCCTCCCAGCAAGCGGGCGGCGGTTCGAGCGCGTTCATGGGGCTGACGAGTGATTTTCTTTACCCGCCGCGCCGTGACAGGTTCCCGCCATGGAGCAGGCGCCTTTGCCACAGCCGCACCCGGTTTTCTTGCCGGCAGCCGAGCGATAAAAGGAGCGCGCCAGCAACCCGGCCGCCGCCAGCACAATGCCAATGACCACGATGGTTTCGATCATAAATTAAAAGCCTAAAAGTGTTCCGCCTTGATAGGCGACCAGAGTTAACAAATACGCCACCAGGGTCAGCCCCACCCATTGCCCGATGGCCCAGCCCCAAGAGCCGCTTTCCTTGCGCACCACCGCGGTGGTCGCCATGCAAGGAGTGCTGACCAAGCAAAAAAGCATGATGCAAAAGGCGGCCAGCGGCGTGTAATTGGCGCGCAATTTCTCGCGTAAACTGGCGGAATTCTCGTCCGCATCGCCCACGGAGTACACGATCCCCATTTGCGCCACGAATACTTCCTTGGCGGCGAACGCGCCGATCAGCGCGGTGCCGATCCGCCAATCGAACCCGAGCGGCGCCAAAGCAGGCTGAAGCAGGTGGCCTAGGCGTCCCGCGAGCGAATAGGACAGTTTCTCGGCGTCCTCATCCCGGGCGATCTTTGCCTTCGCCTCGACGAATGGCGCCTCGATCTCGTCCAAGCATTTTGCGGCCGCCCCATACGCAACCGGGTCCGTTTGCTCCAGTTCGGCCAATTTCCGGGCGTGCGTTCGGTCCGACTCGGCGCGCTGCGCGTCCGTCAATGTCGCGTTAGTTTTATCGGCTTCCAGGGCGGCTCGCGCCGCCACGATTTGGTCGCGCATCGTTTGGAAACGGACCACGGGATCGTGGGCGGGCGTCGGCGCAACCGCGACGGCACTCCCGGATGGCTGAACCTCAGGCGCCGAAGCGACGAACGACTCCGCCAAACCCGCCAGGGCGGGAAAAGCTTGGATGGCCTCTTGCAGTCGGGTATCGCCGACGGGCAACCCCAGGGTCGCGCCCACCCGCTGGATCGCCTCGACACTGACCGCGCGCGCCCGAGCGCTCTCGGCCTCGTAGTCGCGGTCGAACACGGTTTTCTTGGGATAATTCGTCATAGCCCAGAGCAGGATGGAGATTCCCAAAATGATCGTTCCGGCTTTCTTGATATACAGCCAACCCCGTTCCCACATGTGGATGGCAACGTCGCGCAGGGTGGGAATCCGGTACGGCGGCAACTCCATGATAAAGGGCACCGGGGCGCCCTGGAGCGCGGTGCACCGCAGCAATTTGGCCAAAGCCACCGCCAGAACCATGCCAATGAGGTAGATCAGCCACAGCATCGGCGCGCGCCAAGCGGCCGGGAAAAAGGCGGGGATGATCAGGGAATAAATCGGCAGCCGCGCCCCGCAACTCATCAGCGGAAGCACCAGCATCGTGGTGAGCCGGTCGCGGCGATTCTCCAACACGCGAGTGCCCATCACGGCCGGCACCGTGCCGCCGCACCCGCTGAG
>DBTJ01000155.1 GCA_002306985.1 Verrucomicrobia bacterium UBA1319
TAATTGCGAGACACTACACTAGGCACAACCATGGGGGTGAATCGGTAACTTGCCGCGCATTTGGTGGTAGTCCCAAAAGCAGAATGGGTATCGGAACTCTTTTCCACTCGCGCAACCGATCAAATACTTTCGGCGCGATCCAAGTCGGGCGGAGGTTATTAAATGTTCATGGCCGCGTTCTGTTACGAAGAAATGCTTCAAATATGGCATAGTACATGCTATTACGTTATTGAGAACTAGGGTAAACCCTTAAATAATTATCCGTTGCGCCTTGGGTATAATCGTGTATTCTTCGAAAGGTCCACTATGGGGCACCCGAGGGTATGGATAATGGTTAATCCTTTTGGAAGGGAGCGGCCAATTATCCTTGAGTCTTGAGAGCCGAATCCTACGGACAAGGTTCATCTGTAATACTTTCTTGCGGAGACGCTTGAAGCACGTTCACTCTTTACCCTGGAACACTGCGGTGTTTGATAATGAATTAAAGCGAACGTGCGTTAGGCAATGTGGTTTGCCATTTTCTAAGTTTTTTATGTCGGAAACATTTTGGGTTACTGCGGAACCTAAAAAATTAGATTCCCCTATGCATCTGAAATTAGATGCGGTTTTTTGGCTGGGCTGGTCGATTCATTTGCCCCTATCGCTTAATGGGGTTATCTCGGAACGGTTCAGTATTTTAGTGTGGGGCGGGAAAAAGTGCCACCCAAGCCGTTAGGTGCGCTCTTCAACTAGGCTGTGTTTAAGAAGTTCTTCAATATGGGGCGCAAAATTAGTGTTCGCGTAGCCACGGGTGGGGTGTGCAATCCATCTAGGTGGATGGCGCAAACCAATGGAACGGAATCACCAGCAATTAAACTGTCCGAGGAGGTGCGGCGGAGTCGCTCGGTTCCCTTTTGCTCGCTGGCCTTATTTACTCTGAATCGATGCGGACTGGCGCGGCGTAGTCTGAATGGCGGGCTGTTCGGCGTGATGTTCATGGCTTTGGCGGCTTTCGCTCAAATCCCCGACGTCGATTTAGGGACTCCGGCTAGGGTGACCCACCAGCCAGCTCCGATGCATGTGGCTGCGAAAGCGGACAGTATGAGTCCCGCTCTAAGCTTACCGGATACTTTGGCTCAGTCCGCTCGGACTCCCGTGAAATTAAGTCCACGTATCCACTTGGATGCCAATGGCGCGCTCGTGGAAGGCGGCGCTTTCACGATGCGGGTTGATGGCGGCATCGTGGAGCCGATCGAGATTTCAGGTCCAACCGGTCAACGCTTACGGCTCCGGGCCGCCGCGATAGGGGCGAGCGATCCCAAGACCGGGCATCGGGTATGGCTGGCAACGTTGCGTGAAGATTGTCTCGGCGTGGTGTTGGCGGGTCAGCCGGTGCGGATTGCTTGGACGAACGCTTTTGTGGGTTTGGCGGCGGACGTGGTGCTGCAATATAACGTTAATTCCGTGATCCACGATGTCTTCCTCAGAGAACCCATCGATTTTCCCGAGGTTTCGGGTTTGGATCCCGAAACGGCGCGGCTGGAATTGTGGTCCGAAGTGTTCGATGCGCCGCCGACTAGGGTAACGACTCGCACCATTTCATTAGCCGCCGAGCCAGGGGCCGGTTCGATTGTACCGCTCAGCCAATGGCTGATGGTCGAGGACCAAGAGTTGAGCTGGACGGGTATGAAAATGATTCCCGGCAAGGCGTTTCGAGTGAACGATTTGGAGGCGGCCCCCCCAGAAAACTGGCCAGTGGGCCGTTCGTGGCGAATCGATTCCGAACAACGCGCCTTCATTGTGGAGACCGTGGCTTATAAAGCTTTGCAGTCGAGTTGGAAAAGAGTGCGGACTGCCGGTTTGTCTCCGCGCGACCTATCCGTTTCGGACCCGGCGCAAGCCGCCATTCAGGCTGCGTTACAAGGGCAACCTGTCCGGCGGTCGCACCCGTGGCTGACTGCCACGGGAAAAAGCGCGTTGCCGCCCAGCCTGACACCTTCACGAGTACCAACGACGCTGGCGCAATTGACCCCTAGCCAGACTATGGCGTGGGATCGTTTGCCCGGGTTGGAATTGGATTGGACGTTGGTGAACGATGTTTTAGTGAATGTGAACTGGGGCGAGACGGGGGGTAAAACGGGACCGGCCGCCGTGGGTAAGGAGAACTCCGATTATTGGAATTTCTGTCCTCCTCCGGACTCCAGCGATTTGACTATTCGTGACCTTAAGCTTTCGGATCAAACCCCTTCCAGTGTGAGCCTGCGGGTGCAAAAGGTCTCGGGCGTGGGGCGCAACGCCATGGGGGACCCGCTTTTCGATGGATATGCCTATGGCCGTGATGGGGAGATGATTTTGACGGTTAGCGGCCTGCCCGCCGGTTACTATCACTTTTATCTGTATAGCCATGGAAACGCGGATGGCCAAGACGGTGTGTTTACACTGAATGGCGTCGTCAAATCCAGCGCCCAGGCGGGTGGGCGGTGGAAGTCGCCGTTGGCAGCGGATGGTTTTATCGAAAATGAGAACTATGCGAGGTTTGCTTCCGTCTCAACCAGCGTTGACGCGCCGGTGACGATTACTGTGGGACATCGCGGCGCCGGGGATGCGATCATTAACGGGCTGCAGATTGCCGCCGCCACGAACGAGGCGCCGGAAGCCGTGGCGGGGAGCTATCCGCCAGTGGTAATGAATGGATCGAAGGCCATCGTCAATCTGGTGGGCGCGGCGGTGGATGATGGTTTGCCCGCGGGTGCCCCGCTCAACCTTGCCTGCTCTCAAAGCGGTGGCCCGAGCCCGGTGGTTTTTTCGCCCGCCACTGGCATGGGTAGCCGTTTAGCCTCCACTGCCACCTTCGACGAGCCCGGTTCGTACCAGTTGCGGCTCGTCGCTTCCGACGGTCAGCTATCGGACACGAACGAGGTGACGCTGGAGGTGGAGGGGCAATCGAGCTCGAATATGGCCCGCTCAACCCGGCCTAGGACTGGCATGCTTGCGCGATCGTTTGACACCGTGAAAGACGGCGACCAGTCGATATTTCGAGACGACGACCACTCCCTCGATTACGTGGTTTATTGTTCGAGCACCAATCTTAATAAAGGGGATGGCTCTCAAAAGAATCCCTTTAAATCGATTTCCTCGATTGCTTGGGGCAAAGCGGCGCAAGCCGCCACGAATGGAGCCCAAGCGCGAGTGTGGCTGCAATGCGGATCGGTATTCACCGAGGCCGTTTCCATCACCGGTTCCGGGTGCGCGGGCAATCCAATCGTGATTGGTTCCTATCCTGGGCCGTCGGAGGAGCGTCCGCTCATCCAAGGGGTCCTAGCTCCATTGGACAATTGGACGCTTAATCGCAACGGACCGGGGCGCACGTGGCAGGCGGAATCCACCGCCGCATCCCTGGCCTGCACGAATGGAGTGCCCTTGGTGCGCGGCACCGGCGGGCCTGCGGCGTTGGGCCATGGGCAATGGTGCTACGATTCCCAGAAGGTTTATTACCGGAACGATTTGGGTAGTCCGGCTGATTTAGGCGCCACGTTTCAAGTGGCGCAAACCCCGTCCGTGCTTACCCTCACGGACCGTCGGTTTGTCACCCTAAACAATCTCCAATTAAAATACGGCAATTCCATGACCCTGTGGCTTAACGCCAGCGCGACGGGTTGCAGCGATATCACCTTGTCGAATTGCGTGGTTTCCGTTGGGGGATACCTGACCGATTTCGATTCCGTCAGCAATCTCGTGTGCAGGAATTGCGTCTTTAGCCGCGGGATGGCTTCCGGTGGCAATCTCTACTTTGAAGGCAGCAAGCGTCCGTGCTCCTGGGAGTTCTACTATTGCCTGATCTCCGATTATTCGGGCAATGCGCGCGGCGGCTTGACCGGTGTGGGCGCGCACACGGGCACAGTCATCAAT
>DBTJ01000154.1 GCA_002306985.1 Verrucomicrobia bacterium UBA1319
TCGCCCAGTTGGAGGGCAATAGACCCTTCGTGGCTTCCAATGTCATTACGCCTGCGGCCAAGGGGTAAAGCGCGGTTCTGACCTAACTTTGGTTAACCGTCAGCAATATCGTAATCCAACAACAACGAACCATACTACGGTTTGACCCTTTTAAGTTGTTTTGATTCCTCAACACTGATGGTAATTGCGTTGCTAAATCCTCCCCATCGGTTCCCGAACGAAGGGTTGTCACCGACATCTCGAGACCAGTCCACCAGCACACCATTCTCGTTGAAAATGTAAGCTGGTGGTCCGGATGGTAGGCTCAGGAAGAATGTGACTGGTTTTCCGATCACCTCAATGTGAGTCTTGCCGCCATATGTAAACTTAAGGATTTGTTGTGGGTGCGGTCTGGCTTCGAGAAAGACCATAAGGTTAGTTGCACTTTCTGGTGGACAAACTGCACGGACCCACTTCTGCTCAGAGTAAATCCAAACTCCAAACAAGCCGACAAGCAGTGCCGCCAAAATGGCAATTTTCTTTCTCATAGCCTTAAAGTTTACAATTCGCCCGTGTATAGTACCCCACCTTCTCTTTGCAGCGGTCTTCGCAGCTTCGACGCCACAAGGCACCAATCCATCCTCCGACTGGGCCAGCGTTGGATTCCCACCCTATACACTGTTGATTCGCAATTAGGTCTTCGAGACTGTCGATCCAATCTCCGGCGCCACCGTCCATATCTTTCATCAATCGCTTGACAATATCTCTCGCCTCTTTTCCTAAACCAGCCAATTGCGCAAACATCGCACCGCAACTTTTCGAGATGCGACATGATACCCAACAGTGTTTGAACTTGTCTCCCGAGTCTGCATAGTCTTGCATTGCCTTGTCATGTTGAGGCTTTGCACATGCGTAAACGGCTGAGGCGAGGCCTGCAAACATATAACCTACCAACCTTCCATCGCCATCGTAGAGGTTTGCTGGATTGTTTCTAATAAAGCGATTTAGGTTTATATCCTCTTCGAGATTAATAAGAAAAACTCTATCACCACTAAGTGTTCTATGGCCCAGTTCATTGATGAGGTCACGACTTGACCACCGTCCCATGCTGGCATTATAATACCAGTAGCCATAGTAACACCTTATGACACGGGTCGTGAGCGCATCGTCTGCTGAGTGTCGGAGGCTTGGACTTTGGGGGGAAGCGTGCGGATTGGCTAGGGGGGTATTGTCGCGATGGTCCGTTTGGTTGGCCTCGGTTCTATCCTTGTGGCAGGCATCGTAGCGGAGGGACATCCGGGGCGGGCTATGCAGTTCAACGCCTAGCGAGTCGGAGCCTCGGACCCAACTATTTGACGGTCCGGCTTCCTGAAACTGGATCTGCTCACCACGTGTTTTGAGCTTCAAGGACTCTAGGGCAGCCGGATTTTTCAGGGTGGCGCGAAATTGTCGGGCGGGCTCAAGGGTAATCGGCCGCGCCTGGCTAACGGCCGGAAGTCGAGCGAACGTCGAAGCGTCGTAATGGGATTCCGGGCTAGCGAGCCGGCGAATTTGCGACGCGGAGGCGCGGGCTATGAGGGCGGACGGCGACAGGCTGGCGGAGGCCAGCGCGCACGGGAGGAACAGGATGGAGAGGAACCACGCCACGTTAGGCGTGTTATTAGCTGGTTTCGCATTTTTGAGCAAGCCCATTTGACGCTCTTTTCCATCAGCCCGCGCGGGGCTTCCCCGGTTTTCGAAGGTGGCCGGCCAATCCGCGCGGCGGGCGCGGGACCGGCGGGCGGGCGCGCGAATCGGATTGAATTGCGGCCGGGTTCCCGGCACATTATTTGGCTTATGAAGCATGGTTTAAATATCCGCACCGAAGGCGCGCTGGACTTTTTATCCTTGGGCGCCCTCGTTCATCGTCTCGATCCGGGCGTCATTCCTTTTCGCAAAGCCACCGAATGTAAAATCCACGTCAGCGGCGGGGAGTTCAACGTGGCGGCGAATCTCGCGGATTGTTTTCGTCTGAAAACGGGCGTCGCCAGCGCCATGGTTGATTATCCGATCGGGGACCTGATCGCGGAGCGGGTGCGCGCGATGGGGGTGCGGCCGTTCTATAAGCGGTTCAAACACGACGGCGTCAACGGGCCCAACATGGCGACGGTCTATAGCGATCGCGGCCAGGGGGTGCGCGCGCCGGTGGTGTTTTATAATCGCTGCAACGAGGCGGCGGGGCGGCTGCAGCCCGGGGATTTCGATTGGCGCGCGATCTTCGGCGCGGGGGTGCGGTGGTTTCATAGCGGCGGCATTTTCGCGGCGCTCTCGCCGACGACGGCCGAGGTGATCATCGAGGCCATGCAGGCGGCCAAGGCGGCGGGCGCCATCGTATCCTTCGACCTGAACTACCGGGCCAAGCTCTGGAATATCTCGGGCGGCCATGAGCGCGCGGTGGCGGTGCTGGACCGGATCGTGAAGCACGTGGACGTGCTGGTCGGCAACGAGGAGGATTTGCAATTAGGCTTGGGCATCCCCGGCCCGGAGGCGGCCGCCAAATCCAAGCTGGATCCCAGCGCCTTTTTCAGCATGATCGGCCGGGTGGTGGAGAAACATCCGCAAATCAAGGCGGTCGCCACCACGCTACGGGAGGTCCACTCGACTAACCGCCATAGCTGGGGCGCGGTCGCCTGGGTCGAGGGCAAAACCCATGTCTCGCCCACCTGCGAGCTGGACGTGTACGACCGCGTGGGCGGCGGCGACGGTTACGCGGCGGGCTTTTTCTATGGTTTACTGACGGGGGCGAGCCCCGAGGAAGCCGTCCGGCTGGGCTGGGCGCACGGGGCGTTGCTCACCACGTTCCCCGGCGATACCACCATGGCCACGCTGGAGCAAACGCAAGCCTTCGCCCAAGGCGGCTCGGCGCGAATTCAACGGTAGCCCTTGGGGCCTCGCTTCGCGCGCGCGGCGGGCGGGGATTATTTCCCGGACTGCAAGACGGCCCGGGGGACCGGCTGGCTGGTGATCAATCCAATCCCCCGGCCGCCGGTGGGGCCGCCCGCGCCGGGCACGGCGCAGTAGAAGAGATAGAAGGCGCGGCTCTTGGGCTCGTATACGAGGGAGATTTTGTGGGCGAATTGTTTATCCAAGCCGCTGGGGTTTCCACCCGCGCGGTACAGCGGCTCGGGATCGGCCGTCCAATGCAGCAGGTCGCGCGAGAACGCCGCCATGATATGCGCCCCACCCCGGCCGACGCCGAAGTAAAGCATCGTCCAATGATCCCCATCGCGAAACACCTTGGGGTCCGAGGCGAACTGCTCGTCGAACCCGCGGGAGCGATTCGTGATCACCGGGTTGCCGGGGAAGCGCTCCCAGTTCAGGAGGTCCTTTGAAAACGCGATCCCGATTTGCTCCACCGCGCCGTTGGCGGCGTTGTAAAAATTGTAAAACCGCCCCCGGTGCCGGACCAGCCACGGTTGGTAAATGCAGTCCTGCTCCCAACCGGCGCAGTCGGTGTCGTGGACGGAAAGGATCGGTTTCTCCCGCGCCCGCCGCCACCCCAAGCCATCATCGCTTTCGGCCACCCCTTCATAGCCCGGCCGCAACTCGTAACCGCCTTGGCGAGGGTAGGCTCCGTAGAGCGTCCAATACTTGCCGCGGTAACGCTTGAGCGCGCGGGGGGATTTCAGATCGTAAGTTTGATACAGGAAGGCCCCGATCACCCGGCCGCCGTGATCCCAATCCCCCGCCGCGCCGTAGCCCATCGCCAGACGGTGGTTGCGCCAGTGGACCAAATCATCGCTATCGGCCACGAACGATTGATACCCCGCGCCGTCGAATCCGATAAAGCTCAGCTGCCACCGAGTCTCGCCGGGGATTTGAAAGACGGTGGGGCAATCGGTGCCGAGCAGCTGCGCGCCTCCGGGCACGGTGGGCGAAGCGGGAATGACGTGCTCCGGCCAATAATACCAGTTGCGGAACGGCTGGGACCAGCGCGCCACGGTGGCCGGGGCGATGGCCGATTCCGGCGCGCCGGGAACGGAAAACGCAGCCAGCATCCACGCCCAGAGGATGGCCCGCGGGAAGATTGTTTTCATTCACCCATGGTAGCGCGGGCCGCGCAGGCGTGTCCATCCCAACCGAACCATCCGGACGCGGTTATTTCGCGCCGCGCTGCTCAAGGATGCGATCCACGTATTTGCCTAAAATATCCGCCTCCAAGTTCACGGCGGCGCCCGCCCCGCGTTCCTTCAACGCGGTGACCTCGTAGGTGTGGGGAATGATCCAGATGCGGAAACCCTTTTTAAACACGCTCGCCACGGTGAGGCTGATGCCATCGACGGCCACCGAGCCTTTGAAAACGATATAACGCATGACCTCGGCGGGCGCCTCGATGTCAAGCACCCAATCCTGGCCGGCCCGTTCCCAGCGTTTCACGGTGCCCACGCCATCGATGTGCCCGGTGACAAAGTGGCCGCCGAACTCGCCAGCCGCGCGCAAGGGGCGCTCCAGATTCACGAGGGAACCCACTTTGACTTCCTTTAAATTGGTGCGGTCCCAGGTCTCCTTGAGCAAATCAAACTGGACCTTTTTGAATTTGCCGAGAGCGCCGAGCTTGACGGCGGTCAGGCAACAGCCGTTGATCGCCAGGCTGCCGCCCACTTTCAAGCCCGCGACGCTACGCTTGGCCTTGACGGCCAGCTCAATCGATTTCGACGTGGGTTTGATGCTCTCGACGATCCCGGTTTCCTCGACAATTCCAGTAAACATGGGGCGAATGTATGCGAAAAACCAAGGCGCGATCCAGCATTATTTGGCCGCTGATGGCCCCGATCGCGTCCGTCGAAAATCCCCTTGGAATTTCAATATTTAATCGGGGGAGACGTTCGCGCGCGCGTTTTCGTGGGGCGGCGGGTTATCGGAGGAACCATCGATACAACGTTTACCGCGTTGCGGTTTCCCCTATTGCTCATACCCAAGGTAGCCGCCGGGCTAAAGGATTGGCGCGCCTTCGGCGAGCCCTGAATGGGAAACGCCGCGTCGATAATCGAACCGTCCCCAACGTATTTTTTGGGGTTATTCCCATCGGATATTTCAACGGAATAATTGGGGGCATTCCCACCGGAAATCCCAACGGGATGATTCGGCACCTGCCTTCCGGAAATCCCAACGGAATAATCGGGGCATGCCCTTCCAAAACCCCCGGAATAATCGGGGTCCTTCCCGCCGGAAATCCCAACGGGATTTCATC
>DBTJ01000176.1:0-2657 GCA_002306985.1 Verrucomicrobia bacterium UBA1319
TACCTTGGGTATGCCATTACCAGAATCGCAACGCTGCCCCCCTAAGCTGGCGAGGATCGAGATTAACCCCATATGATTTCCGTTCGTGTGGCTCCGGCGAGTGGATTTGCCGCGGAGAACCGATTCAAGAATCGGCGCCTAGTCGTTGATGGCGGCATAGGGCTGGGGATTCATTGCGTTTCATGGGCTCTCGCGCTTGATTTGCGGCCGTCGTTGAGGTTCCTTGCGCCGCCAATAATATGGTGTCGGAGGCTGCGTCGGCACCGTTGGTGAACATTTTCAGACCATGGCGCATCGGGCGACGGTTCCCCAGGAGAGTAATGATGGAGACGTGGACAATGGGCGTATCCTTTCCTCTATTTATGGTTAAAGCCAGCCAAGGGACATCTCGATGTGGCTATAATCCGCGCGAGGGTCACGGGGTTGGGCTAAACCCGACGTCCAGCCGAAGGGCAAACCTGTTGGTGGCGTCGCCTGCCAGCAATACCATGTCTGCCATGACAATGATAAAATATTTCCCGCGCCGGTAATTCGTTTGGACGCTAATAATGGGCGGAGGAAATAGGGTTTGCAATGGATTAATTAGCGCGCCATCTTAGGTCGATTACGCGTTTGCTTGCTTTGCGAGAAGAGTCGCCTGTCCATAACCAAAAACCATCAGACTACGGAACAACTTATGAGCTTTCATGCGCTTGCGAGGTTCGTGCGGGGCGTCCGGCCGCGTCGGCTGGCTGACAACGTCGGGAGCGGGCCGGGCTGGATTACATTTTGCGGCATGCTGGGAGTTTTGGCCATGGGCTTATGCGGAATTCACGCTGATATCGCCCGCAAGGAGGACCCTGGCCAACGTTCCCTCCAGGAGTTCCTTCATCAGGACATGCCGCAAGCGCTGGCGGAGACGCCCGAGCGTTTGATGGATCTGATCGAGGGCTACGACCTTAACGATATGGCGATGGCGGCAATTCAAAAAATCTACGCCAGTTCGGAGTTTGGCGCCTATTTGCGCGGGCGCGCCGAGCCGCTGACCGATCGGCAATTCAAGACCAATTCCACGTTGGCGCAAGGCTTGATAGTCGCCGAATACGCCCAAACTCGGGACGACATTTCGCCGGAAGTCAAGGCTTGGCTGTGTCTTTACATTCCCGGTTTTGGGTGGGATCGCGCCTTGGCGGCTTGCCGGCAACTGGGGCAAAAGCGGCCGGAGGAGTATCTGCCTAAAGCCATGTTGCTGGCCCAAGCCCAGCAAATCGGTTTTGAAACACTGACGGTTGCTCAGTGGCAGGACTGGTTGGAAGTGCTGCGGCAAACCCTGCCGCTGGCGGCTAATACCGGGCAACGCTGCTATTGCTTGTTAAACGCCGCCAACGGCGCCCTGCGGTTACGGCCAACCGAAAATGGCAAAGCCGCTCCCGCGCGGATTTGGGAATGGGTTCGGGAGGCGCCCCTGCCGGACTTAAGCCTGAATCACCGGGACACCAAGCGCTTCAACACGCTCAAGTATTTGGTCGCCTTTGCCGCCGGCGAAAACGTGGCGGCGGCGGAATTGGCCGGCCAATCCAGCTACCGGTGCTGGCAGCCCTTGTTCCTGATCTTCGCCAACCAGTGCGACGCGGCGGTCAAGGTTCTGGAAAAGTTGCGGTCCGATCCCACGCTGGAGGAGCGGGAGCGCGCCGCCTTGCGCAAGTCCGAGCCGCTAATTCTCATGTTTGGCCGCCAGTACGAAGCGGCCCGGAAAGCGATCGCCGAACAGCGACAGGCTCCCGGTCTGACGGCGAAGGAGGCCACTTGGCTGAAACAGTTGGAAGACTTGGTGGGGACTTACGAAGCGGAGGTCCGCGCGCGCGAAAAAGCGCGGACGGAATAATGGCGCCCGGGGGCGCTCAGAGCATTTGGGCCAAGTCTTCGATAGTCCAAGGGCCGCCGCGTTCCTGCAATCGATCGGCGGCTTGGCCATGTCGCCAGACGCCGTGGCAAATGGTTTTTCCGACCCCGGCTTCCAGAAGTTGGGGCTGGGCCAGCAAACCGCCCAGGAGCCCGGCTAATAAATCGCCACTCCCGCCTTGAGCCAGCCAGGGATTGCCGGTGGGGTTGACGTAATACTCGCCTTGGTTACGGCCAATGAGGGTTTGATGGCCTTTGAGCGCCACCCAGGCGCCGCCGTACTGCTGCGAGAGGGCGCGCAGGGCTTTGGGGCGATCGGCTTGGACTTGCGCCGGTTTTACCCCCAATAGCCGCGCGGCCTCTCCGGGATGCGGGGTGAGGATTCGCGGCGCGGTGGCGGGAGTTTCCGGCTGGGCGGGCAGCCAAGCTAGCGCCGAGGCATCCGCTACCATAGGCAAGGGGCTGCGCAGCCAAAGATCGAGGACCCGTTTGCGGAGGGATTCCGGGCACTCGGGGGAAGCCAAGCCAGGGCCGGCGACGATCGCCGTGATCGAATCCGGGGGCTCTAGATCCGCTTTCCAGGGCATCACCATCGCGGCTTGCATTTGCGCGGCCACCGGCGCGTAGGCGTCGGTAAACACCGTGACCAGTCCCGGCATAGCCCTGAGCGCGCCGCGCGCCGCAAGGACCGCCGCCCCGTGGTATCCCAAGCTGCCCGCCAGCAGGAGCACATGCCCGTAGGTGCCTTTGTGGCCGGAGACTACCCGGCGGGGCGG
>DBTJ01000176.1:2949-5343 GCA_002306985.1 Verrucomicrobia bacterium UBA1319
GCCCCCAGCCATTGTGTCTGGCTGGCGCACGGGCAGGGGATCAAGCCAATTTCGGGTTCGACCTCGATCCGGCCCGTATAGGGCCAAGCCTCCGGCGCGAGCAACCCGGTTTTGACGGTTCCGAGGGTGATCGTGGTGGTGGCGCGAATGGCGACGCCAAACGGCTCTCCGGTGGCGGCATTCAATCCGGAGGGAATATCCACCGCCAAAATCGGGCAGCCGCTTTGATTGACCGACTCGATCAGTTGCCCCCAAGGCTCGCTTAATGGCCGGTTCAAACCCAGGCCGAACAAGCCGTCGATAATTAAAGCTGGCCGGGTTTGAAGTTGTTCTTTTATAGCGGGTTGCGAGGTTTTAGGGTCGGCGACGTCCAAGCGCAGCACCGCGCGATCTCGGAGGGCTTCTCCCGCTCGCCGAGCATCGTCTCCGTTATGGCCCGATCCGGCGAGGATCAAAATATTGGCCCCGCTTTTGGTTAGGCGTTCGGCGAGTCGGGCGACGGCTTGGCCCGCTTGGCGGATAACCGCATCTTGGGAGCGGCCCGCCGCCCAGGCGGCAGCTTCCCAAGCCCGCATTTGTTCGGGGTCGATAACAGGTAAAGCCATGCCTCCTACAATAAAGGTTCAAAGACGAATCGGCAAGACTTGCCCAGAACCCGGGAATTGTGCTAACCTAACTTCACCAAGAGTGGATCGCAAAAAGGCAACGTCAGCTGAGATCGGTAACACCGTTCGATGCGCGCGCGTATCTTAACGCTAAATACCTTGTGATTAATTATTTGCTGCAAGTTATTCGCTGGTATTTCCGTCGGCCAGGAGACGGGTTCATTCGAAAAATTGCTCAGGTGGAGACCGTAAAAAAACGCCCGGCGCAACGGCGCTCGAGTTCGGACGAGTGCGGCCGCTTCGGTAAACCTGCAACTCTCACTATAGAGAGGCTTTGGGCTTAACTTATTTGGAAGATATGCCGATATATCAGGCGAATGCATTCGTTGGATTCCGCGAAAATTGAAGCAAGTTCCGAATCGACCGCTTCGATTCAGACTTATGAGCTGGCGCGGTTGGAGGCGTTACGCCGGTATGAAATCGTCGAAGCCCCGACCGAAACGGTGTTTAGCGACTTGACTCGGCTAGCGGCTTGGACGGCGCGAGTACCGCAGTCGGGCATGGGTCTTGTCGAGCGGGATAAGGTTTTGTTTGTGGCCCGCCAAGGGATTGAATTGGAGGAAGTTCCACGTGACGCTTCCTTGTGCGAGGTCATGGTTCACAGCAAGGAGATGTTGATGATACCTGATACCACGGCCGAGGAGCGATTTCGGCGGCATCCCCTGTTACAGGGAGCTGATCCGATTCGTTTTTTTGCTGGGGTGCCATTGATCAATCTCGACGGCTTCGTTTTAGGCGCGCTCTGCGTCATGGGGCGCACGCCGCAAACGCTGGATGCCGGGCAAATCGAGGCGCTGAAAATTATCGCGCATCAAATGGTTAGCCAATTGGAGTATCGCAAAAACTTGCTCGAACTTTCTCGCACCTTGGTGGAGAACCAAAGGACCGAGGATGCGCTCAAGGAATCGGAGCTTTTTTATCATTCGTTGGTGGAGTCGATTCCCCAAAACCTTTACCGCAAAGATCAAAAGGGCCGCTTTACCTTCGCCAATAAGCGCTTTTGCGAATCCATCGGCAAGCCGTTGGAAGCGATTCTGGGCAAAACCGATTTCGATTTATTTCCCGAGGATTTGGCGCGCAAGTACCAGCAAGATGATGAAAAGATCATGCGGACGGGGGAAACCTTCGAGACGGTGGAAGCTCATCATCGGGCTCAAGGCCAAAAAAGCTATGTCCACGTGGTCAAGTCGCCCATCGTCAACTTCGAGCGCGAAATATTGGGCACGCAGGGGATTTTTTGGGATGTGACCGACCGAAAGCAGACCGAGGAGGATTTGGCCTATGAAAGGGAATTACTCCGCAGCTTCCTGGATAACGTGCCGGATTCGGTCTATTTCAAGGATGTTAAATCCCGTTTTATCCGCTGCAGCCAGGCCATGGCTAGGATGTTCCAATGTGAAAACGCGGATGCCGCCATCGGCAAGACGGATTTTGACTTTTTCACCGAGGAGCATGCCCGCCAAGCTTTTGAGGACGAGCAACGCATCATTTTGACGGGCCAGCCCCTGTTGGGCAAAGTTGAGCGGGAAACCTGGCCGGATGGGCGGGTGACCTATGTCATCAGCTCCAAAATGCCTTTCCGTAACAAAGATGGGGCCATTATTGGCACGATTGGCATTTCCAAGGATATCACCGAACTGAAGAAAGCGGAGGCGGAACTAGAATTGGCCCGGGACGCGGCGCTGGAGTCCACCCGCTTGAAATCCGAATTTCTGGCCAATATGAGCCA
>DBTJ01000176.1:5600-8111 GCA_002306985.1 Verrucomicrobia bacterium UBA1319
ATGAGCCATGAGATTCGCACGCCCATGAACGCCATTATCGGTATGGCCGGTTTGCTCATCGAAACCCCATTGGACGACGAGCAAAAGGATTTTGCCGATACGATTCGGTCCAGCGCGGATGCCTTGCTGACGGTCATCAACGATATTCTCGACTTTTCCAAAATCGAGGCGGGAAAACTGCGCTTCGAGCAGATCGGTTTCGATCTGGTCGAGATGGTGGAAAGCGCGGTCGATTTGGTGGCGCCACGCGCGCAAGCCAAAGACCTGGAACTGGCGCTCTGGCTTCAACCCGACTTAAAGGCGACCCTGGTAGGCGACCCCGGCCGGATTCGGCAAGTGTTGCTCAATCTCATGACCAACGCGGTCAAGTTCACCGAGCAAGGCGAGATTTTAGTGAAGGTGACGCTGGAGGACCAAACTGAAACCCATGCGCGCATCCGGTTTTCGGTGGTCGACACCGGTATCGGCATCAACGCCCAGGCGTTACCCTTGATTTTTCAGGCCTTCATCCAAGCCGATGGATCGATGACTCGTAAATATGGCGGGACGGGTTTGGGGCTCGCAATTTCCAAGCAATTGGTGGAAATGATGGGCGGCCAAATCGGGGTGGATAGCGCGCTCGATAAGGGTTCGACCTTCTGGTTCGAAATGAACCTGGCCAAGCAGCCAGAGGTGAAGAAAGACGCCCTGGCGCCGGTGAACCTGGCCGCCTTGCGAGTACTGGTAGTGGATGATAACGCCACCAATCGCCAGATTGTGCGTTACCAGGTCAGATCCTGGCGCTTGGAATGCGAGGAATGCTCCGGCGGGGTTGAGGCGCTGGCCTGTATGCGGGCTAACGCCGCGCGTGGCAAGGCTTTTGACGTAGCCATATTGGATCAGCAAATGCCTGAAATGGATGGGGTCACGCTGGCTAAGTGCATCAAGACCGATCCCGCGATCAACCGGACGCGATTGATCATGCTTACCTCCATGGGGCACCGGCTGGATCAGGAAAAAATCAACGAAGCCGGCCTAGAGGCATTTCTCGTAAAACCGGTGAAAAAATCCCGGCTTTACGATTGTTTGGCGAGCGTAATGGCCGCGCAGGAAGTCTCCGCGGAAACCCAGCGGCCGGATGCCACTCCCGCCCCGGCGCCCGCCGCCGATACGGGTGAAAGGCGCAAAACCATGAGAATTTTGCTCGCGGAAGACAATCCCGTGAATCAAAAAGTCGCTTTACGTCAGCTGAGTAAACTAGGTTACGCGGCCAACGCGGTGGCCAACGGTTTGGAAGTTCTTGATGCGCTTAAAAGCATTCCCTACGAAGTGGTATTCATGGATTGCCAGATGCCCGAAATGGACGGCTATGAAGCCACCCGCCGGTTGCGTCAAAAAGAGGCGGATGGCGCCTGGGGGCCAGATCGCCATGGCTGTTATGTGATCGCGCTCACCGCGCACGCCTTGCAGGGTGACCGGGAAAAGTGCCTCGCCGCGGGCATGAACGATTACATCAGCAAGCCCGTGCAGATGGCGGATTTGCTCGCGGTGCTGGAGCGCGCCCAAGGTTTCTTTACCCGGGAGAACCCGGCGGCTTCGGCGCCGGGCGAGGCGCCGGCGGTCCGGTCGGCCCCCATTTTGCCGCCCCCCCTCGATCCGGCGGTGCTGCAGGGGTTGCGCGAGTTGCAAGATCCGGGGGAGCCGGATCCCGTGACCGAATTGGTGGATTTGTTCATTGCCGACGCGTCTCCCCGGTTGGAACGGATGAAAAGCGCGCTTGCCGGCAAAGACCTGACACAATTGACTTCCCAGGCGCACAGCCTCAAGGGTAGCGCCGGCAATCTGGGCGCGCGGCACCTGGCCGGGTTGTGCGCGGAACTGGAGAAACAATCGCGCGCGGGCGAGACCGCGAATTTACACGGGATATGGCAAAGCATTTGGGACGAATTTGAGCGGGTTAAAAAGGCGCTGGCGGCGGAGCGTCGGCAAGGCGGTGTATGATCTTCTGGCCAGGCGTCGCATCAAATATATGAACGAGTCGCTGTCCGCGAAAATTCTGCTCATCGATGACTCCCCCGAGATGGAGCCGATCGTAAGCGAAAGTCTGCGCGAAGACTTGGACGTGGTGGTTTCCGTTTTAGACGGGGAAAAGGGGCTTGAGCGGATCAAGGAGGCGAAATTTGATTTGATCCTGCTCGACGTGGGATTGCCAAGCCTGAATGGCTTTGAAGTGCTTCGGCTCATGCGCGCGGATCCCGAACTTATGTTTACCCCCATCGTTATGGTCACCGCCTGGGATAGTTTGAACGACAAGGTGCGCGGTTTTGAATTGGGGGCGACGGATTTTATCGCCAAGCCGTTTCAGCCCGCCGAGTTGCGCGCGCGGGTCCGGGCCGCCTTACGCAACAAACAACTCCAGGATTTGCTGAATAAGTCCCACGAGGAGCTCGTGGCCGCCCGGCAGGCGGCTGAGTCGGCCGAATCGGCAACCCGCTCCAAATCGGAGTTTCTGGCCAACATGAGCCATGAAAT
>DBTJ01000176.1:8373-26413 GCA_002306985.1 Verrucomicrobia bacterium UBA1319
CATGAAATCCGTACGCCGATGAATGGCGTCATCGCGCTCACCGGCCTATTGCTGCAAAGCGAGTTGTCGCCGGAGCAGCGGGACTTGGTCGAGACCATGCGTTCCAGCGGCGACGCCCTGTTGAACATCATCGATAGTATTTTGGATTTCTCGAAAATTGAATCGGGCAAATTGGAATTGGAATGCCGCCCCTTCGAGTTGCGGATTTGTTTGGAGGAAGTGCTGGATTTGCTTGGGGCCAAGGCGGGAGAAAAAGGCCTGGATCTCACCGGCGTGGTGGAAGACGGCGTGCCCGAATGGGTGTGCGGCGACGCCACGCGCTTACGCCAGATTCTGGTCAACTTGATAGGCAACGCCGCCAAATTCACCGCCAAAGGCGAAATCGCCATCCACATCGCGTTGGAGGCGCCTCCCAACGCCGAAGGTTTGCGGCTAAGGTGTAGCGTGCGCGACACGGGCATCGGCATTCCGAGCGAGAAAATCGGCCGTTTATTCCAGTCTTTCAGCCAGGCCGACGCGTCGACCACCCGCAAATTTGGCGGCACCGGTTTGGGGCTGGCCATCAGCAAACGTTTGGCGGAGATGATGGGCGGTCGCATGTGGGTGGAAAGTGTTTATGGCCAAGGTTCCACGTTCTTGTTTACCCTGCAATTGCAGCTTGGTGAACCGGTGGCAGGCGCGACTCCGATCCCGCCCGATACCCGCTTGAAGGGGTTGCGCTTGCTGCTGGCGGACGATTGCGCGTCCTTGCGCGAACAGGTCATCCAGATTGTCAGCCCCTGGGGGGTGGTGGCTAGCGAGGCCGGCTCCGGCGCCCAAGCGATTGAGCTGCTTGCCCGCGGCGGGGGGTGTGACGCGGTGCTGTTCGACGCCAGCCTGCCCGGAGTCGATATCCCCGCTTTGACCGCGGCGATGGCTGGGCGGCAGGGCAAGCCGGCCTGCCCCCTGATTCTGCTGGCGCCCGCCGGTAAAGGTAATCCCGCTTTGCAGGCTTTGCCGGGTATTTTCACCACGGCCCTGAATAAACCCGTGAAAAAGGCTTCGTTGCACGCGGCCTTGCGACGTGCGCTGGATAAAGCCCGGGTCGATTCTCCCTTGGCGCCGGCCGCCGCGTTGAAAACACTCGCGCCCGCGGGACGTTCGCCCGCGGCCTCGGCGGCGTCGATGCTGGCCAGCCGGTTGCCCATGCGCATTCTGGTGGCCGATGATAATAACATCAACCAGAAGGTGCTGCTCAGTTTACTGCAACGGCTGGGCTACAAGGCGAACGTGGCCAATGATGGTTTGGAAGCCGTTCAGGCGCTGGAAAAAGAGACGTATGATTTGGTGTTCATGGATGTTCAGATGCCCAAGATGGACGGCTTGGAGGCGACTCAACGCATCCGACATCTGGAATTGGAAAAATTGGCCGTCACCGAGCTGCCGCGGGCGTCGATTATCATTGCCTTGACCGCCCGCACCATGCCGGGAGACCGGGAAAAATGCCTGGGCGCGGGCATGGATGATTTTTTAAGCAAGCCGGTGCGCTCGGAAGCTTTGCAGGAAGCGTTGGAATATTGGGGGGCGGCCGTTTTGCAACGCCGCAATGGCGGCGATCCCGCGGCGCTGCCGCCCCGGCAAACCCGGCCCGCTGCGGCGGGTCACGGGACGGGTTTGATGCCGTCGCCTCCGGTTTTCACCCCGGCCCCGGTGGTGGCGGCTCCCGTTGCCGCCAGTCCGGCGGTGGTGACGGAACCGCCGGTGGATATGGAGCGGCTGATGGAATTTTCCAATAACGATTTAAACAGCCTGCGGGAATTGGTGGATTTGTATCTTTCCCAGACCGAGAGCCGACTGGGGAAATTGAAAGTCGCGGTGGACAACCGGTCCTGCAAGGAAGTTCAACAATTGGCGCATAGCAGCGCGGGCGCTAGCGCCACCTGCGGCATGAACCGTGTTTACGCGCCGCTCAAGGAGCTGGAAACCATGGCCATCCAAGGCTCGCTTGAGCGAGCTCCGGAAACCCTGGCGCGGGTGAACCGGGAATTTGAAACGATTCGGGTTTTTCTCGCGAAGTATCATACTAGTTAATACCAAAAACAGTGAGCGCCGGCTAAATGCCGGCGGTGTCTATGACTAAAGTTTTAATCATTGAGGACGATCCGATCATCGCCAGCATTTATCGGAGCCGGTTGGACAAAGAAGGGTTTCAAGTGGAAATCGCCCAAGATGGGCAAACCGGTTTCTACCGGATTCACGAAGTCCGTCCGGATGCCGTGCTGTTGGATTTGATGCTGCCCAAGATGGATGGCATCCAGATCTTGAAGAAGATCCGCGCCCAGAAACAATTTCAGACTATGCCCGTGTTGGTGTTCACCAACGCGTACTTACCGAACATGGTGCAGGAAGCCGTGCTAGCGGGGGCCACCCAGGTCTATAATAAAGCGGCCATTACCCCCAAGCACATCGTGGATGCGTTTAACCAGGCGCTTTTTCCCAGCATGACCGGCGTTGACCCCGCCGGGACTGGTCAGCCGGGCGCGTATCCACCCGCGCCCGCGCCCGCGCCGGCGGTGGCGCCCGCCGCGCCAGTGTCCGCTCCGCCCCTCCGTTATCCGAAGGCCGGGATTTCCTTCGGCGCTCCGGTGCCGCCAGCGCCGGCGCCGGCGCCGAGCCGGGGTGGCATCCACTTTCCTCAACCCGAACCGGCCAAGCCGGCCGCGCCGGTGGCGTCCGCGACGCCCCCGGCGGCGGGCGTGGATCACGACGCCGAATTTCAGACGCAATTGATGCGATCCTTCCTGGAGTCGACGCCGGAAACGCTCAATTTACTGCGCCGCAATTTGCATGATTTTCTCAAGGGCGGGGACGACACGTCCCGCATGTCCCAGTTGCTCGAGCTCTATCGCAAGGTGCATGCGCTCACGGGCAACGCCGCGATTGTGGGCCTGCAAAATATCGCGCAGATGGGCTCGGCCCTGGAGGCTTTTTTGAAGGAGCTCAACGACAAGCCTAAAAACATTACTTTGTCCACCACCCGCACGCTGGCTCACAGTATGGATTTCCTGGGGGTGCTATTTGAAAAAGGCAAGGGGGCCAGCTTGATGGATTCCCCGCCGGCGAAAATATTGGTGGTGGATGACGAGGTGATTTCCCGCCGGGCGGTGGTTTACGCTTTGGACAAGGGGCAATTGAAATCCGAAGCGGTGGAGGACCCCACGGTGGCGTTGGGATTGGTGGAAAAAAACAGCTACGATTTAATTGTGTTGGATGTGGATATGCCGGGCATGACCGGCTTCGAGCTTTGCTCTCAATTGCGGGCCATGCCCGCCAACCAGGCCACGCCGGTGGTGTTTGTCACCGGTATGACCGACTTCGAAAGTCGGGCGCGCTCTAGTTTGAGCGGCGGCAACGATCTGATCGCCAAACCGTTCTTGTTCATCGAACTCACGGTTAAATCCCTGGCGTTCGTGATGAAATACCGCATCGCCAAAAGGGAAGGCAAGGGTTGATCGAGCGGTTGGAAAACGCCGCCTCCGCGCCCTGGCCGCGAGGCAAAATCCGGCGGCAGCCCGGTCGTTTGAAACCAAGGAGACGCGAGACTTTCGTCAGGTAATCCCGGCATGCCAAGCTTGAATACTATCGAACCGCAAGGCCCGAACGAGCCCGCGGAGAACCGCCCGCTCAATGAGCAAGATTTGCGGGCGGCTGTCAACGAAGTGGTGCTGGGCCATTTGCGCCCGGCGCTGGCTTTTGCCACTCTGCTCATGGTGTTGTGCTCCGGCTACGCGGGGTACCGGGAGCATTTCTCGCCGCAATCGCCGGTGCTGCAAGTGGCGGGCATCTCGGCCGCGCTGCTATTGCTGTTTTATTTAGCGGCGGGCTGGCGGCGGACGGGCGCTCGCTGGGCGCATCCGCTGGGCGCCTTCGCCGCGGGTTTGCTGTTGCTGAATTGCTTTTTGCAATTGTATTTGCATGCCGCCGACGAGCGTAGCCTAGTGCTACAGACCATCAACATCATGTTGATCATCATGGCGGCGGGCGGCATTTTTCTTTCGCGGGGATGGCTTTCGGTGGTGCTGGCGGAGGCGGTCGCCGGGTGGCTGTTTTTCGCGTTTTCCCACCGCAGTCCGAGTGAAGGATGGCCTTTGGGCGTGGGCATTCTGGGAGCGTCCGCGCTCTCGGCGTTTATGCACGGTGGGCGGCTCCTGGCTTGTCGGCGCGAACGTTGGATGGTCTTGAACCACGACGCCCAGTGTCGGTCCCTGGAGGACGCGACCTCGGTTAGCCGCCATAGCGAAGGACGCTTCCGGCGGCTTTCGGAGGCCACTTCCGAAGGCATCGCTTTCCATAAGAAGGGCGTCATCGCGGATTGCAACCAGAACTTGGCGACGTTGCTGGGGTACGATCATCCGGACCAAATCATCGGCAAAACCTTGCAAAGTTTCATGGCCGCGAGCTGCCGGAGCGCGTTGGGCGACAATCTGGTGCTCGGCAATTTTAAATCCTTCGACGCGGTCGCGCTCAAGCGCAACGGCCGGGAGTTTCACGCCGAGGTTTTTAACCGTTCCGCGGCGGATGAGGACCCGACCCTGATGATCACGGTCATCCGCGATATCTCCGAACGAAAAGCCGCCGAATTGGCGCTGCAAATCGAGCGGCAGCGTTTAGAATTGCAATACCGGCGGCAGGCCGCGATCGCCCAAATCCAGTTGGTGGTGGATGAGCCGGGGCAGTTGTTTTGCGCCTTGGGTAAGATTGTGGAAACCGCCGGCGGTTTGCTGCCCGCCAGCGCGGGGGCTTGCATTTTGCTCTGGGAGCCTTCAAGCGGGGAGTTTCTCGTGGGCGCCACCACTATCGACGGCCAGGAGCCCCTCGCTTTGGTGCCCGCCCAATGCTGCGTCGCGGGCACGCTGCTCCATTGGATCATGCAAAACAAGGAGTCGCTGGTCATTCCGGATGCCTCCCAAGATCCCATGGGCGTGCAGTCGCTTTTTCCCGCGATCGCCATCAAGGCCTACTTCATTTTGCCCCTCTTGAACGGCGAGCAGGTGGATGGTGTGCTGTTCGCCCTCGATCGCGAGCCGCGCCAGTTCAAACAGGAAGACCACGATTTTTTGAACACCCTGGCCAGCCGCGCCGCGATGCTCATTTCCAAGGTTCAGCTGTATGAGGAATTGCGCCGGGCCAACCAGTTGCTCGAACAGCAAAGCGCGTCGCTCAAAATCAATAACCGGGAATTGGAAACGGCCAAAGTGGCGGCCGAGTCGGCTCGTCAGGTGCTTGAACGGCAGCGTTCGGAGCTCGAGATCAAAAACCGGGAGTTGGAGCAAGCCAAAGAGGCGGCGGACGCCGCCAGCCGGGCTAAGAGCGAGTTTTTGGCCACCGTCAGTCATGAATTGCGCACCCCCATGAACGGCATCATGGGCATGTCGCAATTGTTGGTTTCCACGGAACTCACCCCCGAACAGCGCGACTTCGCTGAAACCCTCAATACCAGCGCCGAAGGATTGCTTTCGATTATTAGCAATATCCTCGACTTCGCGAAGATCGACGCCGGACAGTTGATGCCGCAAACCGCGCAGTTCAATCTCGCGGAGACGGTGGAGCAGTGGGCCGCTTCTTTTGTCGCGCGCGCGCAGGCTAAACAATTGGAGTTGGTATGCCGGATTTCGCCCCGGCTGCCCGCGTTAGTGGGCGGGGATGTGGAACGTCTGGGCCAGATTCTTACCCGGCTGGTTGACAACGCCATCAAGTTTACCAAACAAGGCGAGGTCGTGATTCGCGTGGAGGTCGAAAGCGAGCATGCCACCCAGGCGGTGGTTCGATTCAACATCCATGACACCGGGGTCGGAATTCAGCCGGAGTTTGTGTCCAAACTATTCCAGCCGTTCCTGCAAGTGGACACCTCGGACACGCGCCAGTACGGGGGCACCGGTTTAGGTTTGGCCATCGCCAAGCAATTGGCGGAATTTTTGCGCGGCCACATCGGAGTGTCGAGCACGCCTGGCGTCGGGTCCGATTTCTGGTTCACCCTGCCGTTGGAAAAACAGTCCGAGCCGCTGCTGGCTTCCTGTCCCGCCATCCCCGCGGGGTCGCTACGGGTGCTGGTCGTGGATGAGCATGCCTCCACCCGCGAAGCCTTGGGGCAACTGATCGCGGCGGCGGGGGTGCCCTACGACGTCGCCGGGAACGCTGAGCAAGCGGTGAGCCAAATCAAACGCCAAATGGTGGCCGATACCCCGTTCCATTTGATCTTCGTCGCGGAACAAATGGCGGGAGTCGACGGGTGGGGCTTGGCGCGTCAGTTGCTTAAGCACTTGGCCCTCAGTCCGGCCCGGGTGGTGTTGCTCACTTCCGGTGTAGCCTCTATCGAGCCCGAACGTTTGCGAAGCCATGGCATCCAGGAAACCCTCGCCAAACCCGTGGCTATTTGGCCTTTGTGGCATGCCTTGAAAACGGCCGCCCCAGTTTGATTCGCCCGGATCGTTTGCCAACGCCGGCTCCCGTTGGCGCGCGCGCGTTCCTCCCGCCAGCGCGCGTCCGGGCTTTGCTTGACGCCTGCCAAGCGGGTTGTTACCACAGCGGTAATGCAAATGGTTTATCGCGGTTGGCGGGCGGGTGGAAAGCTTTTCCCAACGAGGATAAGGCATTCCCTGGCGGCGGCGTTGCTGGGCGCCGTGTTGGCGGCCGGCTGTTCGCCTTCCGGACCTAAAGCCTTGCTGCAAGGCGATGAGTTGATTCAACAGGGCAAGTTCGGCTTGGCGATCGAGAAACTTAAGCTCGCCACCGCGGCTTTGCCACGCAATGCCCAGGCGTGGAACCACTTGGGATTAGCCTGCCACGGCGCCCATCAGTTCGAAGCCGCGCGGCTCGCCTATCAGCGAGCGTTGAGCCTGGACCGCAATTTAGCCGCCACCCATTTTAACCTGGGTTGTCTCTTCCTGGAAATCAATGATCCCGTTTCCGCGCTGCCTGAGCTGACCAGCTACACGCTCCTGCAGCCGAATGTCGCGCAAGGCTGGCTAAAGCTGGGGCTGGCGCACCTGCGTTTGCGGCAACCCGCCCTCGCCGTGGTTCCCTTGAACAACGCTTTAAAATTGCAGCCGGACATCGCCGAGGCTTGGAATGCTTTGGGCACGATATCCATCCAAAAAAACCGCTATGCCGAGGCGTTGAACCACTTTACCGAGGCGTTGAAGTACCAACCGAATTATGCGCCCGCGTTGCTTAACCAGGCCGTGGTGTTGCATCAATATACGAAAAACCACGCCTTGGCGCTCCAGAAGTACCGTCAATACGCCGCCTTGAATCCGCCACCGCCCAACCTCGAAGAAGTGCAAGCGCTGGCGGCCAAGTTGGAATTGGAATTGACGCCCGCCTCGTTGCGCCCGGTTCCGCGCAATGTGGGGGCCGCCAATTCGCCTTTAGTTGCGACTAACCTCGCAGCCCAGGTCTTAACCAAACCCGCGCCCACCGTCGCGCCGCCACCGGTGGTGAAAGCCGTGGAGCCGACGCCGGCGGTAGCGCCCACCAATGCCGTGACGGCGAGTGAACTGGTTTTGACGCCTCGGAAAACGCCCGCGCCGCCGACCAACGCGCCATCCGAATTACCTCGCAAAGCGCCCGGTCGGTTGGTCCTAACTCCCAGACCATCCGTTACCAACGCCATTCCCGCCCGCGTGGAAGCGCCTAAAGTGGAAAAGGCCAAGCCGGCGACCGTCGAACCGGTCGCGCCGCCGCCCAAAGAGGTGGCGGAGCTTAAGCCCGAGCCGCAGAAAGCCAAACCAGTCGAGGTGGCGGTGGCGAGCGAAGCCCCGGCGAACCCGCCCGCGGCGTCCAGCCCTGCCGCGGTCAAACCCGCGATCAAGCCGGGTGGGTATCCGTATCGCGCGCCCGCGGCGCCCGCCACGGGGAATCGCGGGCAAGCCAGCGAGATTTTCCGCGAGGGCGCGCAATGGCAGAAAGATGGACGCTGGGATGAGGCGGTGGCGGCCTATCGGCGCGCCACGCAGGTGGATCCTTCTTACTTCGACGCGCGGTATAATCTGGGGCTGGCTTCGCAAGCGGCGGGCTTGCTGCCGCAGGCGCTGCTCGAATACGAATACGCGCTGGCCATCGAGCCGGATTCCTTCGAGGCCCGGTTTAATTTCGGCCTGGCCCTCCAAAAGGCCAATTATCCGCGGGACGCCGCCACCGAATGGGAGCGCGCTTCGGCCGCCCGGCCGGGAGATTGGCGGACGCACTTACTGCTGGGCAACCTCTACGCGCGCGCGCTCCGACAAAAAACGATGGCCCAGCCGCATTACCGGAAAGTCTTGGAGTTGGACCCTCAAAACAGCCAGGCTCCCGCGATTCGCGCCTGGTTGGCGGAAAATCCTTAGCCGAAATTCGGCTGGCGGACCGTCCGTTGGCCTGCGAAATGACTTGCGGAAATGCGGTTTCATTGGCTTTTATATCCCAAACGATTGGAGTAAGTCTGAAAAATATGAAAAAATTCATTATTATTGCCTGCGGGTTGGTACTGGCGCCCTTCTTCGCGCAAGGCGCGGAGGAAGCGGCCGCCTCGGAGTTAAAAACTCAAAAAGAGAAGTTTAGTTATACCATCGGGATGAATTTGGGGCGCAATTTCACGAACCAGGAAGTGGATGTCGATCTCGATCTGCTTTTGCGCGGGATCAAAGACACCATCGGCGGCAAATGCTTGCTATCGGAAACCCAGGCGATGGAAATCAGCCGGGCGTTGCAAGAGGACGTCCGCCAGCGGATGACCGCCAAGCGCAAAGCCCAAGGCGAGAAAAATAAAACCGAAGGCGAAGCTTACCTCGAGAAGCATAAAAGCGAGGCGGGCGTGATCACCACCGCCAGCGGCTTGCAGTACAAAATCCTCGCCGAAGGCAAGGGCGACGCTCCCAAAGCCACCGATACCGTCGTGGTGAACTATCGCGGCACCCTCATCGATGGCGTCGAGTTCGACAGCTCCTATAAGCGGAACCAACCCTTCACGACCGGCCTAAACCGCGTGGTCAAAGGTTGGACCGAAGCCTTGCAACTCATGAAGCCCGGCGCGAAATTCCAAATCGTCGTTCCCTCCGCGCTCGGTTACGGCGAAGGCGGAGCGGGCAAAATCGGCCCCAATGCCGTGTTGATTTTCGAGATCGAACTGCTCGAAGTCAAGCCGCCCACCCCCGCCGCGCCGCCCACCCCGGTGAAACCCGTCACCAGCGACATCATCAAAGTGCCCTCCGCCGAGCAGATGAAAAAGGGCGAACAAATCCAGGTCATCAAGAAAGAAGACGCCGAGAAGGAAGAAGCGGCGAAGCTTAAACCGGCTGACGACAAGAAATAAAACCTTTTAGATATCTCTAAAAACCGGAAGCGGCGTGTCCTCGCACGCCGCTTTTTTTATGGTACACGCGCGCGGTTGTAGGTTTGATAAAGTAGTTAACAAATTGAATTGAATGCTTAACAATCCGTAGGAAACCCTACATTTTCTGACGGCCCTTTGGCTGCCCGGCGGCGTTGCTCTCCCGGTCGGAGGCCACTGGGGCGGCTTTTCTCGCTCGCGCCTTGCCGGACCTCCAAATGGCTCGCCATAAAGTGTATTCAATCCTACGGATAGATCAGTAGGTTCCACTTATTGGGCAAGGCGGGTGGGATGCGCCGTGTTCGCGGCTTGTCGCCCGGCGAGGGGGGATGGCGTCTAGCGTTTAATGGGGTTCTGAGGCGGATGGGCGCGGCGCACGAGTCGGGCTTGGTCGCTGCGGCCGCTCAAATAGACATCCACTATGTGGTTGGCCATCAGGGAGGCGAGGGCGGGGTCGGTGTGTAAGAAGCAAACTTCGATCTCGGGCGCTTTAGCTCCGACGCGCGCGGAGAATTGACGCACGAACCGGCGGAAAGCATCGTCGCGGGAAATATTTTTGCCCAGCGATTCCTGAAATTCGCGCACATCGGCGGGAGGCAACTCTTCAAACGCGATGCGCAGAAACGTTTCCGAGCGCAAGAAGGCGGTTTCGAACTTTTCGTCGGTGGTGCGGGGACGGTAGCTGACCACGGCGACGGCTTCGTAGCGCGGCGGGTCTTGGGCGCAGCCCCAGAGCATGAATGCCAAGGCCACCCCCCATATAGTCTTTATCATTTTCATGCGTTGGCTCGGATTCACCCTTTAATTCCTCACCAGCTGCCAGTCGTAACTTATCGCTTTTATGGCGAATTAACAATAATAATTGTCATTGCTTGTTCCGGGGGGGGCGCGGGCGCGGAGGATCGAGTAAGGAGCGGCGCGGGCCAGGCAACCCGCGCGGAAGCTCAGGGTTTAAATCCGTCCGGTTTTGCGGGTCGCGGGCCGCTGTCGGGAAGGCCGATTACCAACTGCCATCGGCCAGGAGCGACACCGCTTTGCGGGCGAGATCATCCGCCATGATGGGCACCGCCTGACGCTCGGCGCTGGATTGGTCGGCGCCGACCCGGATGGTGGCCCGGCCGGTGACTTCCCGGTCGACGATGACTTTGCCCGTCCCGCGTTCCGTGGCCACGACGTGGACGGTCATGGTGAGGTAGTAATCGACCACGCTGATGACATCATTGGGCTTGAAAGCCACGGCTTCGCGGTTGTAGCGAATGATATCGCCCGTGAGCACGTAGGTGGCATCTCCCTGGGTGTCCAGTCGGTAGGTGCCATCTTGCATGAAGCCGCGCCGCAGGGCGGTGTTGACGGCGTCGATGAGCCGGGGTTCGATGGTGTGATTTTGAAAGGGCATCACTTGCACGGAGCGCGCCCCGGCGTGGGTGCCGTTGGTGGGGCCTAATTTATAGCCGGCGCAACCGGCTAGCAGCAGTAGGGATAGGGTGCAGAGATAAGCCAGCGCGCGCATGTTATTTCTTGGCCGCGGCGGCTCGGGCCTCCCGTTCGGCTTTGATTTTCTTGATCACTTCGATCCGCTTTTTGGCCTCGGCGGCATAAACGGAGTTAATGTCCTTGGCGACCGTGTCGTTGTAGTAAATCAGGGCGCCGTCGTAACGGTGGTGTTTTTCGTAGTACCGGGCGATTTCGTAGCTGCCGCGCGATTGCTCGGTCTTGAGGGAGGCGACGATCTGGCGGGTTTGTTGCACGCGCGGATCGTCGGGAAAGAGGGTGTCGAAATCGGTGAATGTCGCGATGGCCTTGCCGGCGATGCTTTGGTCGTATTCCGCTCGTTTGGCCTGCTTGTTGTAGGCCATGCCCGCTTTGTAAACGGCTTCCGTGGCCACGGCCTTGCGGTCGTGATACCGGTCCGCCGCCAATTCGTAATCCTTGGCGGCCTTGGCGTATTGCCGCTGTTTCTCATGCGCTTTGCCGATGTTCATCTGCGCCTGGGGGGCGATGTCGCTATAGGGGCCGCTTTTGACGATCTGCTGGTACATCTTCACCGTCTTATCCATGGAGGGGAAGAAGGGGATGTAGCCCCATAATTTAAACCATTGGCCGCCGAGAAACCGGGTGGCAATTTCATTCTGCTGGTGTAGTACCTCCTGGAAATTGTCGACCTTGGGATATTTGGTGATGAGCTTCTGGTATTCCTTGAAGGCTTTCTCGTCCATGTGGCGCGCGGCGTAGCAGCGGCCCATCAGGTACTCGGCCTGGGGGGCGTAATCGGAAAAGGGCCAGCGCTTGACGACTCGGCGGGCCGCCTTGAGGGCCAGCCGGTAACTTTTTTTATCATAGGCCTGCTGAGCCACTTCCAATTGATCCTTGGCCCGGGCGCGCTCCCATTTAACGCCGCCCACCGACTCATAGGACCAGCCTTCGCCAGCCCGGTAAATCAAGGGCGCGGGACAGCGCTCCGGCGCGGCCGCCAATAGGACTATGACGAGGATTAGGCAAAAAAACCAGCGACTCATGCGCAAGACGTTAACGAAGCCGTCCCCCCAAGTCAAGGTGACTGGTGGGGAAGAAATGGGGGGTGGGGAAGGGGGGTGTCGGAGGCCGGCCAGCCGCGGTATTTGAGGGTGCGGCCAATGATCTCGACCACTTGCCTGGGAGGGGTTGGTTTGGCGATCATTTCGCAAAACCCCATTTTCGCCACCTTATCCGGGGACAACTCCTCGCTGTATCCGGTGGCGAGGATAATGGGGATGTCGGCGCGCAAGTCCAGAATGCGGCGGGCGAATTCCACCCCGGACATGTCCGGCATGGACATGTCGGTGAGCACCAGGTCGAATTGATCGGGATGGCGCTGGAATTCCCGTAGGGCGTCCGTCGGATGGCCGAAGGCGCTCACCTCGTAACCATAGCGTTGTAAAATTAGCCGGGTGGTGGTCACTAAGTCCGGTTCATCGTCCAGAAATAAAATCCGCTCGCCATGGCCCCCGAGCCCGCCCCTGCCGCAAGGTTTGGTTGTTTTTTCCATCACTCTATATAGTAGTGGATATGAAAGTAATAATAGATCACATATACAAACACAAATGTTAACCGTGAGCGCGCGCGAATCGGCGCCATTCAATCAAATTGCCATCCCGAACTATCGTCCGAAATCGCCTTTAAATGAAGGATGAATAAACCCTGATTTCGCGCTTGGGGGGAAACCCGGCGGCGATCTCGGGGTTGATTGGTATTATGCTTGGTATCACTGTGCAGTGTAAATTGCCATATAAAAATAGACATCGTGGCGCGCCCCGGAGGCGGCGGGTGGCGGCCCCTCCGTCGGCGCGCCCGGCCAGCGCGCCGGGGGGGGTGAGCGAAAACGCGCGCACAGGTGTGCGAATGCGCACACTTTGGGACGCGCGACCGCACACTCCGCGCGCCCGGCGAGCGGGGGGAGCGGCGGGCGCGCAACTTTATTTTTTCAATAAACAACGGGGGTTTATGGGCGCCGGTGCTCGCCCGGGCCGGGCCGTGGCACGCCGGGTGCTGAGTGGGGATCGCTAAAATAAAATGAGCACTGCTTCAAAAATTCTCGTGGCGGATGACAGTCTGACCATCCGCAAACTGGTGGAACGGGTTTTATGCCAGGAGGGCTATGAAGTGATCACCGCCGAGACGGGGGCTGATTGCCTGGCTCAAGCCGCGCAGCATAAGCCGAGCTTGATCCTGCTGGATTACATCCTGCCGGATATGCAGGGCACGGAGGTCTGCCGCAGCCTGATCAATTCGCCGGAGACCTGGGAGATTCCCGTGCTCATGATGAGCAGCAACGGTAACGCGATTCGCCAGCTCTATCACGATTTGAATAACGTGGCGGATTACCTGACCAAGCCGTTCGCGCCGAGCGTGCTCAACGCGGTGGTCGGGCACCTGCTGCAAAAAGACAGCCTGGCGCAGTTGGGCGAGACGTCCACCTCTCCCGCCGTCGCGCCCGTCGAGTCGGCGCCGCCCCAGGATGCCGCCGTGCCGAGCGAGTTCATGGACAAGGTGAACCGCCTGATCAATTTGATGGAGAGCAATCCCGCCGCCGCGCCCGCGGTGAAGGAAGAGGAGGCCGCCGCGCCCCGCGCCAAGGCCCCGCGCAAACGCAAGGCCGTGGCCACCGCGCCCGGTTCGGACACTTTGCGGCGCAAATTCCGCCTCGCGCTGCAGAAATATTTGCGCGCCCGGGCCGGCCAGATTCCCGAATGGGAGTCCGCCCGCGCCGGAGAGGCGGCGGAGGAATATTATCTGGGCCGCTTGTTGGGCAAGGATGCGTTGCGCGACTTGAGCGCCGAACTGGTCAAAATCACCGGCGCCCCGCCCGAAGCCACCGAGGGCTTGCGCTGTCCGGCGGCGCTCGCGCCTTTGGACGCCGTGTTGCGCCACTTGAATGCCGGCCGGTTGACCGGCGAACTCCGATTGGAAACGGGCGAGGAGACGATCCTGGCGTTGCTCGACAAAGGCGAGGTGGTGTTCATCACCACGAATCATCCCCGCAATTATTGCGCGGGCGCCGTGTGCGATTTTCAGGCGGTGCCTCACCCCGAGATCGGCGAAGCCGTGCGCGCCCAGGAAGAGCAAAGCATTCCCTTCTTTGTTTCGTTGGACCAAGCCGGCCATTTGCCGCCGGGAGCGAATCTGGACGAGCTGCTGCGTTGCCAGGGGCAAAAGTGCCTCGCGCGCGCTTTCAAAGCGCCCGAGACCAACGCCACGTTCCATCCGCTTAAGAAACTGCCGGCGATCGCCAAGCAATATCGAACCGAAGTGTCCGTCAACCAGCTCTTGCTGGCGTGCTATCGCATGGTGGATGACTGGTTCACCCTGGAAAAAGTGTTTCCCGAAATGAACGCTTGCCTTGCGCCTTCGCCCGAACTGGAAGACCAGTGCAAAGACCTGGTTTTGGAGGCGGGCGAGGCGAAGGCTATGGAGGCGATCCGGCCGGGGCAGACGGTTGAGCAATTGGCGCGGGCTTTGAACGTGAAAGCTTTCGAGGTGTGCCGTATCTTGTATCGCTTCGTCAAACTGGGGTTCGTCGCCCAAGAATCGCCCCGCGAGGCGGAAAGCCCCGTCGCCCCGCCGTCCCAGGAAATTGCCGCTGCCGCCATTGAACCGGCAGCCGACGCGGCGCCCATCGTCCCGGTAATGACGGCGCCGCCGGAGCCGGCCACCACCCCGGAGTCCGCGCCAACCTCCGCGCCAGCCGCTCCGGAACCGGTTTTAACGCTCCTGGAGACCGCGAGTCCCGCCCCCGCGAGCCCGGTGCTGATTGAGTCACCCGCGGCCGAGTCCGCCGCTCCCATTCAAGCGCCGGCGACTCCCGCCCTGGAACTTGCCGCCAACGCCACCGGAGAGGCGGAAAGGGCAGGTTTGGTCTCGGCCGCCGTCGTGCCGGAAGTTGCCGGGCTCGGCCACGCGCCGGAATCCCGCGATGCCACCGCTTTTATTCCCGACGGGTTGGCCACGCCGGTGGTCGCCAGCCCGGAAACGGGTACCACTTTGACCGGATCGAACGCCGAATATGTCGGCCGCGCCGCGGCCGCCGTCCCATTCGACGCCAGCGAACCGGTTAGCACTCCCGAGAAACACACCTAGATAACCTCCGTTCAACTCAAAAATCCGAACCCGATATGTCTAAAATTCTGATCGTCGACGACTTACCCACTGAAGTGCAACTCATGCGCGACGCTATTTCCAAACTGGGCCACGCGGTCGTGGTGGCCACAGATGGAGAGCAAGCCATCCAGATGGCGCAACGTGAGAATCCCGATTTGATTCTCCTAGACGTAGTGCTGCCGCGTATGGACGGCTTCCAAGTCTGTCGTAAAATTAAGAAAGATGCCCAGACTTCGCGTATTCCCATCATCCTGGTCAGCTCGAAGACGCAGGAAAGCGACAAATTTTGGGGGCTCAAGCAAGGGGCCAACGCTTATATCTGCAAGCCCTTCCAAGCGCAGGAACTGGCGGATACGGTCGCCAAAAATCTCCATTGAGTACGGACCGTGTTCTTGCCAATGACTAACCCTATCACCTAGAGCTTGGCGCGGTTGGCCGGTTAGTCGGCCGCGCCGATGACCCCGATAAAAATCATGATTTCCACCGTCACCCCCGCAGACGCGGCCGCGCCCCACGCGGGTAACAGCGGGTTACTCGGCCGCCATGCGGTGTTTCGCCGCCGCGCGCAACTTTTTGGCTTGGGCATCGATCTGGTCCGCGAGGTGCTACCCGGCCAGCCGCTCACGCGGGTGCCCCGCTCCCGCGAACAAATCCTCGGGGTGCTGAGTTTGCGAGGTGAAATCCTGCCCGTGGTCGTCATTGACGCGTGGCTGGGACTGATGCCGGTGGCGGACGATCCCTCGCTGCCCATCCTGGTGTTGCGCCGCGGGGATTTGCTGGTGGGACTGCGGGTGGATGCCATTCAAGGCGTCATCAGCGTGCCCGATAACGAGATTCAACCCCACCCCTCGGCTGAGAGCGGCGCAAGCATCGCTGGCATCTGGCAGCCGGAAGGTCGGCCACCCATCACTTTGGTGGCCGGCGTCGCGCTCTTGGAAGCGCTCGGCAGAGAAACCGCCTTGAATAGCTAAGACCCTCAACTTTTAACCCTTTATATTGTCCCCACCAGGCATGGGCCGGGCGAGGACAGACCTTATGAATAATAATACTCAAGATCCCAAACCCCACGGCGCCGCGCCGTCCTCCTTCATGTCGAGCCTGAAAATCAGCAATAAAATCACCATCCTAAGCTTCGGCATGGTGGCGGTGACCGTGCTGGTGCTCACCGCGATTTTGATCATCCAGAAAACGCGGTTGACGCCCGTGTTGGCCACCGTGCTGAACAAGCAGGCCTATGATGAGGCCGATAAGCTGGTGAAAACCTCCTATGAAATGTGCGTGGCCACGGAGGCGTTGAGCCGGAAAGAACTCGGTCACAGTTTGGCCACGGTGCGCGAATTGGTGCAAAAGCAAGGCGCCATCTCGTTGCACGCGGATAAAGTTCCGTGGGAAGCGGAAAACCAGGTGACCAAGCAGAAAACTCGCGTCGAGCTACCCAAACTGATGGTGGGCGCCACTTGGCTCGGCCAAATCACCACCACGAACAGTCCGGTCGAGGTCGTGGATGAAGCTAAACGGTATACCGGCGGTGAATCCACCATTTTTCAGCGCATGGACGAGGCGGGTAACATGATCCGCGTGGCCACCACCGTGCTACGCACCGATGGCACCCGCGCCGTGGGCACCTACATTCCGGCGCTCAACGCCGACAATACGCCCAACCCGGTCATCGCCGCCGTGCTCAAGGGGGAAGTCTACCGCGGCCGCGCGCAGGTTGTCGATGCCTGGCATAACACCGCCTACGAGCCCATCTGGGACTCGGCTCATCAAAAAGTCATCGGTATGCTCTTCGTGGGGGTGAACATGACCGATTCCACCAAAGCGGTGCATGACAGTATGATCAAGATCGTGCTGGGCAAATCCGGCTATTTGTTCGCGTTCGGTTCCAAGGGGGATAATCGCGGCCGCTACCTGGTTTCGCAAAGCGGCGCCAAGGACAATGCGGTGGTGTGGGAAGACACCGACGCCAGCGGCGGCAAGCCCGTGCAAGACATTATTAATCGCGCGAGCAAGTTGCCCGACGGCAAGACCGAGATTTTTCGTTATCAGTTCGTCGGCGCGGGGTTGAAGCAGGCGCGCCAGAAATTCGCCTCCCTGGCTTACTTCGAGCCGTGGGATTGGGTGATCGGCGCCAGCGCCTGGGAAGACGAATACAAGGAGGCGCAAGACGCGGCGTTGTCCACTTTGACCCAAATGTTATGGTGGACGGCGGGGGTGTCCGGCCTTCTGGCCGTGCTCGCCTTGCTCGTTAGCACCTGGCTCGCGCGCAGTATTTCCCGCCCGTTGAACGTGCTGGCCGACACGGCCGACCGCATCGCCAAGGGCGATAACAACGCGCGCGCCGTGGTGATGACCCAAGACGAAATCGGCCTTCTGGCCGAGCACTTCAACTCCATGATCGACGCCCGCGTGAAAGCCAAGGAGGATACCGATGAGTACAAGCGCTTGCAGGAGGGCATCCAGCAGCTGCTGATGGTGACTTCCGACGCCTCCGACGGCGACTTGACCGTCCGGGCCAAGGTGACCGAGGGGGCGCTGGGCAACGTGAGCGACGCGGTGAACTTGATGTTGGAAAACGTCGGCGACCTGCTCAAGGAAGTGCAAGGCGCGGCCAACCGCGTGGCCTCCTCGGCCACGGAAATCCAAGCCTCCTCCGAGCAACTCTCCCAAGGTTCGGTGAAGCAAACGGGTGAAATTATCAACACCACCACCGCGGTGCAGGAAATGGCCGCGAACATTGAGGCGGTGTCCAACAACGCGAATTCCGCCACCGAGGCGGCCAGTCGCGCCCGCCAGGCGGCCGAGGAAGGTTCCAAGGCGGTGCAGCAAGTCGTCGAAGGCATGGAGCGCATCCGGCAGAACGTGCAAGCGGGCGCCAAGAAGATCAAGCGCCTGGGGGAACGTTCCATGGAAATTTCCACGATCGTCAACACGATCGGCCAGATTTCCGCGCAAACGGACATGCTAGCCCTTAACGCCGCAATCGAAGCGGCCCGCGCGGGCGAGCATGGACGCGGGTTCACGGTGGTGGCCGAAGAAGTCCGCAAGCTGGCCGAACGC